>DASQDP010000112.1:0-36616 GCA_035634095.1 Nocardioidaceae bacterium | reverse complement strand
GCTGCCGCTGATGCAGGCAGGTCTGAAGTTCTTCGCGGCACTCAGCGTCGTCTTCGCCGCCGACACCCTGTCCATCGCCACCATGGAGATCGTCGACAACCTCGTGATGGCCGCCATTCCCGGCGCCATGGACGCCGGCCTCGTGAACCCCATCTTCTGGCTCGGCATGATCGTCGCTCTCACCGCTGCGTTCGTGGTGGCCTTCCCGGTCAACCGCTACCTCATCGACAAGGGCAAGGGCCACGCCCTCACCCACCAATTCCACGAGGGACACGACGACCACAGTGGACATAACGACCCGAGCGATCAGGCCACCGACCACCGCTCACACGTCGCTCATGACTCCACACATCACGTCCACACGCCCCTTGACAAGCAAGCTCACAGCGGCTCGTCCAACCACGGCGCAGCCGCACGCGAACAGGCCAGCCACTCGAAGCATCGCCGCTGAGAAGCGACACAGCACTACCAACACTCGGAGGACAACATGAACACCAACACTTTGGCCGCTGCCGTCGTCGGCTTCCTTCTCGGCGGCCTCACCGTCTCGGTCGCCGCCGAGCTGGAGGACAACAACGACAGTCCCCCTGCGCACAGCTCGAGCGTTCACCAGAACATGTGACCCGTCGCCGCCCCGTGACCGGACGGCCTCGCCACGCAAACCGATGTGACGGGACGGGCGGACAGTGACAGACGCTCGCGCCTGGGCATCGCAATCCGGGACGACTCGGGCGAAGGCCGCGAATGCGAGCCGCATGAGAACTACATTCTGCCCCAACCGGGCTATTCCGCTGCTCAAGCCAACGAGAGCATGCTCGATGACGAGGCGTTGGCCGTACGCGCATGAGGTGAAACGTCATGATTCAACAAAGTGCCACTCGAACCATCAGCGCTGACGAGGATGCTGCTCCCGAGTCACAGTCACGGCGGGGGCGACTCGGCGCAGTTGTCGTGGGGTCGCTGGCCGCCGGGCTTGCAGCGGCGGGGCTCCTTCCGTTCCTGCCAGTTGCCACGGTGGATCCCAACTTTTCAACGTCGATGGTGCTGTTCGGGTGGGCGCTCGGGTGGGCGCTCTTGGCGGTGCTGTCGACGCGGTTCACCCATGAACCCCAACGCTGGGCTGTAGTGCCGGCGATCTTCATGGCAGTGGCCGGCGCCCTGGCGCTCGTCGCTGCGGACTCCGTCGTGGACGCGCTGGGCTGGATTTGGCCGCCCGCTCTGCTGGTCCTGGTGGTCTGGGTCTGGCGCAACGCCAAACGCGAGCTGCGCAGCCGGACGCGGCTGTGGCTCCTGAACCCGGTGATGATCATTCTCGTGCTCTTAGCCCTCGCCGGGGCTTACGAGCGGATCAGTCAATCCACCGCACCAGCAGTTGCCATGCCCGGGCAGCTCGTCGATGTGGGACCGTACCGACTCCACCTCGACTGCATTGGCTCTGGCAGTCCAACCGTGGTCCTTGAGCCCGGTGCGGGCAACTCCGCTGCATCGATGGGCTTGATTGCACCGGCTGTGGCCCGCGACAGCCGGGTGTGCGTCTACGACCGGGCAGGGCGTGGCTGGAGTGATCCCGTAGCGACTCCGCCCGATGGTGCTCAGGTCGCTGAAGATCTCCACACACTGCTGAACCGCGCCCAGGTTCCGGCCCCATACGTGTTGGCCGGGCACTCGTTCGGCGGGCTGTACGTGAGGACGTATGCAGCGAAGTATCCCGATGAAGTCGCCGGTCTTGTCCTGGTCGACTCGACGGCCGCCAACAACAACCCCGTGTCCCGACCGGAACCGGGTTCCTACAGCGCCTTGAAACACGTGTCCTCGCTGTTCGCAACGACTTCTCGCCTGGGGCTGGGCCGGCTCCTCGCAGCCGCCAACTGGTCAGAGCTACCGCCCAAGTACCGCGACGATGCCCGAGCCACGATGGCCACCGCCAAGGAGATGGACGGAGTCCTCGCTGAGTACGGCCTCGGGGGTCGCTCAGCGGCCGAAGCCGGAACACTGCGCAGCCTCGACGCAAAGCCGCTGGTCGTCCTAACCGCCACCGTTGGCAGCTCCGAGGGAAAGATGGCTGACCAGAAGAAGATGACGGAACTGTCGACCGACAGCTCACACCGCGTCGAACAGGGGGCATCCCACGCCTCCTTCGTGGACGACCCGGTCCACGCCGCCGCCGTCACCCGAGCGATACGCGACGTCGTCATCTCACTGCGTACCGGGGCACGGCTCACTGACCCGTGACCCCGCAACATGCAGCCGGCCTTCTACGCGCATCCACACCTCGACCCCGCGCCGCCGTGCGCTGCCACCTCGCGGCGCTGTCTACAGACAACCCTCGCTGGCGCGGCAAGCCACGAAAACTCTCGCCAAGCGTGCAGTACTGACTCGGTCTCTGCTGATGTGCCCTCTAAGGGATCAAGACTCCGGCTTCGCCGGAGCATCCCTCCGGGCGGCGCGGGACTGTACGAACAACGGTGTAAGTGGCTCGACACGCCGACCGGCTGGTTGGTGAGGAGGAGTCATTGATGACCGGACACTGGCGGGCGTAAGCCCGTCGAAGAGTGAGAACCTGCCTGAGAAGCCGTCGCTCGCGGATGTCGCTGTGACGGGCGCGAGCGTCGCGGACCAGCCTCAAATGGGGTGGCTGACGTGTCGGAGCCGTCGGCCGAGGAGCTGCGATCGCCCGCGAGCTGGTCCGTTCGGCTCGTTCGCGGGGGGTCGCCATGACCGGCCCAGGGGGCATGTTGAAGGCGTTGACCAAGACGGTGATCGAGACCGCCTTGGACGAGGAGATGGTCGACCACCTCGGCTATGACAAGCACGAGTCGACTGGCCGTGGGACCGGGAACTCCCGCAACGGCACCGGTCCAAGACGGTGCTCACCGACAACGTCGGTCCCGTCGAGATCGAGGTGCCACGCGACCGCGACGGCAGCTTCGACCCGGTCATCGTGCGCAGGCGGCAACGCCGGCTCGGCGGGGGCGACACGATCGTGTTGTCGCTGGTCGCGAAGGGTTTGACCACCGGTGAGGTCTCGGCGCACTTCGAGGAGATCTACGGTGCCTCGCTGTCCAAGGACACCATCTCGAGGGTCACCGACCGGGTGCTGAGCGAACAAGGATCATCATCATCGTCGCCCCTCGCAGCCGAGGCGTGGCCGAGGTTGTTCCATGACATCCTCAAGTAGCCGCAGGGAACCGGCGCTTTGAGCGGTCGTTCTCGGGTGAAGGGCGAAATGGAGCGGTCCGACCTGCGTTCCTTAGATCCGCGGGTGCGTCCAGCTTGCCGCTTCTGACCGCATCGCTGACCGCAGCTGCGGCGGTCTGCAACAACCGTCTAGAGACCAGTTCCCGTTCTACCTATCGAGTCCACTGTCCGCGAACCGACAAGAGCCCTTGCCAGCGCCTGAAAAGGGGAAGGTCGGCGGTTCGACCCGCCCCTGCCCACTCCACGAAGCCGCAGGCCGGACCACTCGTCCGGCCTGCGGCGCCTCTCAGCCCAGGATGCTGTCCAGGGTCGCGGACGCGGTGCTTCGGTCCACCACGAGCGTCCGCGCCCACAGACCGTCGGCCGCACCGCGCCGCGCCGCGGCGGACAGTCGCGAGCGCTGCTCGGTCCAGCGTCGCCAATGCGCGTCGAAGGTCGCCGCGGCCACCACCCGGCCCCGTCGGCGCTGACCGGCGAGCGCCTCCTCGCGGGAGACGTCGAGCATCACCAGCACGGGCTGCCACCCGCGCAGCCGGGCGAGCCGGCCGGTCAGCTCGCGGCGACGCGGTCGGGTCGCCGGGTCGTGGACCACGAGGGAGGCACCTGAAGGGCCCGGGCCGCGCACCAGGACCAGCAGCAGGTGCACCGCATTGAGCGTGTGCACCAACGGTCGGTACCACCGGTAAGGCACCGGGGCCGCGCCCAGCGCCTCCCGCAGTCCTTCGGGGTCGATCACGTACGCATCGGGTCGGTCGTGGCGGAGCCGGCGGAGCACGGTGGTCTTGCCGGCCCCCGGGACCCCGCCCAGGAGCACGAAAGTCGGGGCGGGCCCCGGACTCGGCCGTCTCTCGGTCACATCGGCGTCCGCAGCCGCGGCCGCAGCAGCGACGGGGGCCGGGACTGTACTGGCGGGCGTCATGCGTCCTTCCTCGGGTGGTGCTCCCACTGTGGCAGGGACCGCTGGGACGCGGTTGAGGGAGTGCTGTGCGTTCCCTGTGACCTCCCCTTGCAGTTTTGTAGTGTTCACTACATAATCGTTCCATGGCCCGACCCCGAGCGTTCGACGAGCTCGAGGTGCTGACGGCTGCCATGCATGCGTTCCGCCGTCGCGGTTTCTCGGACATCTCGGTGGCGGAGCTGGAGCACGCGACCGGGCTACGCACCAGCAGCCTCTACAACGCGTTCGGAGACAAGGCCGGCCTCTTCCGGCGCGCCCTCGACCACTACGTCGCCTCCCTGGTCGCGTCGCGGCTGGCGGAGTACGCCGGACCGGACGCCTCGCTCGACGACCTCGAGCAGCTGTTCCTCACCCTGTTCTCCGCCCCGTACGACGACGGCTACGGCTGCCTCGTCGTGAACTCCGCCGCCGAGTTCGGGAGCGGAGACTCGATCGCCCGGGACGGCGTACGCACCGGGCTCGGGCTGGTGCACCGCCACGTCGAGGACGTCGTACGCCGCCACCTCGGGTCCAGCTCAGCACAGACGCACGCCGCGCGCCTGGTGCTGCTCTACCAAGGCGTCCTGCTGCACAGCCGGGCGGGCCTGCTCACGTCGGCGCACCGGGACGCCGTCAGCTCAGAGTTCCAGTCACTCCGCCACGACAAGGAGCACCAACCATGACCATCACCGCGCTCAACCCCGAGACCGTCCCGAGCTCTCCCTTCTACAGCCAGGGCATCGAGACCTGTCGCCCCGACCGCCTGGTGTTCGTGTCCGGCCAGGTGGGCATGACCAGCGACGGCCAGGTGCCCGAGGGCGTCGAGGCCCAGGCCGTGCAGGCGGTCGCGAACCTCACCGCCGTGCTCGAGTCGGCCGGCCTGACGACCGCCGACCTGGCCAAGATGACCATCTACCTCACCGACCCCGAGGACGTGGGGCCCTTCATGGGTGCTGTGGGCGGCACCTTGCCGGACCCGCCCCCGGCCACCACGCTGCTGGTCGTCGCGGCTCTGGCCTCCCCGGCGCTGCGGGTCGAGATCGAGGGAGTCGCCGCCCGCTGAACCGTGCTGCTCCAGCCGGAAGTGACCTGCCCTCAGAGACAACCACGCACGGGTGAGGCTGTCGTGAGCGCTCCGCGACATCGGTGGCGCCAACGACGCCCAGGCGAGGATGGCGTGGCGCCGGGGTGCCGCCCCCGGGTAGCCCGAGCCGTACCTCATAGTTGGTGACACGTTCGGGGGCAGGCGGGAGACTGGCTGCCGCCCGATGTCCGTCCAGGCGAGGAACCCATGTCGTCCCAGAGCCAGCCAGCACCCACTCCGATCACCTTCCTGGTGTTCGACGCCTTCGCCGGTGGGGGCGTGTCGCGCACCACCGCCACCCTGGCCAACCGGCTGTCCCGGACCCGGCCGGTGCACGTGGTCAGCATGTACCGGCGCAGAGCCGTCGCCCGGTTCCCCCTCGACCCGGGCGTGCAGCTGACCGTCCTGCGCGACCTCACGCAGCGCCAGCCGGTTGCGCACCGGCTGCTCGACCGGCTCCCGACCCGGCTGCGCCCGGCGCCCTCGGAGCGGTCGATGTCCCTGCTGACCGACCTGCTGCTGCGGCGGGCCCTGCGCGCGGTCACGTCGGGCGTGGTGGTCTCCACACGGCCCTCGCTGCACCTCGCCCTCACCGCCTTCGCCCGGCCCGGGGTGACGACGGTCGGGTGGGACCACCTGAACTTCCCGGCCCGTTTCGCGAACCCGGTGCACCGCGACGTCCTGCGGACGGCCGTCCCGCTGCTCGACGGGTACGCGGTGCTCACCGCGGCCGACGCGGCCGACTACCGCGCGGCGATGCCGGAGGCCGGTACGGCGATCCAGGTGATGCCGAACGCCGTGTCCTGGCCGCTGCGCGAGCAGCCGCCCGCCCTGGACAGCAAGGTGGTCGTGGCGGCCGGGCGGCTCGTGCCCCGCAAGGGCTTCAAGCGGATGGTGCGGGCGTTCGCGCCGCTGGCCCGCACCCACCCCGACTGGCAGCTGCACATCTACGGCAACGGCGCTCAACGCGCAGACATCGCTGCGCTGATCCGCCAGCTGGGTGTGGAGTCCCAGGTCCGGCTGGCCGGCTACAGCAACGACCTCCCGTCCGTGCTGGGGGACGCGTCGGTGTACGCGATGACCTCGCTGTCCGAGGGCTTCCCGCTCGTGCTCGTCGAGGCGTTCGCCAGCGGCGTCCCCGTGGTCGCCTTCGACTGCCCGCGCGGGCCGGGCGAGATCGTCCGGGACGGCCACAACGGGGTGCTGGTGCCCGAGGGCCCGTACCGGTTGTTCACCGAAGGGCTCCGCACGCTCATGGACGACGACGAGCTCCGCAGCCGGCTCGGCGCACAGGCCCTCCAGGACGCCGCCTCCTACACCGTGGAGACGGTGGCCGAGCGCTGGGAGCGGTTCTTCGAGGAGCTGCAGCGCGGTCAGCGCATCCAGCGCCGCAGCGACGCGCGGTCCGCCGCGGCGAAGCGTCGCTCGAACAGCACGCGAAGGTCGCGTGCGGCGCGCTCCTCGCGCGCCACCATGCGCGCCAGCGCCAGGGCCTCCTCGGCCTCGGCCGACGTCTCGATCGCGGCCCGTTCCAGCAGCGACCTGGTGATCACCGAGTCCTGATAGTCGCCGAGTACCACCTGGACCTGCTCCGCGGCCTTGGCCAGGTGCTTGGCACGCCGACCGAGCACCGGGGACAGGGCCTCGGCGAGGTACCGGGAGCGCTTGGCTGCCTTGCGCGCGTCGTGCAGCGCGTCGTCCGAGGTGTCCCCGGGCCCAGCGGTCAGCGCCTCGCGGCCGCGTCTGCGGAAGCGGGCCCACTCCTTGCGGAGCAGCGGCGGCAGGGCCTCATCGGCCGGCTCCCGCGAGGACGCGCCCCAGGGCGGGAGGTCGGAGAACCGGTCGAGACTACGGGTGAGCGCGTCGTACTCCGGGCCGTCGAAGTACTCCAGGGCGGCCTCTCGACTCTCCTCGGACGACCCGGCGAGCATCCGGCCCAACCGGTCCCGCGTGCGGGCGACGCCCGGACTGTCGGGCTCGTCGAGCAGCAGGAGGTCCACGCGGCGTCGTACCACCTCGGCGTCGCGGGCGCCGCCGACGCTTGCCGCCGCCTCGCGCAGGCCACGTTGCAGGCCGTCGACGGTGGCCGCGTCGAGGAGCGGCCGGAGCCCCGCGAGGTTGCTGCGCAGCCGGCGGGCAGTGACTCGGAACCGGTGCACGCCGTGCGGCCGGTCGAGCCGCACGTCGACCTCGTAGGCGCGGAGGTCAGCCACCTGGCCGCGCCACACGGGGGTGAGCACGTCGGCCGCGGTCCAGCGGCTCCGCACGGTGTCGACCTTGAGCAATCTGTTCACCGCGTCCCCGGGCTCGGGCCGGGTCTCCGGCCGCCGCGACCCGACGCCGCGACGGCTCACCCTAACGACTGCAGGTGAACGGGCCGGCGGGAGTCCACGGAACGGGCCGGGGTGGCCACACGGGCGCCTCAGCAGGCCGAGGTGTCACCCCGCCACCAGCGCGCCCGGGTTCCCGACGCGCTCGGAGCGTGGTGCCCGGACGGCAGCTCCGAGGACAGCTCCAGGCTGGCCAGGACGCTGGGCAGCATGGCCGCGGCGATCGCTCGGTAGCCACGGTCCGAGGGGTGGAACCGGTCGAGGGCGAACATCTCGTCCGGCTCCGCGACGAAGTCGGCCCCCACCACGCTGCTGAGCGACACGGCATACCCACCGCTGCGGATGGTGGCGTCGCGCTGGGCGAAGGCCAGGCGCCGGGAGGCCTGGCCGGCGAGGCGGCGCAGCGGCTGGGGCACCGCGCCCAGGGAGCCGAGGTCGGGACACGTGCCGACGACGACCGAGGTGCCGCGGGAGCGCAGCGACCGGATGGCGTCCTCCAGGTCGGCGATCGACTCGGCGAGGGGCACCCGGTGCGTGACGTCGTTGCCGCCCACGACGATGACCGCCACGTCGGGCGGAGGCTCGCCGACCGAGGCCGCGATCTGCTGCGCGAGCCAGGACGTCTCGGCCCCGACCTGCGCTCCCGGCACCAGCCGCACCGCCCGCCCGGACACCGTGCCGAGCTGCTTCGCGAGCTGCACCCCGAGGGTGTGCCTCGGACGCGCCGCGCCGAGTCCGGCGGCGATCGAGTCGCCGAGCATCAGCAGGGTCAGGGGCCGGCCGTGCTTGCGCCGGTAGGTGCGGTCCGGGTGGAAGGCGTCCTCCCCGAGCGGCTTGCCGATCGCGGCGCGAGCAGCCCGCGCCTGCGCGCTCAGCAGTCTGCGGGTGCCGAGCACGCCGATGGCTCCAGCCGCGCCGACGACCGTCACCGCGGCGAGGGTGCCCGCGAGAGGACAGCCTCGGGGCGGGTCGTCGCTCACGCGGCCGTGCCAGCGCTGTGGGACACCCGCAGGCCGGCCAGCGGGACGTAGTGCTCGGCGACCAGTCCGTCCACGGCCGCGGCCCAGGAGCGACCCTCGACCCGGACCCGTCCGGCCGCGGCGAGCCGGGCCCGCATCGCAGGGTCACCGACGAGCGTCGCCACCGCCCGACGCAGCCCGCGCGGGTCGTTCGGGTCGTACAGCAGCCCGGTCTCGCCGCTGGCGACCAGGTCGAGCGGGCCGCCGCTGGCCGGCGCCACCACCGGTACGCCGCTGGCCTGCGCCTCCTGCACGGTCTGGCAGAACGTCTCGGAGACGCCGGTGTGCACGAACACGTCGAGGGAGGCGAACGCGCGGGCGAGCTCGCGGCCGCGCAGCATGCCGGTGAACGTCGCGCTGGGGACGGCCTCCTGCAGCCAGGCGCGCTCGGGGCCGTCGCCGACCACGACGAGGTGCACCCCGGGCACCCGCGCCACCTCCGCCAGACGCCGGACCTGCTTCTCCTTGGCGAGCCGTCCCACGAAGCCGACCACGGTCAGAGGGCCACCGGAGCGACCCGCCGTCGCCCAGCCGTCGTGCACCGCACGGTCCCGCCGGCGGGGGTCGAACAGGTCGAGGTCCACTCCTCGGCGCCACAGGGAGAGGTTGCCGACTCCGAGCGCCTCGAGCTGCGCCCACGCGGCCGCTGAGGGGACGAGGGTGCGGTCGGCCCGGGCGTGCAGACGGCCCACCCAGCCGTCCAGGGCACCGAGCGCCGGGACGCCGTACTGCCGCGCGAAGCCGCTCAGGTCGGTCTGGTAGACGGCCACGCTGGGGACGCCCAGGCGACGGGCCGCGCGCAGCCCGCACGCCCCGAGCAGCACCGGCGAGGCCAGGTGCACCACGTCCGGCTCGAAGGCCTCGAGGGCCGCGTCCACCTCCGAGCACGGCAGGCCGACCCGGAACGAGCGGTAGCCGGGCAGGCCCACGGACCGGACCCGCAGCACCGGCACGCTCCGGTAGGTCGCCGGACCGGGTCCGGGAGCCACCACCAAGGGCGCGTGCCCGGTCTCGACCAGCCGGTCGACGAGGTGGCGGACGGTGTTGCTGACCCCGTTGACCTGCGGGAGGAAGGACTCGCTCACGATGGCAACTCGCATGGAACCACCGTGACGAGCCGGGGTGAACAGCCCGTGACGAGCAGGGTGGTGTCTCCCGACGGGGAGTCGCACACTGGGCCGAGCCGGATGGCTCAGTCGCCGACCGCCTCGATGCCGCGGATCACCAGGGCCGGGTCGGGGACCGCGACGATGTCGGCGTCCTTGCCGTCGTAGTCGAAGCGGGAGAGGAAGTAGCGCATCGCCTCGAGGCGGGCGCGCTTCTTGTCGTTGCTCTTGATGGTCATCCACGGCGCGTCGTCGGTGTCGGTGCGCAGCAGCATCTGCTCCTTGGCCTCGGTGTAGGCGTCCCACTTGTCCAGCGACTTGAGGTCCATCGGGGAGAGCTTCCACTGCCGGACCGGGTCGACCTGCCGGATGATGAAGCGGGTCCGCTGCTCGGACTGGGTCACCGAGAACCAGAACTTGGTGACGGAGATGCCGCTGTCGACGAGCATCTTCTCGAACACGGTCACCTGGTCGAAGAACCGGCCCACCTCGTCGTCGGCGGCGAAGCCCATCACCCGCTCCACGCCGGCGCGGTTGTACCAAGACCGGTCGAACAGCACCATCTCGCCCGACGTGGGCAGGTGCTGGACGTAGCGCTGGAAGTACCACGGGTTGAGCTCCCGGTCGCTCGGCTTCGACAGAGCGACGGTGTGGGCGTAGCGGGGGTTGAGGTGCTCCATGAACCGCTTGATGGTGCCGCCCTTGCCGGCGGCGTCGCGGCCCTCGAAGAGCAGCACGTGCTTGCCGCCGACCCGCTCCGTCCACTTCTGGAACTTCAGCAGCTCGACCTGCAGCAGGTACTTCTGCTCGTCGTAGACGTCGCGGTCCAGGCGCTCGTCGTAGGGGTAGTTCTCCCGCCACGTGTCCACGGCGTTGCCTGAGGCGTCGAGCAGCGTGGGGTCGTCATCGTGGTCCTCACCGAGCGAGTGGCCGTCGATCTGCAGCCTGTCGATGTACTCGCGCACGTTGTCGAACATGTGTCCAGGCTAGTCGGGCTTGACGGCGAGCACGGGGCAGGGGCTGCCCATCAGCAGCTGCTGCGCGGTGCTGCCCAGGAACAGCTTGCCTGCGGGGGTGCGGTGCCGCAGCCCGATCACCAGCAGCCTGGCCTCGGTCTCCCGCACCACGTCGAGCACCTGGTCGGCGAGGTCGGGCCCCACGCTCTGCCGGACCTCGTAGCCGACCTCGAGCCCCGACAGCTCGGACTCGAGCTCGCTGACCTGCTGCTCGTCGGCGAAGGACTTGTCCACCCAGGCATCACCCTTGGTCGCGTTGACCACGACCAGCCGGGCGCCGCGGAGCCGGGACTCCTCGATGCCGGCGGCCAGCGCCGCGCGGCCGTACTGGTCGGGCAGGTATCCCACCACGACGGTCATCGGTCGCTCATCTGCTCTTCCCTCTCGCGTCGAGGGCTGTCCGGCTCGCCGCGGAGCCGGGCGACCAGGGGCGGGACCAGCAGGGCGAGCGCGATCACCACGTAGATGAGGACCGCCAGCACCTCGTTGACCAGGCCGGACGGGCTGCCGTCGGACAGCGCCAGGGCCTCGCGCAGCTTGACCTCCATCAGCGGCCCCAGGATCACGCCGAGGATCAGCGGAAGCACCGGGACGCCGAACCGGCGGATCGCGAAGCCCAGCAGGCCGAACAGCAGCAGCAGGAAGAGGTCGAAGGGCTGCTGGTTGACCGTGTAGGCACCCAGGGAGGCGAAGAAGAGGATCCCGGAGTACAGGTAGGGCCGAGGCGTCTGCAGCAGCCGGGCCCACAGCGGCGCCAGTGGAAGGTTCAGCACCAGCAGCAGCGTGTTCCCGATCAGCAGGCTGGCCAGCAGGGTCCAGACCAGGTCCGGCTCGCTCTCCATGAGCTGCGGTCCGGGCTGGATGCCGAACCCCTGCATGGCGGCGAGCATGATGGTCGCGGTGGCCGTGACCGGCAGCCCGAGGGCGAGCAGCGGCACGAACGTACCGGCCGCCGAGGCGTTGTTGGCCGCCTCGGGCCCGGCGACCCCCTCGATCGCCCCGTGCCCGAACTCGTCGCTGTTCCTCGCCAGCCGGCGCTCGAGCAGGTAGGACAGGAACGTCGGGGTCTCGGCGCCACCGGCCGGCACCGCGCCGAAGGGGAACCCCAGGGCGGTGCCGCGCAGCCAGGGCTTCCACGAGCGCGCCCAGTCCTCCCGGCCCAGGAACGGCTGCCCGACCGGGATGATCCCGAGCGGCTTGCTGCGCAGGTGGGCGGCGACCCACAGCGCCTCGCCGAGCGCGAAGATGCCGACGGCCACCACAACGACATCGATGCGGCCGGCGAGCAGCGCGCTGCCGAAGTCGAGGCGGGGCTGGCCGGTGGACAGGTCGAGCCCGACGAGGCCGATGGTGAGACCGAGGAACAGCCCGATGAAGCCGCGCAGCTTCGAGGAGCCCAGGACGCTGGTGACCAGGACGACGGCCAGCAGCATCATGGCGAAGTACGACGGCGCCCCGACGCCGACCGCGACCTCGGCCATCGCCGGGGCGAAGAACACCACCAGCAGGGTGCCGATCGTGCCGGCGACGAACGAGCCGATGGCGGCCGTCGCCAGCGCTTGGGCGGCACGGCCGTTCTTCGCCATCTTGTTGCCCTCGATGGCGGTCATCACCGACGCGGACTCACCGGGTGTGTTCAGCAGGATCGAGGTCGTCGAGCCGCCGTACATCCCGCCGTAGTAGATGCCGGCGAACATGATGAAAGCCTGCGTGGGCTCCATGCCGTTCGTGACCGGCAGCAGCAGAGCCACCGCCATGGCGGGCCCGATGCCCGGCAGCACCCCGACGAAGGTGCCGAGCAGCACCCCGAGGGCGGCGTAGACCAGGTTGGACGGCGTCATCGCCGCCTGCAGTCCGTCCCACAGCAGCGAGAGACTGTCCATGTCAGAGGATCCCGTCGAGGATGCCCGGCGAGAGCGGGATGTCGAGGCCCGAGTAGAAGAAGTACCACGACCCCACCGACAGCACCGCGCCGATCACGACGTCCTTCAGCAGCGTCCTGCTGCCCAGCGCCCAGGCGCAGCCGGCGAACACGACGGCACCGGTGATCGCCCACCCCAGCACGTCGACGGTCGCGATGTTGAGCACCAGGATCCCCACCAGCTTGAGGACCGTGACCAGGTCGGGGCGAGCGTCCGGGTCGATGTCCTCACCGGTCTCCTGCTCGCCGCGCTCCCCCCGGGCGGTCGAGAGGGCCAGCAGCACGGACAGCACCACCATGACCGCGCCGATCAGGTAGGGGAAGAGCCGTGGGCCGACCGGGTCGGCGAAGCCGACCTTGAGGGTGGTCGCGTCGATGATCGTGTAGACGCCGAGCGCCGCGAGCAGCACCGCCAGGCCGTACTGCGCCTTGTCGATGCCGTCGTGGGCGCCGTCGTGGGCGCCGTCGGGGGCCCCGTCGGGGGCGGACGGCGGAGGAGTCCTGCTCGTCGTGCTCACAGCAGACCCAGCTTCCTCAGGGTCCCGGCGACGCGTCTCTCCTGCGCCACCAGGAAGGTGTCGAACTCCGTGCCGGTGCGGAACCTGTCGATCCAGCCGTTCTTGGCGAGGGCTGCGCGCCACTCGGGGCTGTCGTGCATCGTGGAGAGGTAGTCGATCAGCTCGGCCCGGCGCCCGCCCGAGATGCCCGGGGGGGCGAGCACCCCACGCCAGTTGACGAAGACGAGGTCCACGTCGGACTCGCGCAGCGTCGGCACGTCCTCGAGCAGCGGCGTGGTGAGCCGCTTCCCGCCGGACACCGCCAGCACCCGCAGGTCACCGGACTTGATCTGGCCCTCGAACTCGCTGAGCCCGGAGAAGCCGACCTGGATCTTGCTGCCGAGCAGCGCGCTGGTCAGCGGCCCGCCGCCGTCGTAGGTGATGTACCGGACCTTCCGCGGGTCGACGCCGACAGCGTCGGCGAGCTGCATCGGGAAGAGGTGGTCCGGCCCGCCCGGGGACGACCCGCCGCCGACGACCACGCTTCCGGGGTCGGCCCTCCACTTCGTGACCAGGTCGCCGATGGTCTGGAAGGGGGAGTCGGCGGGCACCAGGACGCCCTCGTACTCCTCGATGAGCTGTGCGAGGGGCGTGGCGTCGGAGATCCTGAAGTCGTTGCCGAAGGAGTAGAGCGAGCCGACGACCCCGAGGCCGACGGTCATCATCACGTTCTCGTCGCCTTCCTCGTTCATCAGCTCGGTCATGGCCACGGAGCCGCCGGCCCCGATCACGTTCGTCACGTCGAAGCTGCCACCGGTGACCTCGAGGCCCTCCATCGTGTCGACCGCGGCCCGTCCCGTCTGGTCGTAGCCGCCACCGGGGCTGTTGGGGATGAGCATCGACAGGTCACGGCTGTCGTCCCCGCGGGTCACGCCGCAGGAGGCGAGCAGGAGCGCGCCGAGCAGCGCACCTGCGGTGCGGACGACCGAGTCCCTGCGCATGCGACCTCCAGACCGGGGACGACCCCTTCGAGAGCAGGCTCGTGCGAAGGGTGCGCGGGGTCCGGGCGCTCTCGCATCCTGCTCCCGCACCCCTCGAAGCGCAAGCACCGTCCGGATGCGGCACGGTGGGGGCATGCGAGACGTCCCGATCGTCCTGGTGCCGGGGCTCGGGCTCGGGCGGGAGGTGTGGCAGCCCACGCTGCGGGCCTGGGGTCCCTCCGGCCCGGTCACGGTCCTCGTCCTCCCCGGGTACGGCGTACGGGGCCGGCGCCTCGACGACCTGCGCCCGGCCGCGCTGGCGACCCGGCTGCTCGACCACCTGGACGGGGCAGTGCCGGCACGGACCCCCGTCGTCCTGGCCGGTCACTCCGCGGGCTGCCAGGTGGTCGCTGCCGCGGCCGCTCGGGCCCCGCACCGGGTCGCCGGCCTGGTCCTGGTCGGTCCCACCATGGACCCTCGCGCGGCCACCTGGCCCCGGCTGCTGGGCCGCTGGCTGCTGACCGCCGGTCGCGAGGACCCGCGTCAGGTCCCGGTGCTGGTCCGTCAGTACGCGCGGACCGGGCTGGTCACGATGACGCGGGCGATGGACGCCGCTCGCCGCGACGACCTCGCCGCGCACCTCGCCCACGTGGACCGGCCAGTCCTCGTGCTGCGCGGGCGGCACGACCGGATCTGCCCGTCGGCGTTCGCCGGAGCGCTGGTCTCGGGACACGACCGGCGGCACACCGCGACTCTGCCGGCTGGAGCCCACATGGTGCCGCTGACGCACGGGAGGCTGGTCGCCGAGCAGGCCGCCGCCTTCGTGGCCGCGCTGCAGGGGTGAGCGGCCGGCGGTAGGACGAGGCCTCGCGTCAGGGGGTGAGCACCACCTTGACGCACTCGTCCAGCTTGTTCTTGAAGAGGTCGTAGCCCTTCGGCCCCTCGTCGAGGCTCATCCGGTGGCTGATCACGAAGGTGGGGTCGACGTCGCCGTTGCGGACGTGCTCGAGCAGCCGCGGCAGGTAGCGGTGCACGTGGGCCTGACCCGTGCGCACGGTCAGCGACCTGTTCATCAGCGAGCCGGTCGGGAACTTGTCCATGAACCCGCCGTAGACCCCGATGATGGACACGGTGCCGCCGTTGGCGCAGGCCAGGATCGCCTCCCGCAGCGCCTCGCCGCGGTCCGTCTGGAGCCGGGCGAGCTGCTTGGCCTTGTCGTAGGCCTGCACGACCGACATGTCGGTGTGCGCCTCCATGCCCACCGCGTCGATGCAGTGGTCGGGGCCGCGCCCGGCGGTCAGGTCGCGGAGCTCCTCGAGCACCGAGGTCTCCTCGTAGTTCAGCGTGTGGGCCCCCTGGGACTCCGCCTTGGCCAGCCGCTCGGGCAGCCGGTCGATGGCGATCACCTTGGACGCCCCGAGCAGGTAGGCGCTGACGACGGCGAAGAGGCCCACCGGCCCGGCGCCCCAGATGGCCACCACGTCCCCGGGCTTGATGCCGCACATGTCGGCGCCCATGTAGCCGGTCGGGAAGATGTCGGTCAGGAACAGCACCTGCTCGTCGGTCAGGTCGTCGTCGATCTTCATCGGGCCCACGTCGGCGAACGGCACCCGGACGTACTCCGCCTGCCCGCCGGCGTACCCGCCGGTCAGGTGCGAGTAGCCGAACATCCCGCACGACGAGTGGCCCAGGAGCTTCTCGGCGAAGGCGGCGTTCGGGTTGGAGTTCTCGCACACCGAGTAGAGCTCCCGCTGGCAGGCTCCGCAGTTGCCGCAGGCTATCGGGAAGGGTACGACGACCCGGTCGCCCTGCCGCAGGTTGCCGACGCCGGACCCGACCTCGACGACCTCTCCCATGAACTCGTGGCCGAGGATGTCACCGGGCACCATGGCCGGGATGTAGCCGTCGTAGAGGTGCAGGTCGGAGCCGCAGATCGCGGTGGAGGTGATCTGCACGATCGCGTCGCGCGGACTCAGGATCGTGGGGTCGGGGACGTTGTGGATGCCCACCTTGGTGGGGGCTTCCCAGCACAGCGCTCTCATGACGTTCCCTTCGTCGCGGCCCGCTCGGGCCGCCCGGTCCTGATCTTCTTGGCCTTGGTGGCCGGGGTGGGTGGCTGCGCGGGTCGCTGCGACATCTGGTGCCCGGACTCCGGACCATCGGGCAGCGCGTCGCTGCGGACCACGTCGCCGGTCTCGATGATCGCCTTGAGCCGGCGCAGGTCGTCGTGCACCTGCTGGCTGGGCTCCTCCCCCCAGAAGCGGGCCACGGCGCGACCGATAGCGCCGCCCGGCACGTCGTAGTGCAGGCTGACCTTGAGCTCGGTGCCCGTGCCGTCGGGGGTCGGCGCGAAGTGCACGGTGCCGGCGTTGTCGACGTCGGCGCCCGGCAGCGACTTCCAGGAGATGCGACGACCCGGCTCGTCGCCGGTCATCTCGGCCTGCCAGCGGACGGTCCGGCGGATCGGCGCGTTCGCGACCCAGGTGGACCGACCGTCGGCCTCGACGGTCACCGAGCGCAGGTGCCGCAGGAAGGTCGGCAGCCGCTCGAAGTCGCGCCAGTGGTCGTAGACGTCCGACGGCGAGGACCTGATGGTCACCGTGGCGGTCAGGTGCAGCGGCCCGGGTCGGCCGCGCCTGTGCTGGCCCGCGCGCCGGGAGCGCAGCGCGGCGTACAGGTCCAGGGCGGTGATGCCGGCGACGGCGGCGGTCGCGGCGGTGACCCGGGTGCGGCGCTCACCGGTCCGGTCCGCCAGCGCACGACCCAGGACGGCGAGGTCCACGGCGTCGCCGAGGACCCGGGTCCAGACCAGCTTCGGTGACCCTGCCAGCAGCATCACCGCGTGCAGGAGCTCGCGAGCGCCGACGGCGCGGACCACGTCGGGCGCGAGGGAGTCGTCGTCGACACCGGCCACACGGGCGACGGCGTCGGGCGCGGCCAGCATCGGGACCCCCAGGGCCAGACTGGCCACTCCCAGCCTCCGGGCCAGGGGGCGCGCACCCGCCTCTGGTGTGTCGTTCACGTGGGCTCCTCTCCACGGCACGGGATCGAGCGGTCTCGGAGCAGCGGCGTACCCCGGGGCGGCCCCGGCCATGCCCCGCCGGGACAGTCCCGGCCCCCGCTGTGCCGGTCAGGAGCGGCTGCGGCGGGTCTCCCGCTCGTTCGCCTTCTGGATCGCCTCGACGAGCTCGTCCTTGCTCATCCGGGAGCGGCCCGGCACCTGCAGTCGCGTCGCGATCTCGTAGAGGTGCCTCTTCGAGGCGTTCGCGTCCACGCCCCCGGCGGTCTCACCGCCTCGGCGAGCGGAGTCACCCGACCTCTCCGCCTGCGCGTCCGACGGTCCCTTCTCGTCCTTGGGCTCCCAGTGGTCGCCGACCTTCTCGAAGGAATGCTTCAGGGCCGCGAAGGCGGTCCGGTGCGCGCGCTCGCCCTCGCCGTACTGCTCCACCGCGGAGTCGTGGGTCTCCCCCCAGGTCTCCTGGGCCTTCTTGGACGAGCGCTGCAGTGTGGAGGGGAGCTCCTCCTTCGCCGGCATGACGTCTCCTTCCCGCGAGCTGAAGTCCTGGCCAGGCGGGAAGTCTCTCAGTCCCTCGCTGCCCGGGCGGACAGCACGCACCACACGGCCTTGCCGTACTCCGTGGGACGAGTGCCCCAACGGGCCGCCAGCGCCGCCACGATCTGCAGGCCCCGGCCGTGCTCGTCGAGCTCGTCGAGCCGCAGCCGGCGCGGTTGGAAGGCGGCGCGGTCCCGCACCTCGATCAGCACGTCGGTCCCCTCGATGCGCGTGCGCAGCTCGACGGGAGCCCGGCCGTGCAGCAGCGCGTTGGTGACCAGCTCGCTGGTCACCAGCACCGCGTCCAGCACCAGCGCCGCGGGCAGGTCGCGCTCGGAGAGGTACGTCGAGACGTGCCAGCGAGCGTCGGCGACGACCGACTCGGTCGGCTGCAGGCTCAGCGAGAGGCTGTCCTCCAGCCGGGGCGGGTCGACGCGCGCCACCAGGACCGCCACGTCGTCGTCCGGCCCCTCGGGCAGCATCGCCGCCGCGATCTCCTCGGGAACGCCGTCGACCGGTCCGGCCAGGGCGGCCACGTGACGCGCCAAGGCCTCGATGCCCTCCCCGAGGTCCTCCCCGCGCCGCTCGACCAGGCCGTCCGTGTAGAGCACGACCCGGGTGTCGGAGGCGAGGTCCACCTCCTGCTGCTGCAGGTTCACCGACCCGATGCCCAGGGGCGGGTTCTCCTCACCGCCCACCACCCGGCACTCGCCGCCGGACGTGGCCACGATGGGCGGCAGGTGCCCCGCATTGGCGAAGCGGAGCACCCGGTCGGCGGGGTCGAAGACGGCGTAGATGCAGGTGACGATCTGGTCGTCGCCGATGTCGCGGACCAGCCCGTCCAGGGACTCGAGGAGGTCGGCCGGCGGCAGGTCCAGGCGGGCGTACGCCCGGACTGCCGCGCGCAGCTGCCCCATCACGGCGGCGGCCTGCACCCCGCGCCCCATGACGTCACCCACCACCAGGGCGGTGCGTCCCCCGCCGAGCGAGATCACGTCGTACCAGTCGCCGCCCACCTGCGTGCCCTCGACGCCGGCGCGGTAGTAGGTGGCCACCTCGAGGTGCTCGAGGTCGAAGCCCTTCTGCGGCAGCAGGCTGCGCTGCAGCTGGTCGGCGATGGAGTGCTCGCGCGCGGCCGCTTCCGCGTTCGCCGCGGCCATCGACAGCGCCTCCTCCGCTGCGCGGCGCTCGGTGATGTCCTGCACGGAACCGCGCAGCATCTCCGGTCCCCCCGCTTCGTCCTGGACGAGCTCGGCGTAGACCGAGACCAGCACCGTGTCGCCGTCCGGCCGCGTCACCCGGGTCTCGTAGTGGATGTCCGACCCACCTGCGGCGAGCCGCTCGCGGACCAAGGCCTGGTCCTCGGGGTGGATGTACCTGTCGATGACCTCCTGCAGCCTCGTGGCACGCAGCTCCTCGGCGTCGACGCCGACGATGCGCAGGAACTCCTCCGAGGCCTCGATGGTGTCGGTGCGCAGGTCCACCTCCCAGCTGCCCACCTGGGCCAACCGCTGGGCCTGGTCGAGCAGCGACTGGCTGCGCTCCAGCTGCCTGCGGGTGCGACGGGCGCGATCAAGCTCCAGGTTGGCGCGCACGCGGGCGAGCAGCTCGCGCGCCGTGAACGGCTTGATCAGGTAGTCGTCGGCGCCTGCATCCAGCCCCTCCAGGGTGCCCTCCTCGCCCGCGCGCGCGGAGAGCATCACCACCGGGATCCCCAGCGTGAGCGGGTCGGCCTGCAGGGCGGCGAGCAGCTCGAACCCGTCCAGGCGGGGCATCATCACGTCGGTCAGCACCAGGTCGGGTATCAGCTCGCGGGCCAGCGCCAGCCCCTCCACCCCGTCGTGCGCCGTCGACACCAGGTAGTGCTCGGCGAGCAGGCCCTCGACGTAGTCGCGGATGTCGGCGTTGTCGTCGACGACGAGGACCCGGGCCGGCGCGGTGCCGGCGACCTCGGGCCGACGCGTCGGTCCTTGCTCCGGTGACCCGCCGGCCCAGTGCACGGCCTCGGCGAGGAACCCCTTCACGACAGCGCCGACGGAGCCGGTGGAGGTGGGGGACGGGGGCGAGTCGGGCGCGACCCGGGCCACCTCGGCGGCCGGCAGGTGCCCTGAGCCGAACGGGACGCGGACCGCGAAGGTGCTGCCGGACCCGAGCTCGCTGCTCGCCGTGGCGCGGCCTCCGTGCAGCTCCGCGAGCTCCGCGACCAGGGCGAGGCCGATGCCGGACCCCTCGTGGGTGCGCGACAGCGCTCCGCTGACCCGGTGGAACCGCTCGAACAGGTGCGGCACCTCCGTCTCGGCGACGCCGGTGCCGGTGTCCGCCACCTCCAACCTGGCCCCTGCGTCCTCGGCCACCAGCCGCACCGTCACTCCGCCGGCGAGAGTGAACTTGAGGGCGTTCGACAGCAGGTTCAGCACGATCTTGGCCCACAGGTCGCGGTCGACGTACACCGGCTCGGGCAGCGGCGGGCAGTCCACCTCGAGCGTCAGCCCGAGACGAGCGGCTGCGTCCTCGAACATGCTGGCGAGCTCGCGGGTGGACTGCGCCAGGTCGACCGGCTCGAAGTGTGCCTCAACCCGCCCCGCCTCCAGCTGCGAGAAGTCCAGAAGGGTGTTGACGAGCTTGAGCAGCCGCTGGCCGTTGCGCAGGATCACCTCGACGCGGTGCCGGTGGGCGTCGGGCAGGGGCTCGGCCTCGTCGGTGAGCGCGTCCTCCGCGGGGCCGAGCAGCAGGGTGAGCGGCGTCCGGAACTCGTGGCTGACGTTGGTGAAGAAGTCGGTCTTCGCCTGGTCGAGAGCGGCGAGGGTCTCCGCCCGCGCCTTCTCGAACTCGTAGGCGCGGGCATCGGTGAGCGTGGAGGACAGGCGGCTGGCGACCAGGCCGCAGAAGTCGCGGTAGCCCTCGTCCAGCGGACGGTACCTGTTGAGCCCGAACACGGCGAAGCCGTGGGGTCGGGCGTCCGCTCCCGCGACGAGCGGCACCACGAGGGCATCCGAGGGGCTCGCGGCCCACGCGCCGGTCGGTAGGTCGGTGAATCGCTTGTCGAGGTCGTCGACGTGCGTCATGCGTCCGGCCATCGCCTCCGGACCCGGCCAGGGCGCGGGTTCGGCCGGGGGTGGTGTCGCCACCAGGGAGATGAGCCCGGGCGCGGCGGGATGCTCCTCGGTGGTGCCAGGGAAGCCGGTGCTGCCGGCCAGCCGGGCCGTTCGGCCGTCCTCGTCGGTGAGGTAGACCAGGCTGAACGGCAGGTCCCGGTCGCTGTCCGCCAGCTCCTGGCACGCCACCGCCACGGTCCGGGCCGCGGTCAGGTGCGAGGACCCGAGCGCTCCCAGGTCGCGCAGGGTCTGCATGCGACGGCGAGCCACCACCTCCGCGGTGTCCTCCTTGACGACGCAGAGGATGCCGGCGACCGACCCGTGGTCGTCGAAGATCGGCGTGTAGGAGAAGGTGTGGTACGTCTCCTCGGTGTAGCCGCTGCGCTCCAGGAACAGCATCAGCGACTCGTCCCAGGTCGCCACTCCGGTGGTGAGCACCCGGTCGACCCGCGGACCGACGTCGTCCCAGATCTCCGACCACACCACCGAGCTGGGCTTGCCCAGGGCCCAGGGGTACTTGTTTCCCAGGGTGTCGCGGCGGTAGGCCTCGTTGCACAGGAACGTGAGCTCGGGACCCCAGCCCATCCACATGGAGAACCGTGAGGTGAGCACGAGGCGCACCACCGACTCCAGGCTGCGCGGCCAGGTGTCGAGCGGACCCAGCGGGGTGGCGGACCAGTCCACTGTCAGCAGGTGGCGGCCGAGCTCACCGTTGCGCTCGAAGGTCTTCCGCACGCAGCCACCCTAGGGCGCTGCTCCACCGGCGCGCGGCGAGACGGGGGAACGGGGGGTGCGTGCCTGCCCGGGGCCGTGCAGAGCCAGCACCAGCTCGAGCACCGTGCGGGGGTCGTCCAGGCGGTCGCCGTACAGCTCGCGGAGCTGCCCCATCCGGTACCGCACCGTCTGCGCGTGCACGTGCAGGTCCTCGGCGACCGCCTCGCGCCGGCCCTGGTGCAGCAGCCACGAGCGCAGCGTCTCGGCGAGCCGCTGCGCCGAGCCGGCCCGCAGGCCCTCCAACGGCGCGAGGACACGACGGCTGAGGTCCGCGTGGGCGTCGGGGTCCGCGCCGACGACCAGGTCCGCAAGGTGGTCCTCGGTGTCGACGGGTCGCCCGTCGCCGGCTGCGGCGCCGGACCTCGGCCGCTCGGCGAGCAGGGCCGCGACGCGCTCCGCGCGCAGGTACGACGCGCGCGCCGCCGTCCAGGGGCGCGGGGGCCCCACCACTGCGGAACGGCCCTGCAGCACCCGCAGCAGCTGGCGGCGGTCCCGGCCGTCCATGTCGGGCACCAGCAGCAGGTAGCGCTGCTCGCCGAGGTCGGAGTCGAGCCCCGGGAGGTCCTCGCCCACCTGCAGCGTGTGCTGCCCCAGCAAGGAGATGGCGCCGCGGACCTGCGCCGCGGGCAGCAGCACCGCGGTCAGGGTGCGCGGGGGCGTCCAGTCGGCACGCTCCGCGGCGGCGACCAGGACGTCGGCGCCAGCCCCCGCCAGCAGCTGCTGACCGAGTCTCTCGAGGTAGCGCTCGCGCACCCGCCCGCTGGTGGAGAGCTCGTCGGAGTGACCGGCGACGCTGGCCGCGGAGAGCTCGTCGATGTAGCCGAAGACCAGCTCCGCGAACTGCGCCATCGTCCCGGCAGCGACGCCCGCCTCGCCGGCGGCCGCCGCGAGCTCGCGCCAGGCGACCCGGGCCCCCACCCGGTAAGCGGACAGCAGGGCGTCCATCGACCGACCACTGCGGGCCTCGCCCCGCCCGAGGGCATAGGCGCCCTCGAGGGTGGGGCCCAGCGGGGTGCTGGGGTCGGACCCGCGGGTGCCGGACGCCAGCCGCAGGAAGCCGCCGAGCGCCATCTGGACGGCCGCCTCGATGTTGTCGCCCATCGACCCGCTCAGTGCGCCCGCGTAGCTGGGCACCTCGACGACCACCGCAGCCACGGTCGCGGTGGCCACCGACGGCAGCCGGTCGCGCAGCGCGAGGACCACCCGCTCATCGATCTCGAGCCCGGCGACTCCGCGCACGGTGGGGCTGGTGTGATCGTCGGTCATCTTGTCTCCCGTGAACAACTTCGCTGCTGAATTTCACGTCTGAGGCTCATCAGATTAGCGCCTGCACCAGACAGTATGGATACATGACCACCTCTGCCTCGGCTCGGACTGCGGCTCGCCCCGGTCGGGTGCCCCGGATCCGCCGCGCGGGCACGCTGACGCGCCCGTTGACCGGGCTGGGCCGGCTCGCCGAGAAGGTGACGACGCCGCTGCTCCCGGAGGACTACCTCGACCTGTTCGCCCCGCTGCGTTCCGGCGCGGCCCTGCGCGGCCGCGTCGTCGAGGTGCAGCCGGAGACGGCCGACGCCGCCACCCTCGTGCTGCGTCCCGGTGCGGACTGGGCCGGGCACGTCCCGGGGCAGTACGTCCGCATCGGCGTCGACGTCGACGGGGTCCGCCAGTGGCGGGCCTACTCCCTGACGCACGGGCCGCGTGCCGACGGCTGCATCTCGATCACCGTCAAGGCGGTGCCCGGCGGCCTGGTCAGCAACCACCTGGTCCGCGGCACCGTCCCGGGCACGCTGGTGCACCTGGAGCAGGCCGCCGGGGAGTTCGTGCTTCCCGCTGCGGGCACCAAGCTGCTCTTCGTGACGGCCGGCTCGGGCATCACCCCGGTGATCGGCATGCTGCGCAACCTGTTCCCCGTCACCGACTCCGGCGCGCTGCAGCTGCCGCGCAGCGCGGACCTCGACATCACCGTGGTGCACGTGGCCCCCACCGAGCCCGACTCGATCTTCCTCCGCAACCTCCGCGAGCTGGACGGGGCCGGGCTGGTCCGGCTGGTGCCCCGCTACGACGACGTGCACGGCGTCCTCGACGTCGCGGACCTCGACCGTCTGGTGCCGGACCTGCAGGACCGCACGACGCTCGCCTGCGGGCCCGCGGGCCTGCTCGACGCCCTCGGCGCGCACCTCGCCCAGCGCGACCTGCCGCTGCTCACGGAGCAGTTCCGAGTGGCCACGGTCGAGCCCGGCGAGGGCGGCACCGTGCGCTTCAGCGGCTCCGCGAACGCCGGCACCACGGTGGAGGCGGACGGGGCCACCCCGATCCTCGACGCGGCCGAGCAGGCCGGGGTGCTGATGCCCTCCGGCTGCCGGATGGGGATCTGCTTCGGCTGCGTCCTGCCGCTGCGCGAGGGAGCGGTCCGCGACCTGCGCAACGGCGAGGTCACCACGGCCGTCCCCGGCGACGGCGTCAAGATCCAGACCTGCATCAACGCCGCCGCCGGTCCGTGCGACATCGACCACTGACCCGGCCGCGGACCTCGACGAGCTCGATCACCCGGAACCGAAGGAGCAACCCATGACCGTCCTGCAGAAGAAGCCGCACGACCCCACCGCGCACCTGAGCGCTGCCGACATCGACCAGCTCGGCGTGGAGCTCGACGCGATCCGCCAGTCGATCCTGGACACCCGGGGCGAGCGCGACGCGGCGTACATCCGCAGGGTCATCACCGCGCAGCGGAAGCTGGAGCTCGGCAGCCGCGCGGTGCTCCTGTTCTCCAAGTACCGCCCCGCCTGGTACGTCGGCACCGCCGGCCTCGCGCTCGCGAAGATCATCGAGAACATGGAGATCGGCCACAACGTCATGCACGGCCAGTGGGACTGGATGCGCGACCCCAAGATCCACTCGACCACCTGGGAGTGGGACAACGCCTCCCCCTCGGAGCAGTGGAAGCACTCGCACAACGAGGTGCACCACACCTACACGAACGTCGTCGGCAAGGACAACGACCTCGGCTACGGCATCATGCGCGTCGACGAGGACCAGCGGTGGGTGCCGTTCTACCTCGCCCAGCCGCTGTGGAACTTCGTCAACGCCTGCTTCTTCGAGTACGGCATCGCTGCCTACGACCTCGAGCTGGGCAAGAACCTGGCCTCCAAGAAGCGCCGCAACAGCCCCGAGTTCCGGGCCCGCGGCCGGCAGGTGCTCCGCAAGATCCGTGGCCAGGTGACCAAGGACTACGTCCTGCACCCCCTGCTGTCCGGCCCGTCAGCGGTGAGCACCCTGAAGGCGAACGCCACCGCCAACCTGATCCGCAACTGGTGGACGCACTCGGTGATCATGTGCGGGCACTTCCCCGACGGGGTCGAGACGTTCGAGCGCCGCTCGATCACCGGCGAGACCCGCGGCGAGTGGTACCTCCGCCAGATGCTCGGGTCCGCGAACATCACCGGCGGCAAGGCCATGCACTTCATGACCGGGAACCTGTCCTTCCAGGTGGAGCACCACCTGTACCCGGACCTGCCCAGCAACCGCTACCAGGAGATCGCTCCGCAGGTGCAGGCGCTGTTCGCGAAGTACGGCCTGACCTACACCACCGGCTCGCTGCCCCGTCAGGTCGGCTCGGCCTGGAAGAAGGTGTTCCGGCTCTCGCTGCCCAACGACTTCGCCGCCCGGACCCGGTCCCGGCTCTCCGCCCGACTGCCGCGAGGGCTGCGCAGCACCGCACCGACGAAGGCGCTGCGCGCAGGACCCGCGCACCCGCCGAGCGAGTCGCGCGCCGCCTGAGCCTGACCCGCCCCGGCCTCGTCTGAGTGCGGATACTCAGGTCGAATGAGGGCGAAAGCGGTGCCGGCCGGGCACGCCGGATGGCTTCATGGTCGGTATGCCTCCCTACGCCGATCCCACCCGGTGCCCGGACTGCGGAGCCCCGCTCGCCGCGGCCCCGGAGTCCTGTGCCCGGTGCGGGCTGCCGCTTCGCGGGGAGACCGCTGCGCTGCTGTTCGCGACCCTGGTCCGTGCCGACGAGCTGCTGGCCGTGCTGCGGCAGTCGCCGGTGCCGGCGAGTGCCCCGGGCGTCGGCGCCCCGCTCCGGACCGGGCACGCCGAAGGGGCGCTGGCCGCGCGGCCACGGCGTCGCGCCCGGCTCACCACCGCATCCGTGCCGCAGATCCTGCTGGGCCTGGGTGTGGCCTGCCTGCTGGTCGCGGCGCTGGTCTTCCTGGCCGTCACCTGGTCGGCGCTCGGAGTAGGTGGCCGGACCGCGACCCTGGCCGGCCTCACCGTCCTGGCGGGGGTCCTGGCTGCGGGGCTGGCGCGGCGCGGTCTGCGGGCCGCCACGGAGGCGCTGAGCCTGGTCGGCCTCGGCCTGCTCACCTTGGACCTGCTCGGCGCCGAGAGTGCCGGCTGGCTGGGCGAGGTGTCGACCCCCGGACTCCTGCAGCTGGTCGGCGGGGTGCTGGTGGCGACCGGGGCCGCCACCGCGCTGGCCGCCCGGCGAACGCCGGTCGGCGCGCTGACCGGCGCAGAGGCGGTCGCGGTCCTGGGTACGGCCCTGCTCGCTGTCGGGGTCGCCGAGGCCGAGGGCCCGGAGGCCCTGCTGCGGCTGCTGGCCACCGTGCTGGCCGTGCTCGTGGCCGTGGCGGCGCACCGGGTGCGTCTCGGCGTCGTCCTGGGTGGTGCCCGCGTCGTCGCCGTGGCCTCGTGGCTGGCCCTCACCGCCTACGCGTTGGACCGCACGCTGGGCCATGACCTCGGCTGGAGGGAGCTGTGGCTGGACCGGCAGGTGTGGCCGCTGCTGGCCGCAGCCGCACTGGCCGCCGCACCGGCGCTGGCGTCCCGGCTGTCGGTGCTCCAGCGCACCGGCACTCTCGCCGTCGGTCACCTGCTGGTGACGGTCGCGCTCCTCGCCCCGGCGTTCGGCCTGCACCCGACGGCGCTGACGCTGGTCGCCGTCGCCGTGCTGCTCGGCACGGCGCTCCTGGCCTGGCTGCTGCCGCGGCCCTGGGCGGCCACCCCCTGCCTCACCTGGGCTGCCGCAGCGGCGGCAGCGGTCGGGGTCTCCGCGCTGCTGCTGGTGGACTCGACCGTCCGGCTGGCCGACGCGGCTCTGCCCGCCTGGTCGGGCCGGGCCGGCGACCTGCTCCCGACCCGGGCGACAGGGGCCGTGGACGGGCCGGCCGCCTGGCTGCTGCCGTTGTGCGTGCTGGTGCTGCTGGGCACCGCCGTCGCTGTGGGCCGAGCTCTGGTCCCGGACCCGGTCGGGGATCCGGGCCGGGAGGATGCGGGTTCCACCCGCTCGGCCCTCCCCGGCGCCGGCGCAGGGCTGTCCGGGGCCGTGCTCGCCGCGTCGGGCGTGGCGGCGTCGGGAGTGGCTGCGATGGCCCTCTACCCCGTCCCGCTCTGGCTGGTCGTCGGCGCGCTGGTAGCGGGGGCCGTCGGCGCGTGGAGGGCAGCGATGGGAGGCCGGGCGGCCGTCCCCGGCGGACCGGGCACCGGGTCCGCCGTCGCGCGGACGTCCCTGGCCGTCACCGCCGCCTTCCTGACGATGGCCGTGCTGGTGTCCCTGCACGCCGAGCTGCTGACCGCGGTGGTGCTGTGCGTCGTGCTCGTGGTGGCGACCTCGGTGCACCTGAGCGCGGGCACGGAGGAGGTGTCCGGAGTCGCCGGGCTCGTGGGCACGGCGACCCTGGCCGGCGCGGCGTGGGCCTGGGGCGCGGTCGCAGACGTCGAGCCGGGGTGGGTGAGTGTGAGCGGTCTCGCGGCCCTCGGCGCGGCTGTGCTGCTGGCGCCGTACCTCCCTGACCGGTGGGCGGGCGTCGCCCACCGACCTCACGCCCGATCCGGGTCCCAGGCCGGAGCGGCGTGCTCCGCGGCCGTCCTGGCAGCGGCAGGGACCCTGCAGTCCGCGGCCGGCGAGCAGTCGGTCTGGGCCGCGGTCCACCTCACCGTGGCAGGCGCCGTCGTGACCGCGACGGCCGTGCTGCAGGCCGATCGCCGGGTCCTCGCCTGGCCCGGCGGCGCCCTGCTGGCGGCGGCGACCTGGGTGCGACTGGAGGACCTGGGGGTCTCGGCCCCCGAGCCCTACACGCTTCCGACGGCGGTGACGCTCCTGGCCGTCGGCCTGCACCGGCTGCGGCGTGACCCGTCGTCCACCTCGCTGGTCACGCTGACGCCCGGCCTGACGCTGGCCCTGGTGCCGACGCTGCTGTGGGTGCTCGACGAGCCGGCCGGCGTACGCTCCCTGCTGCTCGGAGTCGGCTGCCTGCTGCTCGTGATGTCCGGGGCGCGCACCGGCTGGACGGCTCCACTGGCGCTGGGTGCTGGGGTGGGCGCGCTGCTGCTGGTGCGACTGGGGGTGCCCTACGTCGGGGACGCGGTGCCCCGCTGGGTGCTGATCGGGGCCGCCGGAGTGCTGCTCCTCGCGATGGGGACGACCTGGGAGCGGCGGGTGGCGGATGCCCGTGCAGTGCTGGGCTACGTGCGGGCGCTCAGGTGACCGCCCGACCGGCCGGCGACGACGTGGCACCGGACAGGGCAGTGCCCTCGCGTCCCAGGGGACACGAGGGCACACGCCGTGCCGGCGGGGTGCGCCGGTCGAGGACGGCCCGCGGGGGTCAGGCCTCCTCGCCGCGACGCTGTTCCGGCACCATCCCGGTCAGCAGGTCGCGCACCTCGGACTCGCGATAACGACGGTGTCCGCCGAGAGTTCGGATCGAGCTCAGCTTGCCGGCCTTGGCCCACCGGGTGACCGTCTTCGGGTCGACCCGGAACATGGCCGCGACCTCTGCAGGGGTGAGCAGCGGTTCGGACTCAGGTGGCCGCGTGTTCATGGAGGGCCTCCCTCACAGTTGTCTGTCGATGTGCCTGTCGATGTGCCCGAGCCGGGCACCCTGCGATCAGTGTGACACTGCTGAAGGTAAAAAGGGATGTCTAAACCGGACAATGACGGAATTGGGCTATCAAGTCCCACGGTCTCGTCATTCCGGGTCGCTGCCGGACCTGGTGGGGCACAACAACGCGCCTGAAGACGCAGCATCGAGGACCTGGAGCGGTGTGTCAGTCGCGACTGCGGGCCGGGTCGGACCACTCGTCGTCGTCGTCCGGCGCGGCGTCGTCGACGCCGTCACCCGGCTGATGGGCAGTGCCATGCAGCTCCTGGGCCAGCGCGCTCAGGTCCGTCTCGTGAGAGCGGTACTTGAGGTCGCGGGCGACCTTGGTCTGCTTGGCTTTCGCTCGGCCGCGCCCCATAGGGTCGACCCCCTCGCACTCGTGGCCCGGGCCACGGCTGATCCGGCCGCGGCTGTCAATCTCAGGCGCCGTGACCGACCCAACCGGGGTGCCCGGTCTTCTCGTCAGGTTTCGTAGGGCCAACCGTACCTGGCCGGTGGCTGCCCGTGCACGCCTGACGTCGGGAAAGTACGGCGGCGTCCGCTCGGGACGACCGTGTCCCGCGACCGGGCCCTGTTCAGGACCAGCCGGGGTGCGAGCCGGTGAGGGCGGCGGTGCCTCCGGAGCCGGCGGGGACGGCGGCCACCTCGCCACAGACCCAGGCGCGCAGTCCGTGGCCGGACAGCAGCGCCACCGCCCGGTCGGCGTGCTCCGGGCCCACGACGGCGACCATCCCCACCCCGCAGTTCAAGGTGCGCTCCAGGTCGGCGTCCGCCACCGGGCCCACCCGGCGCACCAGGTCGAAGACCGGCTGCGGTGTCCAGGTGCCGCGGTCCACGGTGGCCACCACGTCGTCGGGCAGGACCCGCGCGAGGTTCTCGGCCAGGCCGCCGCCGGTCACGTGCGACATCGCGTGCGTGCCGTGCCCCCCGAGGGAGCGGGTCAGGTCCAGGCAGGCCTTGGCGTAGATCCTGGTGGGCTCCAGCAGCTCCTCGCCCAGGGTCCGGCCGAGCTCGTCGACGTGGCGGTCCAGCGACCAGCCCGCCCCACCGGCCGACGTCGGCCCCAGCAGCACGTGCCGGACCAGGGAGTAGCCGTTGGAGTGGAGTCCGCTGGACCCCATCGCCACCACCACGTCACCGGCCTCCACCCGGCCGGCGCCCAGCAGGTCGGCGGCCTCCACGACACCGGTGGTGGAGCCCGCGAGGTCGTACTCGTGCGGCTGCAGGAGGCCCGGGTGCTCGGCGGTCTCGCCACCGACCAGCGCGCAGCCGGCGTGCACGCAGGCCTCCGCGACGCCCTGCACGATGGCCGCGATGCGTTCCGGCACCACGCGTCCGGTGGCGATGTAGTCGGTGAGGAAGAGCGGCTCCGCCCCGCACACCACCAAGTCGTCGACCAGCATCCCGACCAGGTCGAAGCCGATGGTGTGGTGGACGTCCATGGCCTGGGCGATGGCCACCTTGGTGCCGACGCCGTCCGCGGACGTGGCGAGCAGCGGGGTGTCCATCTGCTTGAGCGCGCTCGCGTCGAAGAGCCCGGCGAAGCCGCCGATGCCGCCGAGCATCTCGGGGCGCCGGGCCTTCTCGATCCAGACCTTCATCAGCTCGACGGACTTCTCGCCCGCGTCGATGGACACCCCGGCCGCCTCGTACGTCGCGGCGACGGACGCGCCGCCTGCGTGCGGAGAAGCGTCGGTCACGGCGTCGCCGTCAGCTCGAGCAGGTGCTTGCCGAGGTGCTCGGGGTCGGGCAGCTCGATCGGGTAGACGCCGTCGAAGCAGGCGCGGCACAGCGACGTCATCGGCACCTCGGTCGCCTCGACGAGCTGCTCGAGGGAGATGTAGGCCAGGGAGTCCGCGTCGATGGAGCGACAGATCTCCTGGGTGTTCAGACCGTTGGCGATCAGCTCGGCCCGGGTCGCGAAGTCGATGCCGTAGAAGCACGGCCACTTCACCGGCGGGGAGGAGATGCGCACGTGCACCTCGCGGGCTCCTGCCTCGCGCAGCATCCGGACGAGCGCCCGCTGGGTGTTGCCCCGCACGATCGAGTCGTCGACGACCACCAGCCGCTTGCCCTCGATGACGTCGCGCAACGGGTTCAGCTTGAGCCGGATGCCGAGCTGCCGGATGGTCTGGGAGGGCTCGATGAACGTCCGGCCGACGTAGGAGTTCTTCACCAACCCGGTGCCGTAGGGGATGCCGCTGGCCTCGGCGTACCCGATGGCCGCGGGGGTGCCGGACTCCGGCACCGGCATCACCAGGTCCGCCTCGGCGGGGAACTCACGCGCCAGCCGGCGGCCGATCTCGACCCGGACGCTGTGCACCCGGCGCTCGCTCATGAGGGTGTCGGGTCGCGCGAGGTAGACGAACTCGAACAGGCAGTGCTTCGGGGCGGCCTCGGCGAAGCGACGGCTGCGCAGGCCGTCCTCGTCCACGGCCACCATCTCGCCCGGCTCCACCTCACGGATGAACGACGCGCCCACGATGTCGAGCGCCGCCGTCTCCGAGGCCACCACCCACCCCCGCTCGAGGCGGCCGAGCACCAGGGGGCGCACCCCTTGCGGGTCCCGTGCGGCGTAGAGGGTGTTCTCGTCCATCCAGACGAACGAGAACGCCCCGCGCAGCCGCGGCAGCACCGAGACGGCGTTCTCCTCCAGGCTCAGGTCCGGGTGGTGCGCGAGGAGCGCGGTGACCAGGCTGGTGTCGTTGGTGGCGGCCGGCGCGTTCTTCACCGGCAGGTCGAGCTCGCCGAAGGAGCCGGGAAGGCCAGCCACCTCCGCGGACAGCTCGCGGGTGTTGGTGAGGTTGCCGTTGTGCGCCAGCGCGATCGAGCCGGTCTCGGTGGGGCGGAAGGTCGGCTGGGCGTTGTGCCAAGTGCTCGCGCCCGTCGTGGAGTAGCGGGCGTGTCCGACGGCGAGGTGCCCCTGGAGGGAGGCCAGCGTGGCCTCGTCGAAGACCTGCGAGACCAGCCCCATGTCCTTGTAGACCAGGATCTGGCGACCGTTGCTGACCGCGATGCCGGCCGACTCCTGCCCGCGGTGCTGCAGCGCGTAGAGCCCGAAGTAGGTCAGCTTGGCGACGTCCTCGCCCGGGGCCCAGACGCCGAACACCCCGCAGGCGTCCTGGGGGCCGACGTCGTGTGGGTCGGTGGCCGTGGTGAGTCTGCCGTCGCCTCCGCGGCGACCTGCCCTGCTCGACGGACCGGGGGGCGTCTCGGCAGCAGGCACGAGCGTCAGTCTACGGGGGCGAGATGGTGCAGCAGCAGCGCCTCGGCCAGGCACACCTTCGCGAACTCGGCGAGGTGCAGGCCCTCGTTGGCGCCGTGCGCCCGGGTGTCGGGGTCCTCGACGCCGGTGACCAGCACGGCGGCGTCCGGGAAGGCATCGGAGAAGGCGGCGATGAACGGGATGGACCCGCCGACCCCCATGTCGACGGGCTCGACCCCGTCCCAGGCCTCGCGGAAGGCGGCCCGGGCGGCGTCGTACGCCGGTCCGGTGGCGTCGATGCTGGTCGGCTCACCGTGCTCGCCGGGGGTGACGGTCAGCTGCGCACCCCAGGCGACGTTCCGGCGCAGGTGCTCCTCGATCCGCGCCATCGCCGCGCCGGAGCTGTCCCCCGGCGCCAGCCGCATCGAGATCTTGGCCCTGACCGCCGGGAGAAGGGTGTTGCTCGCGTCCGCGGAGGAGGTCACGTCGAGGCCCACGACCGTGATCGCCGGGCGGGTCCACAGCCGCTCCACCACCGACCCGGACCCGATCAGCTCGACGCCGTCGCACAGCCCGGACTCCGCGCGCAGCCGGTCCAGCGGGTAGTCCACGTCGGCCGCCGGCCCGGCGTGCAGCCCCTCCACAGCGACGTCGCCCCGGTCGTCGTGCAGGGAGGCGAGCAGCCGCACCATCACGGTGAGCGCGTCGGGCACCGCCCCACCCCACATGCCGGAGTGCACCGCGTGGTCGAGGGTGCGCACCTCCACGAAGCACTCCACCAGGCCGCGCAGGCTGGTGGTCAGCGCCGGCTCCCCGATGTCCCAGTTCCCCGAGTCGGCGATGACGATGACGTCGGCGGCGAGCAGGTCGCGGTGCTCGTCGAGGAATGCGCCGAGCGTCGGGGAGCCGATCTCCTCCTCCCCCTCCACCAGCACCGTGACCCCGACCGGGACGTCCCGGCCGTGCACCCGGACCGCGGCGAGGTGCGCGGCGATCCCGGCCTTGTCGTCCGCGGCCCCGCGGCCGTAGAGCCGCTCGCCCCGCTCGGTCGGCACGAACGGCTCGCTGTCCCACAGCGCGAGGTCCCCGACCGGCTGCACGTCGTGGTGGGCGTAGAGCAGCACCGTCGGCGCCCCGTCCGGGGCGGGCCTGCGGGCCACCACGGCCGGCGCTCCCCCGCCGGCGGTCAGGATCTGCACGTCGTCGAAGCCCTCGGCGCGGAACAGCTCGGCGGTGACCTCCGCCGATCGTCGAACGTCGTCCTTGCGCGCCGGGTCCGCGCTGACCGACGGGATCCGCATCAGGGCCTCGAGGTCCGCGCGCACCGACGGCAGGACGTCGCGCACGGCGGTGCGGATCTGCTCAGGGCTCAGCGTCATGGCGTCACCCTACGGTCGCGCGGGCGCTCAGCCCCCCGACAGCAGCGGCAGCAGGTGCGCGAGGTCCGAGCGCTCCCCGGAGGCGACCAGCCGGGCGTCACGCTCGGCGTCGGCCCAGTCCAGGTCCCCGAGCGCCAGGGCGATCCAGGTGACGGCGTCCAGCTCCACGACGGCGGGAGGCGTGCCTCGGGTGTGCCGGGTGCCGGCGAGGCACTGCGCGACGGCGTACGGCGGCACCCGCACCTCGACCGCCCCGCCGGGAGCCTTGGCCACCAGCAGCGCGAGCAGGTGCTTGGTCAGCAGGCGGAGGTCCTGGGGGCGTGAGGACCCGTCGCGGAAGCGCTGCACGGCCCGCTCCACGACGGCGGGGTCTTCGAGGCGGAGTCGTACCGGCACTCCCCCAGTATCCGCCGGGGGTCAGTGGGGCGTCACCGCGGCGACCGGGGAGCCGGCGCGCGTGTCGCCCACCGCTGGCCGCATTCCTGACTACTCTTGGGAATTCTGTGACTAGAGTGACCCGGCCTCGCCCTTCGTCGCACAGGAGCATCGATGCCACGCCTTCCCGCTCGGGTCACCTCTCGGGCTCTCCCCCGGACCGCTGCCGGCTTCGCCGCCGCTGTGGCCCTGGTGGCCGCGCCGCTGACCGGGGCGCTCCCCGCCCCCGCGGCCCGCGCCGCGAATCCGGTGACTCCGGGACGCTTCACCGGCTACGGCTTCGACCAGTGCCTGGCGCCAAACCAGCGTGCGATGGACGCCTGGCTGAACCGCTCGCCGTACCTCGCCGTGGGCATCTACATCTCGGGCGCCTCACGGGGCTGCCCGGTGCAGCCGAACCTGACCCCGACCTGGGTGCGCACCCAGCTGGCCCGGGGCTGGCGGCTGCTGCCGATCACCCTCGGCCCGCAGGCCTCCTGCACGACGCGGGAGCGCTACCTGCGCCAGGTCCGGATCAGCCCAGTGGCGACCGCCGGCTACCGCACCGCACGGGCCCAGGGCCGCCTGGAGGCCACTCGAGCAGTGGAGGAGGCGCGGCGGCTGGGCATCGTCCGCCGCAGCACCCTGTGGTACGACCTGGAGGCCTTCGACACCTCACCCACGCGCTGCCGCGAGTCCGCGCTGAGCTTCCTGGCGGCGTGGACCAACCAGCTGCACCGGCACGGCTACGTCTCGGGCGTCTACTCCAGCGCCGCGTCGGGGATCGCGATGCTGGACGACGCGCGGGTCGAGCGGCCGCGCCGCTACCGGATGCCGGACCTGGTGTGGATCGCCGACTGGAACGGGCGGGCGAACGCGGCGTCGAGCTACGTGCGCAGCTCCGGCTGGACCCCGCACCGCCGCGTGCACCAGTACCGCGGGGGGCATCACGAGACCTACGGCGGCGTCAGGATCAACATCGACTCGAACTGGCTCGACGTCGGGCGCGGCTCCTGGGTCGCTCGGGAGCCTGCTCACTGCGGGGGCGCCGCCACCTTCAACCACCCCCGCTACGCCATGCGCTCCGTGGGCAGCCGGGGCGCACTGGTCCGCACGGTGCAGTGCCTGCTGCGCGTCCGCGGGGCGTACGCCGGTCCGGTGGACGGTGGGTACGACGAAGGGCTCGGCGCCGCGGTCCGCGACTACCGGGTCCGCCGAGGGCTGACGGCGGGGACGGCCACCACGCAGGCGACCTGGATGAGCCTGCTGTCCCAGGGCGACCGCCCGGTGCTCAAGCGCGGCTCCGCGTCGACCGCCGTCCGACGCGTGCAGCGGGCGCTCAACGCAGCCGACGCCGCCGGCCTGACGGTGAGCGGGGTCTTCGACGCGCGGACCACGCTGGCGGTGAAGCGCTACCAGAGCGCGCACGGGTGGCCCCGCAGCGGGGTGGTGACGTCGGCCGTGTGGCAGCGGCTGCAGGCCGGCATCGGCTGACCCGCTCAGCCCAGCGCGGCGGGGAGGGTGGCGCTCCAGGCGGACCGGACCTCCCCGAGGGAGACCGAGAACTGCCCCTGCACGTCGAGGACCGCGTCAGGCCCGGTGCCGTCGGTGACCCCGATCCGCAGGTGCGGGAACCCGCGGGCCGTGCACATGTCGGTGAACCGGACCTCCTCCGAGCGCGGCACCGCCACCACGGCGCGCCCGGCCGACTCGCTGAACAGCGCGACGAACGGGTCGAGGTCGTCGGGCAGCCAGACCCGCGCCCCCACGTCGTTGCGCAAGCAGGCCTCCACCAGGGCCTGGGCCAGGCCACCCTCGGAGAGGTCGTGGGCGGCGTCGACGAGACCGTCCCGCGACGCGTTCACGAGGATGTCCGCGAGCTGCCGCTCCGCCGCCAGGTCCACCGCCGGCGGGCGGCCGCCGAGGTGCCCGTGCGCCACCGACGCCCACTCCGACCCGCAGAGCTCGTCGCGGGTGCTGCCGAGCAGGTAGACCTGCTGGCCGGCGGACACGAACCCCGACGGCGTACGCCGCGCCACGTCGTCGATCACGCCGAGCACGGCGACCACCGGCGTCGGCAGGATGGCCGTCGACCCGGTCTGGTTGTAGAGGCTGACGTTGCCACCGGTGACCGGGATCCCCAGCTCCCGGCAGCCGTCCGCGAGACCCCGGGTGGCCTCCGCCAGCTGCCACATCACCGCCGGGTCCTCCGGTGAGCCGAAGTTCAGGCAGTCGCTGACCGCCAGCGGCCGGGCGCCGGAGGCGGCCACGTTGCGGTAGGACTCGGCCAGGGCCAGCTGCGCACCGGTGTAGGGGTCGAGCAGCACGAAGCGGCCGTTCGCGTCCGTGGACACCGCCACCCCGAGACCGGTGTCCGCGTCGACCCGGACCATGCCCGCGTCCTCGGGCTGCGCCAGCACGGTGTTGCCCTGCACGTACCGGTCGTACTGGTCGGTGATCCAGGACTTGTCGCACAGGTTCGGCGAGGCCACCAGCCGCAGCAGCGTCGCCCGCAGCTCCTCGCCGGTCCCCGGCCGGGCCAGGTCGGAGCCGTCGTCGGCCTGCAGCGGGTCCTGCCAGTCCGGGCGGGCGAAGGGGCGGGAGTACGTCGGCCCCTCGTGCGCGACCGACCGCGGCGGGACGTCGACCACCCGCTCGCCGTGCCAGTCCACGGTCAGCCGACCGGAGTCGTTGACCTCGCCGACGACGGTGGCCTCCACCTCCCACCTCTCGCAGATCTGGAGGAAGCGCTGCACGTCGGCGGGCTCCACGACCGCCATCATCCGCTCCTGCGACTCCGACATCAGGATCTCCTCGGGCGCCAGCGTGGAGTCGCGCAGCGGCACGCTGTCGAGCCGCACGTGCATCCCGCCGTCGCCGGCGGACGCGAGCTCCGAGGTCGAGCAGGACAGCCCCGCACCTCCGAGGTCCTGGATGCCGACGACCAGGTCCTCGGCGAACAGCTCGAGCGTGCACTCGATCAGCAGCTTCTCGTAGAACGGGTCGCCCACCTGGACGCTCGGCCGCTTGGCCGGTCCGCCGGTGCCGTCGGCGGCCCCGTCGAAGGTCTCGCTGGCGAGGACCGACACCCCGCCGATGCCGTCGCCGCCGGTGCGGGCGCCGTACAGCACCACGGCGTTGCCGGCTCCCGACGCCTTGGCCACGTGCAGCTGCTCGTGCCGCATCACGCCGACGCAGAGCGCGTTGACGAGCGGGTTGCCGGCGTA
>DASQDP010000111.1:0-4790 GCA_035634095.1 Nocardioidaceae bacterium | reverse complement strand
TGCGGTCCCGGACCCGGTGCTCGGCCCGGCTCGGACGTGCGGGGCTCGGCGAGGCGGGGGGAGATGAGCCGGCAGGCACCTAGTCGGTGTCCTCTTTGGCGCGGGCCTCCTCGAAGCGGCGCGACATCTTCGTGGCCCGCTCCTCGACGCGCGCGGCGAAGCGGGCCCGGGGACCGGCCAGCAGGTAGAGCGAGGCGATGGCGGAGACCACGGCGGCCAGCAGGAGCGGCCAGATCACGGGAACCGAGTCCCTGCCCGTCACGAGCATGTAGACGCCGGCGATGACGGCGTACGACGCGACGAACAGGCCGATGCGGGCGATCGTGTAGACGGCGAACTCCTTCACGACCTCACCCTAGTGGTCAGCCCTCGACAGACGGAGGACCGCCCGCGGCCCGGCGGTCACCTGAGCCGAGGCTGAGAAGTTGGCCGGTGTCCTCCCGCCGGGCTTGTCGACCTGCCTAGTCTTGAGGCGTGGGTAAGTTCCTGCTCGTCGCCATCGTCTTCGCGGCGCTCGTCTACAGCTGCTTCTGGCTCCTCGAGCGTCGCCGCTCTGCTCGTTCCGGTCGTCTCGACCCGCGCCCTCGCACAGGCCCGCGCACCGTGGGCCCGGATGACGACGAGGACTTCCGGCGCGACCTCAACCGGCGCAACCGCCGCAAGGACGAGGACAAGCCGAACACCGACTGACGGGGTGGTCGCTCGGCCGCAGGCGAGCCGCCCGCCGGGTCAGCCTGCGTAGGAGTGCAGGCTCCCGCCGCCGAAGAAGTAGTTGATCCCCACGAAGTTGAACAGCAGCGACGCGAACCCGACCAGTGCGATCACCGAGGCGGCCCGCCCGCGCCAGCCGGCCGTCGCGCGCGCGTGCAGGTAGGCGGCGTAGATCACCCAGGTGATGAAGGCCCACACCTCCTTGGGGTCCCAGTTCCAATAGCTGCCCCAGGCGTACTCCGCCCAGATCGGCCCGGCGACCAGGGCGGCGAACGTCCAGAGCGGGAAGGCGAACGCGTTCAGCCGGTAGGCCACCCGCTCCAGCGCGACCGGCGCGGGCAGGCGGCTCAGGTAGCCGCGGGGCCGCAGCGTGCCGCGCTGGACGGCGCGGTCCTTGACCAGGAACAGGACCAGGGCGAGGGCGCCCACCGCGAAGGCACCGGTGGCGACGATGGCGGCGAGGACGTGCACGACCAGCCAGTAGGAGTGCAGCGCCGGCACCAGCGGACCGGCGTCCTGGTAGAGCACCAGGACGTCGAGCATCAGCACCACCACCAGGAAGCCGGTGACGAGCAGCCCCATCCAGCGCAGCTGGTGTCGCCTCAGCAGCGCGAGGTAGATGGCGCTGACGCCGAAGGCCCCCGCCAGCGTGAACTCGTACATGTTCCCCCAGGGCACCCGCACGGGGTCGGTCCCGAGGCCCCGGGTGACGAGCCCGAGGAAGTGCAGCAGGCATGCGACCACGGTGAGGGCGACGCCGATCCGGCCGTAGGTCTCGACGCGCTGCTCGCGGAGCCCTACGGCGCCGAGGTCCTGGGCGGGCTCGTCGACGACGGTGCCCCCCACGTGGACGGTCTGCCGGACCGCGGCCGGGGCGGGCAGGGACCGCACCAGCACCGACTCCACCAGGTGGGCGAGGAACGCCAGGATGTAGACGATCGAGGCGGACATGACGGCGTTGTCACTGAAGGCGGCGAAGTCCGCGGTGGTCACGCGTGGTCCCTCTCTGGGTGCGTCGTTGCCTGCTGAGCGCCGGGCCGGCCGGGTGCGGCGTGGCCCTCGGGGTCGTCGGACTGGTCGTGGTGCGGAGACGCGGGCGGCGCCCCTCGCACCAGCCGCTCGAGCTCGTCGATCTCCTCGGCCAGGTCGCCGCCGGAACTGCGCTCGAGTCCAGCCAGCTCCACCACCGTACGCCGCGGCGCACCCGGATCCGCCGCGGCCGGGGCCACCCGCACCCACGCCCGCCGTGGTCGGATGAACAGCGAGCCCATCAGCCCGACGATGCCGAGCAGCACCCCGGCGAGCGCCACGCCCTTGCCCGGCGAGTGGCTCACCTGGAGCTTGACCCAGCGGCGCACCCCGTCGAAGCGGATGGACCCGGCACCGTCCGGCAGCCTGACCGTCTGGCCCAGCGAGAGCTTGATGCGCTTCTCGGGGCCGAGTGCCGGGTCGGAGTTGGGGAACGGCTCCAGCCGGGTCTTGTCGAGGTCGTAGACCGACTGCGACCGGCCGCTGTCCAGACCGAGGTCACCGCGGTAGGGCACCAGCGACAGCACCGGGTCCAGCGCGTCCGGGAACTGGGAGAACGGCCCCCGCTCCATCGAGAAGCCGTACGTCGGCAGGAAGAGCCCCTCGAATCCCAGCTGCTCCGGGCCGGCGTCGGGCACCTTGACGACCCCGAACGAGGCGAAGGAGGCGTCCTGCGGAAGGAACACCGCCGGTCCTCGGTAGGCCACCCTGCCGTCCCCGCCCCGGACCGTGACCACTGGCGCGTAGCCGTGGCCGACCAGGAAGACGCTGGTCCGCCCTGCCTGCAGCGGGTGGTTGACCGCGAGCTCGTGCTGCTGCGGCGCGGCGTCCGGGGCGGTCCGGTAGGTGAGAGTCGCGTTGAAGGACTCCGGCTGCCCTGCCTGCGGCCCGCCGGTCAGCCAGGAGACGGAGAAGTCGTCCACGTCCAGGCTCAACGGCTGGAGGTCGTCGGGGCTGAACAGCCGGCCGGGGGCGAAGTCGTCGTACTGGCTGAGGGTGTTGGAGAACCCCTGCCCCACCACGGTGATGACGCCGCCCTTGTAGCCGAGCAGCTGCCCGTGGCCGAACCCCACCAGGACCACCAGCACGGACAGGTGGAAGAGCAGGTTGCCCGCCTCGCGCAGGTACCCCTTCTCGGCCGAGACCGCATCGGCGTGCTCGGCCACCCGGTAGCGCCGCCGGCGCAGCGCCGACGTCGCCCTGGCGAGCACCTCCTCGGGGTCCTCCTCGACCTCGAACCGGCGCGACTCGGGCAGCCGGGACAGGGTGCGCGGCACCCGGGGCGGCGCAGCCCGGGCGGCACGCCAGTACACCCGGAGCCGGGGCAGGACGCAACCCACCAGCGAGACCATCAGCAGCAGGTAGACCGCGGAGAACCACGGCGACCCGTAGACCGAGAACAGTCCCAGCTTGTCGTAGACCGGGGCCAGCGTCGGGTGGTCGGCCTGCCACTCGCGGACCGCCACCGCGTCGATGTTCCGCTGCGGCACGACCGACCCGGGCACCGCCGCGAGGGCGAGCAGGAACAGCAGCACCAGCGCCGTGCGCATCGAGGTGAGCTGGCGCCAGATCCAACGGGAGAGCTCGACGGGACCCAGGGCCGGTGGCGCCGACGGAGGCTCGGGCGGCGGCGTGGGTGACCCGCCCGCCTCGGTCTGCGGCGCGGAGACGTCGGTGGTCATCGGGGGCCCCACTCCAGGAGGGTCCGGGCGGGACGGGTCACACGGCCACCTGGAAGCCGCCGGCCCACGACTGCAGGTCGACCACCCACCGGTCCCACAGCCCGGTGACCAGGAGCAGGCCCACGGTGATCAGCATGACGCCGCCGAGCCGGGTCACCCACTGCTGGCGGCGGCGCACCCAGCGGATCCCGCCGAGCGAGCGCCGGTAGGCCACGCCCGCCACCAGGAACGGGACGCCCAGACCCAGCGAGTAGGCCAGGCTCAGGGTCGCCCCTCGCACCGCGGTGCCCTCGTTGACGGCGAGGGACAGCACCGCGGACAGTGTGGGCCCGATGCAGGGGGTCCAGCCGACGGCGAACAGCACTCCGAGCATCGGTGCCGCGGCCAGCCCGATGGCGGGCACCCGGTGCACCCGCAGGTCGCGCTGGAGAGCGGGGATCAGGCCCAGGAAGGCGATGCCGACGACGATGGTGACCAGGCCGAGCACCAGGCTGATCTGCTGTCGGTAGATGGTCAGCCAGTCGCCGAGGGACCCGAACAGTGCGCCGTACGCGACGAAGACCGCCGAGAAGCCGAGCACGAACAGGAGGCTGCCGAGCAGCATCCGGCCGCGTCGGCCCCGCTCGAGGTCGATCCCGCTCAGGCCGGTGGCGTAGGACAGGTATCCGGGCAGCAGCGGCACCACGCACGGCGAGAAGAACGACACCAGGCCGGCGAGCGCGGCGATGGGCAGCGCCAGCAGCAGAGAGCCGCTGTACACGGTCGACACGAACCAGTCGCCGATGGCGAGGGGGCTCACGCGCCGGCCCCGCCCTGAGAGCCCGAGACGTCCTCGATGAGGTCGTCGAGGGTGGTGCGGGTCAGGTCGCCCAGCACGCTCGCCGCGACCCTGCCCTCCCGGTCGATGATCACCGTGCTCGGGATCGCCTTGGGCGACAGCGTGCCGGAGAAGGCCAGCAGGGTCCGGCCGTCGGGGTCGTAGATCGAGTCGTAAGGGACCCGGTAGCGCCGCTCGAAGGCTCGCGGGGCCGCCTTGGCCGCGTCGCGGGAGTTGATGCCGAGGAACACCACCCCGTCGTCCGCGTAGGCCCGCGCGGCGTCCGCGAGGATGGGCGCCTCGGCCCGGCACGGCGGGCACCACGACCCCCACACGTTGACCACGACCACCTTGCCCCGGTAGTCGCTCAGGGACGCCCGCCGGCCGTCGAGCGTCGTCCCCTCGACCGGCCCGGGCGGCTCGCGGTCCGCGACCTCGAGCGTGGTGATGACGCCGTTGCCCGCGACGTACCCCTGGCCACCCGAGGAGCCGACGTCGTTCGAGCAGCCGGAGAGCACGGCGCCTGCGAGCGCGAGTGCGACGGCGCGGGC
>DASQDP010000110.1:0-12366 GCA_035634095.1 Nocardioidaceae bacterium | reverse complement strand
TGGTCGGCACCGCCACGTCCGCCGGCGCCGCGACGCCGACGGCCGGCCGCAGCTCCTACATCGTGCTGGTCCCCGGTGACGACGGCCGACGGGTCGTCGCCCTCCAGCGCTTCCTGCAGGTCCGTCCCGCGTCCGGCCACTTCGGACCCAAGACCCGTCGCGCAGTGATCCGGTGGCAGGGGGCGCACAACCGCAGGCAGACCGGCCTGGTCGGCAAGCGTCTCTGGCGTGCGGTGCGCTCCTCGACCAGGCCGGCCGCAGCGGCGCCCTCCCGGGGCGGCGACCGGGTGACCCGTCTGAACTGGCCCGCTCTGGCGCAGTGCGAGTCGAGCGGCAACCCCCGCGCAGTGAACCCGGCAGGCTACTACGGCCTCTACCAGTTCAGCCCCGCCACCTGGCGTTCGGTCGGTGGAAGCGGGCTTCCCAGCCAGGCCTCCAAGGCGGAGCAGACCCGTCGGGCCCAGAAGCTGTTCCGCCGGTCGGGCTCCGGCCCCTGGCCGCACTGCGGTCCCCGACTGTTCGGCTAGGAGCCGGCTGGGAACAGCAGGCTCGTCCCCTGGCTCGGGTGCCGAGCCAGGGGACGGACGCAACCCGCTTGACCGCTCGCGTCAGTGCTGGTGGTGGGGGTGGTGGGAGTGGTGGTGGTGGGAGTGGTGGTGCCGCCCGAGGCGAGTCAGCCAGTACCCCTTGGCCGCCTGCTCGTCCGGTGTGCCGCCGAAGCGCGCGTTCACCACCCATACGTGGTGTCGCACCACCGCGACGGTGCTGGGCACGTCCACGTCACCGGTCAGCTCGTCGACCACCTCACCGCGGGTCAGCCGGCGGTTGAGGTCGACCACGGCCACCAGGTTGAACTGGTTGCGCACCACGTAGAGGATGTCGCGGCGGATCTCCATGCCGTCGCCGTTCAGCAGAGTCGCCTCACCGAGGTCCACCTCACGGGCCCGGCCCGTGTGCCGGCTGACCCGGAACAGCTTGCCGGTGCTCGTCTGCACCACGAGCAGGCGGCCGCGGGACGCGACGATGCCGTTGGCGTTGAAGCCCGGCTGCTGCACGTAGTCACCGCTCAGGGCGAGGGTTCGCACGGTCCTGGAGGCGGGGAGCCGCTTGTGTGCGCGCCCACCGAGCCGAACGACCCCGATCACGGCGTTCAGGGAGTCGGTCGCGTACACCGCGCGCCGGGTCACCACCAGGTCGTTGATGAAACGCTCCCCGGTCGGGAAGGTGTAGGTCCTCAGCAGCTTGCCGTTGCTGGCCTTCTGCGCGCGGATCTCGCCGGTGGGTCCTCCGGCGACCCAGATCACCCGCCGGCGGCGGTCGTACTCCAGGCCGACTGCGGGCTTGCCGGTGGCGCTGTGCGGAAGGACGCGGGTGCGCCCGCTTCGCGGGTCGGCTTTGAGGATCGCGCCGGTCGCCAGGGACCCGGAGTAGATCACCTTGCCGTTGGTGGTGATGCCCTCAGGTTGCCAGCCGACGGGCAGGTCGATGCGGTCGACACTGTGACGGGCCGACGCGGAGGCGACCGGCATCGGTACGAGAGCCAAGCTGAGCAGGACGAACAGCGACAACCAACGGCTGCGGCGCATGTGGACTCCAAGTGTTCGGAAGGGCCCCCGGGCCCCCGACGGGTGTGCTGCATCGTCGGCCGCACAGCGCGTGGGGGTCAACAACGAAGGGTGCACTCTCAGTCAGTTCTCAGGCCGGTGCCTCGACGGACATCGCCGCGGCGTGGTCCCGTCCTGGCATAGTCGGGCCCGGACACCGCACTGCCACCGGGGGACGGACCACAGAGATGACCGAGCCGAGCTGGAAGCCGTTGTTCCGCACGCCCGCTTCCACCGTGACCAAGGTGCTGCGCAGCCCGGCGTTCCTGCACGCCCGGCAGGAGGCAGCGGGGATCATCGACGATCCGGCCGCCCTGCGCTCCCTGGCCCTGCTCGTGGAGGGCCTCGACCACGAGAACGCTCCGCTGTCCGCGGTCGCGGACCGGGTCTCGGCCGCCGTGCACTTCCTGCGCACCATCGCGGACGAGCTGGACTCGTCACCGCGGGTCCCGGTCGCCGGCGTGGCGGCTCGTGAGCGGCTGCTGGTGGCGAGCCTTCACTATCTGGTGACGCCCGACGACCTGGTCCCGGACTTCCGCCCCGGCGGCTACATCGACGACGTGCTGCTGCTGACCTGGGTCTTCGGTGCCGCAGTCAACGAGCTCTCCCCGCACCTCGCTGATCTCGAGGTCGACGACGTCTGACAAGGTCCCGGATCGTGGAGTGGCGCTCCGTGGGTACGAGGAGCAGGTGAACGCCTCTCGAACGGTCCTCGCCACCGTCACCGTCACCGCTCTCGTGGCTGCGGTGGTCGCCGCGCGCCGAGCCGGTGTGCTCGGCTCGTCCGTGACAGCCAGGCTGCCGTCCCGGCGCAGGTACGCCCCGTCGCACTCCCGCGGTGCGGACGCCCCCTTCACCAGCCGGCCGGTGCCCCGCTCGGTCGCGGCTCTCGCTCCGGCGGAGCAGGCCGACTCCGCGATGGTGCACGACGGCGGCTGAGCAGGCCCCTCAGCCGAGGACGCCGATGGCGAACAGGAAGACCAGCAGGATCGTGACGACCGCCAGCAGGCCGTGCGTCGCCACCGCGATCAAGGGGATGCGTCGCTCCTCGAGGTCGGTCACCGGCACGGTCTCGGGGGCCGGCGCCTGCACCCGTCCCTGCTGCGGGCGCGGCACGTAGTTCTTGACGTGCTTGACGCCGTCGGAGTCCGCCCTGGCGATGGCGCGACGGTCCTTCACCCACGTCAGCAGCATCACCTCGCCCAGGCCGGCGACCAGCAGGAGCAGGGCGAGCGCCGTCCACGTCAGCCACCGCTCGGGGTAGCTCAGGTAGACGATCCACACACCGAGCCCGGTCACAGCGAGCGTGGGGTGCAGGAACACCAGCCACGACGGCCAGTGCGTGTTCGCCGGCTCCCCGACTGGTCGCCCGATGCCGATCGACACCGCGAACATGTAGAAGCCGATCAGTGCGGTGATCGACCAGATGACCAGGGTGACTGATGCCACGAGGGCTCCTCCGTGTGCTCGGCTGCGCCCGGCTGCCTGTCAGCGGGTCCGCGCGGTACCCGTGGTCGAGGGAGCCAAACCGAGGACAGCTCCGACAGCGCGCACCGGCGTCTGCAGCCGGACCCAGGTGTAGAGGCTGTGCGGCAGGGCGTGGTTCCCGACGGTGCCCTCGACCGTGTCGTGCTGAGGAAGCGGGGCGAACAGGTTGTCCGGCGCTGCCTCGTCCTTGGGGTCGTCGGTGAAGTGCACGCGGTACCCGTCAGCCGCAGCACGGTGTCCAGCACCCGCGGCGCGAGGGCCTCGGTGAGGATCACGACCCGGGCAGCGCCGCCCACGACGACGTCACGAACCGGGTGCTCCGCGGCATGCAGGATCGCGTCGACCACGATGCGGGGCTGGTAGACCGGGGGACGCGCGACCGGCTTGACCCCCAGCTTGGTGCGGGCGTTGTCGAACAGCGGCGTGTTGATGGTGGCGGGCATCACGTTCGTCACGCTGACCGGGACGCGATCGTGCTGGAGCTCGCTCCGCAGCGACTCGAGGAACCCGTCGAGGCCGTGCTTGGACGCGCAGTAGGCGGTCTGCAGCGGGATTCCCCGCTTGGCGCCCATGGACGACACGCACACCAGGCTGCCTCCGGCCTCCCGCAGGTGCGGCAGGGCGGCCATGGCGCCATGCACCTGGCCCATCAGGTTCACCTCGAGGACCCGCCGGAACTCCTCCGTGGTCGTGTCGGTGAATCGGGCGAAGAGTGCGACGCCGATGGACTCGATCTCGGAGACGAGAGATCCAGGGCCGGACGGCCACGTGCGGCGACCACCCTGGCACCGGCGGCCGCGAAGCGGAGGGCACTGGCGCGGCCGATGCCACTGGAGGCACCGAGCAGGACGACGACCTGGTCCTCGACCGGCTTCTTGCGTGGCTTGGTCAGGGAGCGGCTGCTCGTCATGCGGTCCTCGCGAGCCGGCTGCGGGAGGTCACCTCGTGCACCAGACCGATGATCTCGTCGGGGCTGTCGGAGTGGGGGGCGTGGCCGGCCCGCGGCAACGACTGGAATCGCGAGCCGGGCACGGCGAACAGGTAGCGCGCGGTCTGCCCTCCAGCGAGCAGGTCCCGGTTGCCCTGCGCCAGCACGACAGGGCAGTCGATGCGATCCAGCCCGACAGGGACGTCGGCCAGCACGGTCCACCACAGCATCCGCCAGAAGCCGGTGGCCTCGGCGAACCCCCCCTTGACCGCTCGAGCCTCGGCCTGAGTGGCCTGCGAGGGTCGCGCCCGCAGACCGCCCAGCAGCAGCCGCCTCCCGCGCGTCGACTCCGCCAGCCGTTCGATGCGAGGACTCGCCGCCTTGAAGGCCAACCGGGCGCCGCTCATAGCGACGGCCTGGTAGGCACGCTCCACCGGCACCCCCATTCCGGACGGGGCGATGGACACGACGGACAGCGCACGGTGACGGCGGGCCAGCTCCAGCGCCAGCCGGCCGCCGAGGGAGTTGCCCACGATGTGCACCCGGTCCAGACCCAGCTGGTCGAGGTCCGTGGCCACGATGTCGGCGAGGGTCCGTACGCTGGCACGGCGCCGGGTCCGTGGCGACTGGCCGTGCCCCGGCAGGTCGACGCTCAGCACGTCGTACTCGCGCGCGAGCCGCGGTGCCAGCTCCGCGAAGTCCTCGCGCGTGGTGCCCAGTCCGTGCAGCAGGAGCAAGGGCTCACCGCTGCCCATCCGCTGCCAGCGCAGCATCGTCTCTTTCACCGACCCGCCGTACCCGACCGCCGCATCGCTACACGAGCACCGCCGTGATGCTCGTCTCGAGGGGCGCTGGTCAGCCGGGTGGCTGGTAGTCGCTGGGCTCGCTCTCGATCATGTAGTTGGGATCGCCCCGGATGCCCTCGACCATCCGGGCCAACCAGCCCTCGTCGGCAGTCTCGATGTCACGGTCGGCCAGCTGGGCGCGCAGGTAGCCGACGAGGTCGGTCTCACCGGTGTCCTTGGCCATCGACGTGGCATCCACGGCGGCTTGCAGGAGGGAGTCGTACACGGGTGACATGCTCCACCTCGATCTCGCGACGATGTCCGGGTGCCGGACCCGGGAGAGGACCTGCAAGCCTAGCCGGGACCGGTCACTGGGAGGGGGTCGCAGGCACCATCGCCGAGCGGAAGGCGAGGAAGCGCACCAGGCCCACGAAGAGGTTGGCTCCAACCAGCACGGCCAGCTCGGCACGGCGGGTGGGGGACTCCGACGCCACCTCGAGCAGCCACAGGGAGCTGGCCGTCACGGCGAGACCGAACGCCAGCATGCCCAGGCCGAGCGCCTGGTGCCGCACGGCGCGGGCGCGGCCGCGGACCCCGAACGTGAGTCGCCGATGTCCCGCTGTCCCGGCGATCGTGGAGAGTACGAGGGAGATCGCGTTCGCCCACTGCGCATCCGCCACGTCGCGAAGGCCGACGAAGAGCCCGGCGTACACGAGGTTGAAGAGGAAGCCGACACCGGCGAAGACGAGCAGCTGCAGGAACACCGCCCACCTCGTCGACTCGCCGTCCGGGTCAGGGGCGCGTGAGGCGGGGACGTCGGTCACAGCGCCTCCGTCGGCGACGGGAGCGGTCCCCACCTGGACGTCCTCCATCCCCTCAGCGTACTGAGCCGCGACGTCGAAGGGAGGTGCGCACGTCGCGGTGGACGGTGAGCTTCGCCTCCCTGGACGCGGGCCGTCGACAGCGGGCGGGAAAGGGCTACCCGGGGCCGGGGCGGGCCACCACGCGGAGGAAGCGCGCCGAGGTGACCTCGGCCGCGCGGGACTCCGCCAGCATGTTCGCCAGGCGCAGCGCATCGGCACCGCGCCCGCTCACCGGCTCCAGGACGAGACGCTCCTCGCTGCGCTCCCTCACGCGCGCGGCGCTCAGCGACCGTCCGAGGTCGGCGAGCCTGCGGGGGTCGCTGGACTCCACCCGCACCTCGGGCAGGACCACCACCAGGGCGCCGTCGTCGGACCTGTAGACCGGGTGCACCCCGGCGACCGACGCGGAGGTGTCCCCCAGCGCTGCGGAGGCCTCCGCCTCGGGCACCAGGAGCAGTGTCGCCGACAGGGCCCGACCCTGGGCCCGCAGCGAGTCCAGCGACGACCCGGCCAGCTGAGCGCCCGCAGCGGAGGTCACGTCGATGACCACGTCGGACGACCCGTGCAGCGCGACCTTGCGACCACCCGCCCAGTAGTAGGCGTCCCCCGGCACGTGCTACCTCCGGCGCGCGGCGCGTACCGCGGCGAAGGCGTTGAGCCGGCCATGGCCCACGAACCGGGACCATCCGGGCCTGCCGCGGCCGATGTGGTCGGTGTGCGCGACCAGGAGCCGGCGGACGTCCGCCTCGCCGAGGTCGGGCCGGACCGAGAGCACCAACGCGGCCGCGGCCGCGGCGAACGGCGTCGCCGCCGACGTCCCGTTGAACGTCGGAGTGGTCAGCGCCCGGCCGTAGCCGCGTCGCCCGGAGATGTCGGTGGTCAGGATGCCCACGCCGGGAGCCATCAGGTCGAGCCCCGGCCCGATGTTGCTGCCCCACCAGGTCTCCCCGTCCTGAGAGGTCCTGGTCTTGCGCTGGTCCCACTGGTTCGATGCCCCGACCGTCAGCACCTCGGGCAGGTTGCCGGGGTAGGACACGACGCCCTGCTCGTTGCCGGACGCGATCACCACCACCGCACCCTTGCCACCACGGCCGCGGTTGCGAGCACGCCGGAACGCCGCGGTGATCACGTCGACCGGCGGTCCGCCGCCCCAGGAGTTGGAGAGCACGTCGGCCTTCCCCTGCCGCCAGGACCAGTCGATCGCGTCCGCGGTGGTGAAGTCGTCGAAGATCCACCCCTGACCGCCGTCGCTCTTCGCGATGCGTACGGCGACCAGCCCAGCGCCGTGTGCGAGGCCCCTGACCTTCGGCCCCCGGGCGGCGACGATGCCGGCGCAGGCCGTGCCGTGGGCGTCGTCGCCGTCGGGCGCGGCTGTCGGATTGCCGTCGACGAAGTCCCGCTCGGCGCGCACCGCCGCGCGCAGATAGGGGTGGCGGGTGTCCACCCCCTCGTCGAGGACCGCGACGCACACATCGGGGTCGCCGGCGCTCAGGGTCCACGCCGCGTGCGCGGCCACGTCGGCACCGACGACACCAGGAGTGCCGTCGTTGTCCAGCCCCCACTGCGCGGAGGCCCCGGCGGTCGCCGGCCCCGGGCGCTGCACGAGTCGCAGGAAGTTGGGGTGCGCCCCGGTGACCGTTCCCCGCTCGTAGAGCGCGCGGGCCACCTCCGCCGTCAGCGCCGCAGGATCCCCGACATCGGCGGGCACGGCGAGCAGCACCTTCCCGTCGCTGCCTTCCTGGGCGATCGTGACGCCGTACTTCCGGCGCGCCCAGGTCGTCTCGGCGGTCCTGGCCCCGAGCACGGTGACGGTGTCGGTGGGGATGACCGTCGTCTCACCCGGCCGGGACACGGGCGCGACCAGCGTGGTGGACTCCGAGACGACCGAGAAGCGGGAGAGCACCGTGCGAGGCTGCGCGGCGAGCAGCCGCAGCACCTGGTCCCCGTCGCCTTGGGGCCGGACAGGGAAGCGCATCGGCGCAGCATCCGCCCCGCGGCTCGAGGGGCTCTGGCGGGCGGCGAACAGGCCCTGGACGGTGACGTGCTGCTTGCGGTTTCCGCTGTAGTACTCGAGCACCTGCGGCATCGTGTCCTCCTCGGCTCGGCTGCTGGGACAGGCATACACCCACCGTCGGACGATCGCGACCCACCGCGGCGCCGGATCCGTACCATGCTGTCGGTGGACGGGAGCGGGCGCGGCGCGGCGCAGCGCGGGACCAGCGGGACATGCAGGACCATCCTGCGACGGCGATGCCCTACCAGGAGCGCGTGGTGGACGAGCTGCTGCAACGCGGGCACCTGGCCGGCGCCCACGACCTGCCCCGGCTGTTCCAGCGGCACGCAGCAGCGCTCGGCGTCACGGATGCGGTCAGCTACCTCGTCGACCTGCAGCAGAGCACGCTCGTTCCCTTCCTGCCGCCGAGCGGACCCCAGCACGACGAGCGGCTGACGCCGCTGGGCGTCGACTCCACCTTGGCCGGGCGGGCGTTCCAGCAGTCGCAGCCGCTGGTCCAGCCGCTCGACCCGGGTGATTCGGGCGACCCCCGCGTGCGGGTCTGGCTGCCGCTGCTCGACGGCACGGAGCGCCTCGGCGTCCTGGCCGTCACCGCACCGGACGCCGCGCTGCTGCGCGACGACGCCGCCCTCACTGCGCGACTTCGGCTGTTCGCCGCTCTCGCGGCGGAGATGGTGATGACCAAGACCCTGTACGGCGACACGCTGGTGCGCCTGCGCCGGAGCTCCGAGATGGGCCTCGCCGCCGAGATGCAGTGGTCGCTCCTGCCACCGCTGACCTTCTCCACCTCCGCGGTCACCGTGGCCGGCGCCCTGGAGCCGGCCTACGAGGTGGCGGGCGACTCCATCGATTACGCAGTCGACCACGGGGTCACGCGCTTCGCGGTCTTCGACGGCATGGGACACGGACTGCGCAGTGCCCAGCTCGCCACGTTGACGGTGGCGGCCTATCGCAACGGGCGCCGCGGCAACCGCAGCCTGACCACGACCGCCGTGACGATGGACGAAGCAGTCGCGTCCGCCTTCGACGGTGACGTGTTCATCACTGGCGTGGTCGCGGAGCTGGACACCGACTCCGGCACTCTCACCTGGGTGAATGCCGGCCATCCCAGCCCGCTGCTGCTGCGCGACGGCCGGCTGGTCAAGGACCTGCACGCGGAGCCCATGCTGCCCTTCGGGCTCAACGGCGCCCTCGGCGCCGGGGAGGAGGTCGAGCTGGGTGTCGAGCAGCTCGAGCCGGGGGACACGGTCGTGCTGTACACCGACGGTGTGGTCGAGGCGCGGTCGCCGACCGGCGCCTTCTTCGGTGTGGACCAGCTGGTGGACCTGGTGGTCCGGCACCTCGCCTCGGGTCTGGCGGCACCGGAGTCGATGCGGCGGACCAGCCGCGCGCTGCTCGAGCACCAGCAGGCCCAGCTCGACGACGACGCGACGCTGATGCTCGTGCAGTGGCGGCCCACCGAGCCCACGCTCGTCCTGCCCTAGCGTCACCGTCCTGCCCTGCGTCACCACGAGTGCGTGGACTGCTCAGCTGTCGCACCCCAGCCCGTCGCCGTCCCGGTCCAGTCCGTACTCGTCGTCGCCCGTGACCCGGACCGCGCCACGAACGTCGGCGCAGTCCAAATCGGGGGCGACGGGCAGGCAGGGCGAGTAGCCGGCCGCGCACCCCTGAGTCGGCCGGGACGTGCGTGGCTGGCCCACCAGTGAGCGGGGCCGCCGGCAGGTGCGGTCAGGGACGCGTCGGTCCGTCGCGACGTACCGCGCTTCACGGGGGTGCCGGCCGTAGCCGTCCCGTGAGTCGTAGCGAGCGACCGCCAGGCCTGCCTGGATCTGCCGCAGACCTGCGTCGACTGCGCCGACGTCGACGTACCGCAGCAGCCTTCCGTAGCGGTCCCGATCCTCGTCGGACACGGTGAGCCGGACTCGCCGGCCGAGCACCAGCCGCTCCATGGCCGCTGTGGCCTCGTCGTAGCCGCAGTCACCTCGCTCGGGGGTGTCCACCCCGACGATCCGCACGTCCTGCCCGCCGACCAGTTCCACGGTGTCGCCGTCGACCACCCGGGCGACCACGAACCTGCGGACCCTCGGCGCCGACGGGGACGCGGCGGCGCTCGCCCCGGGACGGGTGCTCGCCCTGGGCCGGCTGGTCGCCCTGGGCCGGGACGCGTCGGGCGCGCGGGACGACGCGGCAGGGGCGGGCGGTGGCGCGGGGGCCCGCCGGCCCACCGGTCGGCCGGGGTCGTTGGCCGCGGAGGAGTCGACGGCTGTCGCGCCGTCGTCGCGAGCGGCCGCCTGCTCACCGCTGCCGCCGTCGAGCGTGCTGGCGGCGACGAGGATCAGTGTCGCCGCGACGACGGCGCCGAGGAGTCTGGTGCTGACCGCACCTCGACCGACGTCCGGACGCGAGGGCGGTCGCGGCTTCCTCGGCGGCGTTGGAACAGCGCTGCTCATGGCCCCCCGACATCCTGCTCCGACGGTCTGCTCCGGCTCTGGCCGGGCCGCGTGACCAGTCGATGGTCACAGACAGTTCCGAGCAGCACAGGAGATCAAGGAACCCCGACGGGGCGGCTCGGAGTTCAGCCCTCGCAGTGGAGCCATTCTGCGGCCCCGACGGGCCTCGGTGCTTCCGCGTCAGTGCCCTCGGGGGCCCCGGCTCCTATGCTGGCCAGCGTGGACGGCGCCGGTCGTACGACGTTGCGTCTGGCGGGTGTGAACGTCGCGTCCGGGCTCGATCGCCGCAGCTGGACTGTGGACATCGATGCAGTCGGCCGGGCGGTCGCGGAGCTCGACGCGGACGTGGTGGCGCTCCAGGAGGTGGACCACCTGCTCCCCCGCACCGGTGCGGTCGACCAGGCCGCCGCCGTGGCGGCCGCGTGCGCCGTCGGCGGTCGACCCTGGAAGCACCGCTTCGCGGCAGCCGTTCACGGCACTCCGGGGGACCCGCACACGTTCCGCTCGGCTGCCACCACCCGATGGGAGGTGCCGTCGTACGGGATCGCGCTGTTGACACGGTGGCAGGCGACCGACTGGCAGGAGCTGCGCCTCGCCTCCGGGAGGGCTCGGCTTCCCGTGCCGCTGCCACCGGGGTCGTCGCAGCGGGTCCTGTGGGCTCCCGACGAGCAGCGGGTCGCGCTCGCCGGTGTGCTGACGACGCCGGGAGGACGGCTGAGCGTGGTGTGCACCCACCTGTCCTTCTCCCCGCCCTCCGCCATCCGGCAGCTGCGGCGGCTGGTCAGGTGGTCCGCTGCGCTGCCACGGCCTCTGGTCCTGCTCGGCGACCTGAACCTGCCTGGGTCGCTGCCCTCGCGCCTGACCGGCTGGCGGCCACTGGTGCGTGCCGCGACCTATCCTGCCACCACCCCCCGGCTGCAGCTCGACCACGCGCTCGCCGACGGCGACGTCCGGGTCACCGCTGCTCGCGCCGCACCGATCGCTGGGAGCGACCACCTGGCCACGGTGGTCGACCTCGTCCTCGACGCCGGGCAGTCGGCGTAGGCGGGAGGCCGGCGCCTGAGCGGGCGCCGTCGGCCCTCAGCCTCAGGACGCGGCAGGAGTGAGCGCCACGACCGAGATCTGCCGGGAGACCTTGCGCTGGTAGGACTCGTAGTCGAACACCTCGCGGTTGAGGCGCTGCCACAGCAGCTCGCGCTCCTCCCCGGTGACCTTCGCGCCAGTCACCGGGGTCCGCACCCCGTTCACGTCCACGACCGCCTCGGACCCGGCCTGCAGGTTGAGCCACCAGCCCGGCTCCCAGTCCGCCCCACCGTTGGAGGCGACGACGACCCAGCGGTGGCCGTCGCGCAGGTACAGCACCGGCGTGGTCCGGGCCGTGCCGGACTTCCGGCCGGTCGTCGTGAGATAGAGCAGGTCGCCGCCACGGAAGCGCCGCAGCCCGAGCCGGCGCACGATGGTGTTCGCGGTCCGGTTGAGCCGGACGAACAGGAGTCGTTTTCACGACGTCACGCTAGCGCCGTACGACGTCCCGGGGACAGGGTCGTCTCCTGTGTCGCCGCCACCGCGGACTGCCACGATAGGAGCATGGGCACCGTCTTCGACCGGCTCAGCTGGCCGGTGCGCACCGACCGGCTGACGATCAGGCCGGCGAGCCCGGACGACCTCGAGGCGACCTGGCGGTTCCGCCGGCTCGAGCCCGTCAGCCGCTGGCTCACGCAGGCGCCGAGGACGCTGGACGAGTACCGCGCGCACTTCGTGGACGAGGACAGGCTGGCGAAGACGCTCGTCGTGCTGCTGGAGCGGGACGTGATCGGCGACCTGATGCTGCAGGTCGACGACGCCTGGGCGCAGATCGAGGTGGCGGACCGGGCCCGCGGTGTCCAGGCCGAGGTGGGTTGGGTGCTGCACCCCGGCCATGCCGGCCACGGGTACGCCACGGAGGCTGTCGCGGCGCTGCTCCGGCTCTGCTTCGAGGACCTCGGGCTGCGACGGGTGACCGCGCTCTGCTTCGCCGCGAACGAGCCGTCGTGGCGTCTCATGGAGCGCGTCGGGATGCGCCGGGAGGTCGCGACGGTCCGTGACTCGTTGCACAGGTCTGGCGAGTGGCTCGATGGTCTGGGCTATGCGCTCCTCGCCGACGAGTGGCGCTCGCACAACTCCCACCGTTGACGTGGGATCGGGCCGCCCGACCGCGGGCGGCGGTCGGGCGGCCCGGGGGGGGGCTCGCGGTG
>DASQDP010000109.1:0-2899 GCA_035634095.1 Nocardioidaceae bacterium | reverse complement strand
ACGGCCTCGATGCGGTTGGTGAAGTAGGCGAGGTCGTCGCGGCCGATCCAGTCGTACCGGGCCAGCATGTCCGCTACGCGCCGCTGCATCAGGTGCCCGGAGAACATCTCGGTGAGCCCGGACGCGACCGCCTCCAGCCAGGGGCGGGTGCGGGCGAAGGTGACGTAGGCGTCGACGGCGAACCGCACCCCGGGCACGACGTGCCGCTCGTCCAGCACCTCCGCACGGGTGAGCCCGACGGCCTCGCCGAGGCGCAGCCACGCCTCGATGCCGCCCTCCGTCGTGTCGGTCCCGTCGTGGTCGGTGATCCGCCGGATCCAGCGCCGCCGGATCTCGCGGTCGGGGCAGTTGCCCAGGATCGCCCACAGGACGTCGCACTTGAACGCCAGCGCCGCCACGGCGGCCGCCCGCTCGTCGGGTGTCCGGCAGTGCTCGGTCACCACCTCGAGGGCGTGCTCGGCGTCGCGCGGCGCCTGGGTCAGGCGGGCCCGGAAGTAGGCCAGCCCCCGGGGGTCGATCCAGGTGTAGTGGCGCTCGAACGCGGCCAGGCGCTCGGCCATCAGGTCCGGCGCGAACAGCTCGGTCAGCGAGGAGGCGACCGCCTCGACCCACGGCCGGGTGCGGGCGAAGGTGACGTAGGCGTCGACGGCGAACCGCACTCCCGGGACGACGTGCCGCTGGTCCTCCATCTCCTCCCGGCGCAGCCCCACCGCCTCCCCGAGGCGCAGCCATGCCTCGATGCCGCCTGCCTCGATGCCGCCCTCGCCGTCGGCCGTGCCGTCGTGGTCGTGGATGCGCCTAATCCAGCGACGGCGCACCTCCCGGTCGGGGCAGTTGGCGAGGATCGCGGCGTCCTTGCGCGGGATGGCTGCCTGGTAGGCGAACCGGTTGGCCACCCAGCACCGGATCTCCCGGCGGTCCAGCCGTCCCTCGTTCATCCGCCGGGAGAAGGGGTGCTGGTCGTGGTAGCGCCGCGACTGCTCGCGCAGCGCGGCCACGAACTCGTCGGTCGCCGTGTCGGTCAGCGTCATGAGGGGCCTCACCTCTTCGATGGTCCGACTCCGGACTCGCTCCGCTCCTCGGTCGCTGGCGCTCCCTGCGATGCTCACTCGTCCGTCGTCCTCACAGCTCCAGCTCGAGCCCGTCCACGGCGACCTCCGCGCCGTGCTGCTCGAGGACGCGGCGCTCCGGTGCGTCCTCCAGCAGGATCGGGTTGGTGTTGTTGACGTGTACGTAGACGGTCCGCGGCACCCGCAGCGCGCCGAGCCGCTCCAGGCTGCCGCCGGGCCCGCTGATCGGCAGGTGCCCCATCGCGCGGGCGGTGCGGCCGGCCACCCCGAGCCGGACCAGCTCGTCGTCGGTCCAGCAGGTGCCGTCGAGGAGCAGGCACGCGCAGTCCTCCAGCTCGGCGCACACCGCCGGCGTGAGCTCCTGCACGACCGGCAGGTGGACCAGCGCGCGGCCGCTGCGCTCGTCGGTCAACCGGTAGCCCACGACCCGCCCCTCCCCGTCGGCCCCGCCGAAGCGCGGCCGCTTGGTCGTGGGGACGTCGAAGGCGCGGCAGGACAGTCCGTCGGCCAGCGGCACGTCCACCCCCGGGACCACCGGCCGCCACGTCACCGCGCAGTAGGCCTCCAGCGTGCGGAGCAGCCCGGTCCCCTCGTACAGCACGTCGCGGGTCGCCGCGGTGGCGTGCAGGACCAGGCTCCGGGCCTCCCGGAGCAGCAGCAGGCCGAGCGTGTGGTCGAGCTCGGCGTCGGTGAGCAGCACCGCCTCCAGCGGGACCGCCCGGCTCCCGTCGGCGGGGTGCAGGCCGGGGAAGGCCGCCATCTGGGCGTGCACGTCGGGTGAGGCGTTGAGCAGGAACCACCGCCGGCGGTCCGGGCTCACCGCGACCGACGACTGGGTGCGGGGACGGGCGGGCCGCGAACCGTCGCGCACCGCCCGGCACGGCGGGCAGGCGCAGTTCCACTGCGGGAAGCCGCCGCCCGCCGCCGAGCCCAGCACCCGCACCCACATGCCGATCGGCGTCCCCTCGTGTCGTGGCCGTCCCTCCCGGCGGCGCACGGCGCCACCCGTCCGGACGGCGGTGGGGCGCCGGGCCGTGCCGCCCGGCGCCCCACCTCGTGCTGCCCGGTCAGTCCCGGTCCTCCAGTGCGCCCATGTAGGCGGTCACCTCGGCGGAGACCCGGATCTCCTCGAACGTGGGGGGCTCCCACTCCTGCTCGACGGGCAGGGAGTCACGGTCGTCCCGGTCCACGGCTGTCACCTCCCCCCGGACGAGTCGATGCCGTCGGACAGGGCGAAGACGAACATCGCCTGGCCGTGGGGGCCGCCCATCATCCCGGGCAGGAAGCCCTCGACCCAGGCACCCCAGCCGACCGGTACGGCGACGTACTGCTTGCCCTCGATGCTGTAGGTGCTCGGGCTGCTGTGGTGGCCGCTGCCGCAGTTGAACTGCCACAGCAGGTCGCCGCTGCGGGCGTCGAGCGCGACGAACTTCCCGGACGGCGTGCCGGCGAACACCAGGTCGCCGGCCGTGGCCAGCACCGACGCGCACATCGGCAGGTCGTTGCGCCAGCGCCACACCTCCTCGCCGGACGCGTTGAAGGCCGTCACCGACCCCGCCATGTCCTGGGCGTCCACGGTGACCGCCGCACCCCAGTACGGGATGCTCTCCTTGAACTCCCGGCGCCGGCGGGCGACCCTCGCACCGGTGTCCTGGACCGGCACGTAGAACAGGCCGGTCCGCTGGCTGTACGCCGCGTGCGTCCACTCCTTGGCCCCGGCAGGCCCGGGGTGGAAGTGGACCTCCTCCCCCTCCGCCTCCGGGTAGATCCTCGCCGTCACCTGGCCGTCCGGGGTGATCTCGCCCCAGGTGATCCGGTCGACGAACGGG
>DASQDP010000108.1:0-2152 GCA_035634095.1 Nocardioidaceae bacterium | reverse complement strand
CCAGGCGGTAGGGCTCGGCGCGGACCACGCCGATCGAGGCGTCGCCGTACTGGCGGTAGATCCGCACGGCCAGCGAGGTGGAGACCCCCACGCCCTGCAGGAAGACCATCACCTCCTTGATGGCCCGCGGCTCCTCCCAGGCCGCGGTGATCAGCCGCGTCCGCTTGGGACCGAGGTTCGGCACCTCGGCCAACCGCCCCGGCTCGTCCTCGATCACCCGCAGCGCGTCGGTGCCGAAGTGGTCCACGATCCGCTCGGCCAGCCGCGGGCCGATCCCCTTGACCAGCCCCGAGCCCAGGTACCGGCGGATGCCCTGCACCGTGGCCGGCAGCACGGTGGTGTAGTCCTCGACCTGGAACTGCCGGCCGTACTGCGGGTGCGCGCCCCACCGTCCGCGCAGCCGCAGGGTCTCCCCCGGCTGCGCACCCAGCAGCGACCCCACCACGGTGACCAGGTCACCGCCCCGCCCGGTGTCCACCCGGGCCACCGTGTAGCCGGTCTGGGCGTTGGCGAACGTGATCCGCTCCAGCGTCGCCTCCAGGACCGCCCCGGTCCGCGCCTCCGCCACCTGCCGTCCCCTCGCCGGTGCACCCTCCGACGACCGATGGTCACACCTCCCAGGGACACCCCGGCGGTCCTGCGCTCGCGGGACGTGGCCACGGCCGGGGCGGCGGGCGGCGGGCGGCGGCACGGAATCGTCAGCCGGTGCTCGTAGCCTCCGGACGCTCACCTGAGCGATGCACCGACGACACGGAGGACCGGATCATGGCCGGCGACACAGTCATCACCATCATCGGCAACCTGACCAGCGACCCCGAGCTGCGCTTCACGCCCTCGGGGGCGGCGGTTGCCGACTTCACCATCGCCTCCACCCCGCGCACCCTGGATCGCCAGACCCAGGAGTGGAAGGACGGCGAGGCGCTCTTCCTGCGCTGCAACGTGTGGCGCCAGATGGCCGAGCACGTCGCGGGATCCCTCACCCGCGGCTCGCGGGTCATGGCACAGGGACGCCTCAAGCAGCGCTCCTTCGAGACCAAGGAGGGCGAGAAGCGCACCGTCATCGAGCTGGAGGTCGACGAGATCGGCCCGTCCCTGCGCTATGCGACGGCGACGGTCGTCAAGACCACGCGGTCCGGGGACGCCGTCGGCGGCGGGTCCGGCAGCGCGAACGGGATCGGCGACGGGAGCGCCGCGACCGGGCGGGGTGGCGCACCCGATCCCTGGGGGGCGCCGGTCGGCGGCACCACCGAGGAGCCGCCCTTCTGAGGGCGGCCGCAGAGGGCCGGCCGGACGCCCTGCCGGCCCTCTGCTCCTCGGCGATCAGGAGGCGGGCGATCAGGAGGCGGGCGATCAGAAGGCGGGCGATCAGAAGGCGGGGATGACGGCGCCCTCGTAGGTCTGCTCGATGAACTGACGGACCTCGTCGGAGTGCAGCAGCTCCTCCAGCTGCCGGATCCGCTCGTCCTCCTCGTCGCCGGCCCGCACGACCAGCAGGTTGGCGTTGGGGTTGCCCTCGGCCTCCTCCAGCGCGAGGGCGTCCTCGGCCGGGACCAGGTCGGCCTCGATGGCGTAGTTGCCGTTGATCACCGCGATGTCCACGTCGGCCAGCGACCGGGGCACCTGCGCGGCCTCCACCTCGGAGATCTGCAGGTCCTTCGGGTTGAGCTCGATGTCGAGGGACGTCGGGGCCGCCTCACCGGTGTCGGCGAGGGTGATCAGGTCGTTGGCCTCGAGCAGCCGCAGCGCCCGGGCGGCGTTGGTCGGGTCGTTCGGGATCGCCACCGTGGCGCCGTCAGGGAGCGCGGCGAGGTCGGTCAGCGAGCTGGAGTAGATGCCCAGCGGCTCGATGTGCACCGGCGCCAGCGGCGTGAAGTCGTACCCGGCGCTGGCCTCCTGCTCCGCCAGGTACGGGACGGTCTGGAAGTAGTTGGCGTCCAGCGAGCCGTCGTCCAGGGCGACGTTGGGCTGCACGTAGTCGGTGAACTCCACGATCTCGAGGTCCAGCCCGGCATCGGTGGCGAGCTCCTCGTCGACGTGGCGCAGGATCTCGGCGTGCGGGACCGGGGAGGCGCCGACCCGCAGCGGCTCGTCGGCCGCGGACAGCTCGGCCGCCCCGCCGCCGCACGAGGTGAGCAGCGCGGTCGCGGCAGTG
>DASQDP010000107.1:0-2849 GCA_035634095.1 Nocardioidaceae bacterium | reverse complement strand
CGCGAACACGACGGGCGAGCAAGCAGCGCAGCGAGCGCTGCGCGCGAGGGGCGGAGCGAGTCCGGGGTGGAGCAGTGAGCGAGGCACTGCTCGTCCTGGAGGACGGGCGCACGTTCCGCGGCGAGGCCTACGGCGCGGTCGGGACGACGCTGGGCGAGGCGGTGTTCGCCACCGGGATGACCGGCTACCAGGAGACGCTGACCGACCCGAGCTACGCCCGCCAGATCGTGGTGATGACCGCACCGCACATCGGCAACACCGGGGTCAACGAGGAGGACGACGAGAGCCGCCGCATGTGGGTGGCCGGCTTCGTCGTCCGCGACCCCGCCCGCCGCCCGGCGAACTGGCGCGCCACCGGCAGCCTGGACGACGAGCTGGCCGAGCAGGGCGTCGTCGGCATCAGCGGCATCGACACCCGCGCGCTCACCCGCCACCTGCGCGAGCGCGGTGCCATGCGCGCCGGCATCAGCAGCGAGGGTCTCTCCGTCGAGGAGCTGCTGACCCGGGTGCGCGGCTCGGAGAGCATGAGCGGCGCGGACCTCGCGCCCGCGGTCACTGCCAACGCCCCCTACGTCGTCCCGGCGGTGGGGGAGCGGCGGTTCACCATCGCCGCGCTCGACCTGGGCATCAAGACCGCGACGCCCCGCCACCTGGCCGCACTGGGCGTCGAGACGCACGTGCTGCCCTCCACGGCCACGGCCGAGGAACTGCTCGCCGCGGGGCCGGACGGGGTGTTCCTCTCCAACGGCCCGGGCGACCCGGACGCCGCCGACTACGCCGTCGAGGCGGTGAGGGGCGTGCTCGACGCGCGCCGTCCGCTGTTCGGCATCTGCTTCGGAAACCAGATCCTCGGCCGCGCGCTGGGCCTGGGCACCTACACGCTGCGCTTCGGCCACCGCGGGCTCAACCAGCCGGTGCTCGACCGGGTCAGCGGCACCGTCCGGGTGACCAGCCACAACCACGGGTTCGCCGTCGACGCGCCGCTGGACCGGGCCACCGACACCCCGTACGGCCGGGTCGAGGTCAGCCACGTGGGCCTCAACGACGACGTCGTCGAGGGGCTGCGCTGCCTCGACGTCCCGGCGTTCAGCGTGCAGTTCCACCCCGAGGCCGCCGCCGGCCCGCACGACGCCGCGCCGCTGTTCCAGCGCTTCGTCGACCTCATGGACGCCGCCCGCGCAGGCGGGGACGCCGTCAGCCCGCCTCCCGTCGTGGAGCACAGCACGGGGGAGAGGAGCGCCTGATGGCAGCGGGACAGCAGTCGGTGCACCACGTCAGCGGCCGACGGGACCTGGGGGAAGGCTGACCGTGCCGAAGAGATCAGACATCCACCACGTGCTGGTGATCGGCTCCGGACCGATCCTCATCGGCCAGGCCGCGGAGTTCGACTACTCCGGCACCCAGGCCTGCCGGGTGCTCAAGGCCGAGGGGCTGCGGGTCAGCCTGGTCAACAGCAACCCGGCGACGATCATGACCGACCCCGAGGTCGCCGACGCCACCTACATCGAGCCGCTGACGGCGGAGTTCGTCGAGAAGGTCATCGCCAGGGAGCGCCCCGACGCGCTGCTGGCCACCCTCGGCGGGCAGACCGCGCTCAACATCGCCATCGGCCTGCACGAGAACGGCGTGCTCGAGCGGTACGGCGTCCGGCTGATCGGTGCCGACGTCGACGCGATCAACCGCGGCGAGGACCGGCAGCAGTTCAAGGACATCGTCCGCTCCATCGGCGCCGACGCCCCCCGCTCGCGGGTCTGCGCGAGCATCGAGGAGGCGCTGGAGACGGCCGGCGAGGTGGGCTACCCGGTCGTCATCCGGCCCAGCTTCACCATGGGCGGGCTCGGCTCGGGCATCGCCACCGACGAGCCGATGCTGCGCCGGATGGCCTCGCACGGGCTCGCGGACTCCCCGGTGCACACCGTGCTCATCGAGGAGTCGGTGCTCGGCTGGAAGGAGTTCGAGCTGGAGCTGATGCGCGACCGCAGCGACAACGTGGTCGTCATCTGCTCGATCGAGAACATCGACGCGATGGGCGTGCACACCGGCGACTCGGTGACCGTCGCCCCCGCGATGACCCTCACCGACGTGGAGTACCAGCGGATGCGCGACGTCGGCATCGCGGTGCTGCGCGAGGTCGGCGTCGACACCGGCGGCTGCAACATCCAGTTCGCCGTCCACCCGGACACCGGGCGGCTGGTCGTCATCGAGATGAACCCGCGCGTCTCCCGCTCCAGCGCACTGGCGTCCAAGGCCACCGGCTTCCCGATCGCGAAGATCGCCGCGAAGCTGGCCATCGGCTACACCCTCGACGAGATCACCAACGACATCACCGGCGTCACCCCGGCCAGCTTCGAGCCGGCGCTGGACTACGTGGTCGTGAAGATCCCGCGGTTCGCCTTCGAGAAGTTCCCCGGCGCCGACCCGCGGCTGACCACGACGATGAAGAGCGTCGGCGAGGTCATGGCGATGGGCCGCAACTTCCCCGAGGCGCTGGGCAAGGCGATGCGGTCCACCGAGACCAAGGTCGCCGGCTTCTGGACCGGGGCCGCCGGGGTGGGTGGTGCGGGCGGCAGCGGAGACCCGCACGCCGACCCGGCGGAGCTGCTCGAACTGCTCCGCACCCCCGTCGACGGGCGGCTGTACCTCGCCGAGCAGGCGCTGTCGGCCGGCGCGACGGTCGAGCAGGTCGCCGAGGCCAGCGGCTTCGACCCGTGGTTCGTCGACCAGATCGCCCTGGTCCGCGAGGTCGGCGACGAGGTGCACGACGCGCCCGCGCTGACGCCGGCCCTGCTGCGGCGGGCCAAGCGGTACGGGCTGTCGGACCGGCAGATCGCCGCGCTGCGGCCCGAGCT
>DASQDP010000106.1:0-7834 GCA_035634095.1 Nocardioidaceae bacterium | reverse complement strand
GAGAGCCACGCCACCGACCGCTCCTCGGCAGGGGCGGCGGCCAGCCACTCCCTCAGCGCTGTCGTCTTCCCGAACCCGGCCGGCGCCGACACCAGCGTCAGTGCCGACTCGTCCACACGGCTCAGGCTCTCGGTCAGTCGTGGACGCGCGACCAGGGCGCGGCGCCGCCTAGGAACCTGCAGCTTGGTCCTGATCAGTGGGCCGGCCATGACCATCTCCCCTGACGGGCCGGTTCTCACCTGCTGTCGACGAGCACCCCCGGCCAGCGACACCGGTGGCGGACGCGCGCATGGTGTCAGCACGGTCTGGTCGGTGTCGATGGACTCCGCCCGGCTCGGGATGTGGCCCTTACTGCCACATGCGAGTCGGACGTGTTCCTGGTGGCCGGGGCTGGCCCTCGGGTGGTCCCAGCCGCCCCGGGGACCTGCGGCGTCCCGGGGTGGCCGGTGAGTGCCACCGCGCGGAACCGTCATCGGGACGATGGATGCGGTCGAGGACCCTCAGCGGCACGTGCACGCCCTGCCCAGGTGGAGCGGCTGCTCGGCTCCTGGCCTCCCCTCACGACGCGGCGGCCCAGTCCGGGCGGCGCAGGGGGAGCCGGTCCTGTCCGGGCGTTCCTGGCTTCACCGCGAGGACCTGGTTCACGCCGGCCCGGTGGCGTTCGAAGGCCAGGGCCGATCCCGCCAGGTACAGCCGCCACACCCGCGCCCGTCCCGGGGAGGACAGCCGGACCGCCTCGTCCCATCGGCGCTCGAGGTTGCTCACCCAGGCCCGGCAGGTCAGCGCATAGTGCCGGCGGAGCGCCTCGACGTCGCACACCTCGAAGCCGGCCTCCTCGAGGACCCGGACGTGGGTGGCCAGAGGCTGGAGCTCCCCATCGGGGAACACGTACCGGGTGAGGAACGATCGGGGATCGGGGCGGTCGGGACCGGCCGCCGGGCCGCGAGCGATCGCCTGGTTGAGCAGCCGACCCCCGGGGGGCAGCAGCGCGTGCAGCCTGGCGGCGTAGACCGGCAACTGGTCGAGGCCCACGTGCTCGGCCATCCCGATGGAGGAGATCGCGTCGAAGGGCCCGTCGACGACCTCGCGATAGTCCTGCAGCCGGACCTCGACGCGGTCGGCGAGCCCGGCGTCGGCGATGCGCCGGCGGGCCAGTTCGGCCTGGGCCGCGGAGATGGTCCCCGCGGTCACCGACACGCCGTACCGGGCCGCCGCGTGCAGGGCGAGCGAGCCCCAGCCGCACCCGACGTCGAGCAGCCGCATCCCCGACCGCAGCCCGAGCTTGCGGCAGACCAGGTCGAGCTTGGCCTCCTGGGCCTGCTCCAGCGTCGCCGCCGGTTCGGTGAAGTAGGCGCAGCTGTAGACCAGTGAGGGGCCCAGCAGCAGGCGGTAGAAGTCGTTGCCGACGTCGTAGTGGTGGCTGATGGCGTTCCGGTCGCGACGCAGCGAGTGGCGGATCCCGCGCAACCGGGCCTCCTCGGGCGGCGGCGCTGCGGGCAGCCCGAGCACCCCGAGCCGCAGCAGGGGGCCGGCCAGCCGGGCCAGGGCCCGCCGGTCCAGGTGCAGGTCCGGGCGGGACGGCAGGTCGTCCGGGAAGCTCAGTGCCGCGTAGAGGACCCCCTCGACGTCGAGGTCCCCGCTGACGTAGGCGCGGGCGAGCCCCAGCTCCCCGGGCGCGTAGACCAGGCGGCGCACGGCCCTCCGGTGGCGGACGACCAGCGTGGGGGTCCCCGCGACGACGGCCTCGGAGCCGTCCCAGCACCGCACCGACAGAGGGACCGGCGCGCCCAGCAGGAGCCGACCCAGCTCGTCCACCACCTCGGCGGCCCGGCGCGGAGTCACCCTCCGACCCTGGCACAGTGATCCCGCGGCGCGGCGTCATCGCTGGCCCGGATGTGCCCGTCAGATCCTGGACGCGACGGTCCCCACCGTTACCTCCCCCCGTACCGCCCCCGCCGACCGCCGCACACGACCGCGAGGACGCCGGCGCGCCGCTCGGTCTGAAGCCCCTCGCCGCTGCGCCGGCCAGGTGCTCCAGGCCGGCAGGGCGCTGGGGCTGCCGGTGATCCGGCTGCATGACCTCCGCCACACCCACCCCAGCCTGGTACGGATCGGGCGACGGTGTCGCGTCCGGCGATGGCGCTGCGGCTCGCTGGGCTTCGTCATGGCGATGTGCTGGCCGTCTGAGGCACCGAGGCCCCGCCCGGAGGCGGCGGACCACCGACCGGGACACCTCACGTGAACGTCAGCCGCCCCTGAGCGCTTCATCCGCGCAGTAACGACCCGCACCGGCAGGATGCGTCTCGAACGGCGCCTGGGCGCTCGGTGTTCGCCCAGGCGCCGTTCTGCGCATCTCAGGTGAGAGCGCTCTTGAGGGCGGCGATACGGGTGGCCCAGATCCGCTGCGACAACGCTGCCTCAGCGGCGAGGGTCTCCGAGGCGTGGTAGGCGCCGGGGTAGACGTGCAGCTCGCAGGGCACGCCGGCCTGCATCAGCCGCTGGGCGAAGGCGATGTCCTCGTCGCGGAAGAGATCGACGGTGCCGACGTCGATGAAGGCCGGCGGCAGGCCGGTGACGTGCTGGGCCCGGCTGGGCGCGGCGTACTGGTCAGCCGGGCCGCCGCCCAGGTACCAGCCCCAGGCCTCGATGTTGCCGGCCCGGTCCCACACGCCGATGTCGGTGATCTCGTGGCTGGAGGCCGTCTCGTTGCGGTCGTCGATCATCGGGTAGATCGGCATCATGTACCGCAGGGCCGGGCCTCCGCGGTCCCGGGCCAGCAGCGCGGTGGCGATGGTCAGGCCGCCTCCCGCGCTGGCGCCGTAGACGCCGATCCGGTCGGGGTCGACTCCCAGCTCGTCGGCGTTCTTGGCCATCCACACCAGGCCGGCGTAGCAGTCCTCCAGCGGCGCCGGGTAGGGGTGCTCGGGGGCCAGGCGGTACTCCACGGAGACGACGACGGCGCCGATCTCGTCGCAGATCCGGGTGGCGGCGGCGTCCTCGCCCTCGATGTCGCCGAGGATCATCCCGCCGCCGTGGATGTAGTAGACCCCTGCGAGCTCCCCGCTGGCGGCGGCGGGCCGGTAGATGCGCACCGTGATGTCCGGCTCGCCGTCGGGCCCGGGGACGGAGCGGTCCTCCTTGGTGACGTTCGGGTTCTGCGGCACTTCGATGGCGGCGAGCATCTGCTGCACGGTCGCTCGCCGGGCGGTGATGTCCGGGATCGCGTTGAAGCCGCCGGGGATGGCCTCCAGCAGCGCGTCGAGCGTGCTACGGGACTCGGGATCGATCAGGTCACGGCGGGACATGCATCCTCCATCAGTCGAGTGGTGCGCATCAGTGGGCGGGTGGTGCCGGAACCGGCCTTGCTGGGGCCGGAGCACGGGACAGCCCGATCAGGCTGTGTGCCGGGGGAGCGCCTGGCACGATGACCAGGAAGGGGGTCGGTTGGTGACGTCGTCGTTCGAGGTGCCACCCACTCGGCGCGAGGCCGTCGTGCAGCGGCTGCGCCAGGAGATCGCCTCCGGGCAGCTGCCGCCGGGCACCGTGCTCAAGGACGCCGAGATCGCGGCCCGGCTCGGGGTGAGCATCACCCCGGTCCGTGAGGCGATCACGCAGCTGGCCGCCCAAGGTCTGGTCGACGTCGCGCCGAACCGAACCCGCAAGGTGTCGGGTCTGACGCAGAAGTCGGCGCTGGAGCTGGTCGACGTCATGGAGTTGCTCGCCTGCGCCGGGTTCGCCGGAGGCGTGGACAACCTCACCGCCGAGCACATCGCGAAGCTCCGGAAGCGCCATGCCGAGTTCACCGGCGCGCTGGAGCGCGGCGACGTCACGGCGGCCTCGGCAGCCGGTGCCGACTTCAGCACCATCGTCGTGATGGCGAACGGCAACCGGGAGTTGCAGTCGCTGCTCGACCAGGTCGTGGTCCGCACGGGACGGATGATGGCCATGGAGCCGGACAGCAGCCTCTGGCGCCCCTGGGTCGCCGGCTACGGCGCGGTCCTGGAGCTGCTGGAGCGAGGAGACCGAGCCGGTGCCGTGGCGCGCTACCGCCGGATCTACGTCGAGTACCGAGCCGCGGTGGAGGAGATGCTGTGGCACGGCGACGCGGACGGCTCCCCGAACTGACCGTTTCGCATCGCTGCTGACGCCCTCACGCGGGCGGTGACCGCCCGGGCCGCGGACGGTGTCGTCCGCGGCCCGGACGAGCGGGACGGCCCCGGTCACGCGGTGAGCACGAAGCCCGGGTAGCCGTCCGCCGCGACCTGGGCGCACTTCTTGCGGTACTCCCCGACGCCCCCGGCGTAGGGCATGAACACGCGTGGCTTGCCGGGGACGTTGGCGCCCATGTACCACGAGTTCGCCTTCGGGTAGAGGGTGTGCGAGGCGATGAGGTTGACGTGGTCCACCCAGTCGTCCTGCGCCTGCTGGCTCGGCTCGATCGTCGCCAACCCCTGCTGTCGCAGGTGCTCGATGGCGTCGCAGACCCAGTCGACGTGCTGCTCGATCGACACGATCATGTTCGACAGGACCGACGGGCTCCCCGGTCCGGTGATCATGAACAGGTTGGGGAAGCCGGCCGAGCCGATGCCCAGGTACGTCCGAGGACCGGCGCTCCAGGTCTCCTTCAGCGACGCGCCACCCCTCCCGCGGATGTCCACGTTGGTCAGTGACCCGGTCATGGCGTCGAAGCCCGTGGCGTAGACGATCGCGTCGAAGACGTACTCCTCGGCCGCCGTCCGCACGCCCTTCTCGGTCACCTCCACCAGTGGCTCGCGCTGCAGGTTGACCAGGTGCACATCAGGCCGGTTGTAGGTCTCGTAGTAGCTGGTGTCCAGGCACGGGCGCTTGGTGCCGACCGGATACTCCGGACACAGGTCGGCGGCGGTCTGCGGATCCTCGACGACCTCGTGGATCTTGCGGTGGATGAACCGCTTCGCGGTGTCGTTGGCCTCCTGGTCCACGGCCAGGTCGGTGTAGGTGGTGAGCAGGTTGACCAGGCTCCCGCTCTCCCACGCCTCCTCGTACCTGGCGTGGCGTTCCGCCTCGGAGACCTCCAGCGCCGACTTCGTCGGCACCGGGGTGGGGACACCGAACCCGGACTCCTTCTGGGCCTGCCGGTAGGTCCGGTAGTTCTCCTTCATCTCGGTGATCTCGTCCGGGCGCAGCTCCCGATTGCGAGCCGGGAGGGAGTACGCCGGCGTGCGCTGGAAGACCGTCAGGTCAGCGGCCTGCTCGGCGATGACGGGGATGGACTGCACACCGGAGGATCCCGTCCCGATGAGACCGACCCGCTTTCCGCTGAAGTCGACGCCCTCGTGGGGCCAGTGCGCGGTGTGGTAGGTCGCGCCCTTGAAGGTGTCCAGTCCGGGGATCTCGGGCAGCTTCGAGGACGACAGGCACCCGGTGGCCATGACGAGGAACCGCGCGGTCACCGCATCCTCGTGCTCGGTGCGCACCGACCACGTCCGGCTGTCCTCGTCGTAGTGCGCTGCTGCCACCCGGGTGCGGAAGACGATGTCCTCGCGCAGGTCGAAGCGATCAGCGACGTACTGGGCGTACCTGAGGATCTCCGGTTGGGTGGGGTAGCGCTCCTGCCACTCGAAGTCCTGCTCCATGTCGGGGTCGAACGAGTACGAGTACGCCAGGCTCTCCACGTCGACACGGGCGCCGGGATAGCGGTTCCAGTACCACGTGCCGCCCACGTCGGTGCCGGCCTCGAACACGACGGCCGACAGTCCCATGGTGCGCAGCCTGTGGAGCAGGTACATGCCGGAGAAGCCGGCTCCGACGATGACGGCGTCGACGGACGACGGAACGGGTCGCGTCTGGGCCTGGGGGTCGGCGGCGGATACGGGCACGGTCGTCCTCCTGGTGCGGGGAAGGGGAGATCCGGAGAGGTACGGAGAGGGCCGGCGAGGGGTGGCCGGCGTCAGGCGGGCTGCAGGGTGGAGCGCGAGGCGAGGGGGCGATGACGTGGTCGAGGGCGGTTGCGTTGCCCGCAGAGGGCCCGCCCCCGTGAGCGAGAGGCATCCGCCTCCTCGCGACTGACGTGCGTCGGAGGCGTGGTGATCGCGGAACCGGGCCGTGCCCAGCGCGAGAGCCTGCGCTCGCTCTCCGCCATCTGTGCCGGGAGGGCCGTTGTCGCCTCGTCGAGTGCCATGGGCGTCACCTCAGGGAAGTCGAGCTTCGACCGGAGAGGGGTTCACCCGTCTGGGTGTGACCGTCGCCACAACGTAGGATGCATCCTGCATCAGGTCAACCCTCCTGAGCCCTCCGGGGAAGCTCTGCCCCCTGGGCTGGGTGCATGGGGGAGCGGCACTCGGCACGGGCAGTCCGGTCCGTGCCGCTGCCGCATCGGCGATCGCGGTCAGCAGGCGGCGCAGGGCCGCGAGGTCGGAGTCGGCCGCATGCGGTGCCGGGTCGGGGCGATGAGGCGCACGGTCATCCGCGGCCGGGCGGTGCTTCGTGAGGACGTGCTGAGACGGGTGAACCCCCACGACTGCCGAGCCCTGGGGGTTCACGTCGGTGTACCAGGGGCGACATGTCACACACGCGCACGGCTACGGCCGTGGCGTGCGGTCTGCGCGGCACCACACGTCCCGAGAAGGTGCGGCGTGGGTCGAGAGGCTGAGCACGGCGGGTCGGGGCAGATCCGTCTGGTGCCGTCAGGTGGGCGCCTCGGCGAGGGACGACGCGAGGACGCCGGTCCCGGCGTTCGGCGCCGGCCCGCTGACCGATGCTGCCCCGTGCTGTCCGGAGACGTCAGAGACCGGCAGCGGCCGCCTCACACACCGTGGTGTCCTGTTCCCCGGTGCCACCGCTCACCCCGACCGCGCCCACGATGACGCCGTCGGCGAGCACCGGGGCGCCCCCGGCGAAGATCATCACCTTGCCGTTGTTGGACATCTGGATGCCGTAGAACTGCCCGCCGGGCATGGCCAGCTCGGCCAACTCAGCGGTGGGGATGTCGAACGCCCGGGCGGTGAAGGCCTTGTTGATGGCGATGTCGACGCTGCCGCGCCAGGCGCCGTCCATCCGGACGTGCAGGATGAGGTCGCCCCCGGCATCGACGACGGCGATGTTCATCGGCTGCCCGATCTCTGCGGCACGTGCCTCCCCGGCCGCGGCGATGCGGCGGGCGTCGTCCAGGGTCAGGCTGGTCAGCTGCTGGGTCACGGGGATCCCTCCTGGTCGAGCGATGGCCAGGGGCCAGCGCTCGTCAGTGACTGCTCCGGTTCGGGAGTCGGAACAGGACCGGAGTACCCGGGCGGCCGCCGTGGGCAACGCCGCTCCCGTTGCGAGTCGCCGATCCCCGGGTGCCTGCGTGACCGAGGCAGAGCGACGCCATGGTGAGCGCGTGAGCCGCATCGCCGAGCTCCCGGGCTGGTCCCGAACGACACGGGAGCCCGGCTGACACACCTCCTCGGGCCGACGGTGCTCGACCTGGTCCGAGCCGGGGGCGATGACACGCACGGTCGTCCGCGGACACGTCAGCCAGACGTCGATCAGCAGGTGCCGGTCCACCGCCATCAGTACGTGACGGACCAGCTACCGGCTGGGTGCGCTCGGCTGTGGCCAACGGGCCGCGGTCAGGTCAGTTCGCAGCGGTCGGCGGCAGTCGCTCCTCGCCTCCGACCTGCGCTCAGGGACGACGGCGGACCGTGGCGAACCACGTCGGCCACGCTCGCCCGTGTCGGGGCAGCCGGTCTGCCCGATGCTCGTCGGCGATCACGTCACCGGCGCGTCCGGCCTGATCAGCGCCAGTTCCTGGGTGCACCGGGTCAGCGCGACGTACAGCGCGTTCCAGCCGCGTGGCTGGGCGGTGATGCCGTCC
>DASQDP010000105.1:0-5575 GCA_035634095.1 Nocardioidaceae bacterium | reverse complement strand
ATCATGTTGCTCCTGGGCGAGGAGGGTGCGGCCCTGACGGGGCTGCAGAACCTGACGATCATCGCGGCACTGCCCTTCGCCCTGGTGATGGCGGCGATGGCCGTGAGCCTGGTCAAGGACCTCCGCCGCGATCCCATCGTGCTGCGGGGCAACTACGCCAGCGTGGCGATCGAGCAAGCCGTCGTCGACGGCATCAGCCGCCACGGCGACGACTTCGTCATCGTCGTGGAGAGGACCCCGAGCCCATCACCGGGCGCTGCGGCCGTGGCGGCGCGGACGTCCTCGGCGAGCCCGGAAGTGGATCAGCTGTCGGTCAGTCCGGGCGGCAACTTCGTGTCGTCGGCGGGGGACACATCCGTCCCCGCGCAGGGTCCGCCCAAGGTGGAGACCATCGGTCGTCCGCAGGATCCGCGTCACTAGGGCATCGGCCGGCGGGTGAACACCTCCCGGCGATGGAGCTGCTGCGTACCGCTCCATCGCCGGGAGACCTCTGCGCCCCCGAGGTCGTGCAGTGACCGGGACAGGCGGGAAGCCGGCCGGTCAGATGGCGGAGTTGCAGGATGTGCGACCTCGAGGCTGGACGAGGCGGCCAGCTGTCCCGAGGGGGCGCCGTGGCAGGGCTGACAGAGGCGCCCTCCGACGGTGTGGCGAGTCAGCCAGGGGATGACACGCGGTCGGCGGTTCTCGCTGGTGAGCGGCTCTCGCCCGCCGTAGGGCGCTGGCCATCCAGGCGGCGCCTCCAGCTCCAGCTGTAACGGTCATGCACCCGCGGCGGGGGATCGAAGCGCGGGCGTGGCGCTCACGCCAAGCCCCCGTCCCCGCTGAGGACGCGAGAGTTCCCGGCTCGGTCTCCTGGCCGGCACCGGAGGCCCGAACGGCTCCTGGCGCTGCGTCAGCGGGCACCCGGTCACAGGCCGCCGAGCGCGGCTCGACGTCGCCCGTGCCAGCGTTGCCGCGCCGCTCGCGCGATCAGCCGTACCTCGGTGACCTGCTGTGGACGCAGGAGACCCGCGGCACTTCCGACGGCGGGTGTCCTTGGCCGAGCCACCATGGGGGCGCACCGCGCGAACTCAGGGCTGAGCGGCGTCCACAGTGCGGACGCCGATGTCGGCCATCGCAGGCCGTCGTCACGTGGACGGCGGTGCAGGGAGCCGGAGCCACGGCCGCGGGCCGGCTCGCCGCGGCGTACGGGTCGGTGGTGGTGGGATGCCGGTCTGCGCTGGTTTGCCCCGTGGTAGACGGGCGGAGGCGGCCGAAGGTCAGGACGTCGTCGGCACGGCCGAGCGCAGCTGTCGGCGCCAACGGGTGAACAGGCGGGGCTGGTTCATCCCGAGGACCGCGGCGGGTACGCCGTCGCGCTCGTAGACCACCAGGAAGCTGCGGTCGGCGCAGCTCCCCTCCACCACCTGTGCGATGTCGCCCTCGCGGCGCGTCCCCGCGAACTGGATGCGGGCGCCGTACTGGTCGGACCAGAAGTAGGGGACTGGGGTCGGCGCCGGTCCGCCGGTGCCCAGCAGCGTGGCGGCCGCGGTGGCCGGCTGCTCGAGAGCATTGGTCCAGTGCTCGATGCGGACGTGTCGCTCCGCGGAGGCCGACCATGCCGCGGCGCAGTCTCCGACGGCGACGACGCCAGGGATGTTGGTGGCCCCGCGCGCGTCGGTGAGGACGCCGTTCCCGAGGGCCACGCCGGAGTGGGCAAGCCAGTCGATGTTCGGTGTGGCGCCGATTCCGACGACCACCACGTCGGCGGGCAGGTGGGTGCCGTCGGTCAGTTCCACGGCCTCGACTCTGCCGACACCGACGAGTCCGGCGACCCCGGTGGCGGTCAGCAGGCGAGTGCCGTGGTCGGCGTGCAACTCGGCGCAGACCGCGCCCATCTCGGCCCCCAGCGGGCCCGCGAGCGGGATCGGCTGGGTCTCGACGACGGTGACCTCCAGCCCGAGCTTGCGGGCCGTGGAGGCGACCTCCGCCCCGATGAAGCCGGCGCCGATGACGACGAGACGCTCGGCGGCGGCCAAGTCCTCTCGCAGGGAGATCGCGTCGTCCAGGGAGCGGAGCACGTGCACACCGTCGAGCCCCTCGCTGCCGCGCAGCCGTCGAGCACGGGCGCCCGTGGCGAGAACGACGCCATCGGCCCGGATCTCGCTGCCGTCATCGAGCAGCACCGAGCGGCTGACGTGGTCCAGACCCACCGCCGTGGTGCGCAGCCGCCACTCGAGACCGAGGTCCTCGTCGTCGGGCGCGCCCAGGGCGATGTCGTCCAGCGACGCCGTCCCGGCCAGGAAGTCCTTGGACAGGGGCGGGCGGTCGTAGGGAGCGTGCACCTCGTCCCCGATGACGACGATGTGGCCGTCATAGGACTGGTCCCGAAGCGCGCGTGCAGCTGAGAGGCCGGCCAGCGAGGCTCCGACCACGGCGACCGTGGGGCTCATGCGGCGCCGTCCGCGGCGGTCTCCGCCTGCACGTAGATCATGCCGTCTCGCACGACGACCCGGTGGGTGCGGACCGGTGTCTTGGCCGGGGGGCCGGAGACCTTTCCGGTACGCAGATCGAAGCAGGAGGCATGCAGGGGGCACTCCACGGCGCAGCCGTCCAGCCAGCCGTCGGCCAGGGAGGCGTCCTGGTGAGTGCACGTGTCGTCGATCGCGTAGAAGTCGCCGTCGACGTTGAAGACCGCGATGGGCTCGTCGGCCTCTACTCGGGTCGCCTCACCGGGTGGCAACGCGGTCGTGGGGCAGACCGGGATCATGGGCGCTCCAGGCTCGTTAGCGTTGCGTATAGCGCAACTCTTCGCCGAATACGCAACAGCATGGCCGGAGCACCGCTGTGACGTCAAGAGGGCCGGCCGCACCGCACGGTCCGCGACCTACGCTGAGGTCATGAGTGCGCCCCAGGGGATGAGCGGACAGCGGAACTCGGTCGCCGCGGTCCAGTCCGTGGACCGCGCTCTGAGCATCCTCGAGATCTTGGCGGCACACGGGGAGGTCGGTGTCACGGAGGTCGCCGTCGAGCTCGGGGTGCACAAGTCCACGGCCTTTCGGCTGGTTGCGGCACTCGAGAGCCGGGGCTTCGTCGAGCAGTTGGTAGATCGAGGCAAGTACCGGTTGGGCTTCGGTGTCGTGCGCCTGGCCGGTGCCGCCGCCGTGCAGATGGACATCGCCCGGGAGGGGCAGCGGATCTGCGAGGCGCTGGCCGCCGATCTCGAGGAGACGGTCAACATCGCCGTCCTGGACAGTGACCGTGCGGTCAACGTCAGTCAGGCCCGCGGCCCGGCGGCGCTCAGCACGCACAACTGGGTGGGGCAGGGCACCCCCTTGCACGCCACCTCGAGTGGCAAGGTGCTCCTGGCCTACGCTCCCGACGCCGTCCGCAAGGGCGTGCTCTCCCGGGAGCTGCAGCGCTTCACCTCCGCCACGATCACCGATCCCGAGGTGCTGCGACAGCACCTCGACCGGATCATCGAGCAAGGGTGGGGTTCGACCGTCGACGAGTACGAGGTCGGGCTCAGCGCCATCGCCGCGCCTGTCCGGGGCGCGGACGGAGGCGTGATCGCGGCCCTCAGCGTCTCCGGGCCGTCCTTCCGTATGGCCTCGGAGGACTTCTCGAGGATCGCTCGGCGAGTCGTGTCGGGCACTGAAGAGCTGAGCAGAAGGCTGGGCTACTACAGCTAGTCACCCTGATCCGGCGTGGTGTTGCCGCCGGTGGTGGTGGTGGCGCGCACAACGCTCAAGTGCGACGTGTGGCCAGTCGATGTCGTCGCACGGCATCGGGCGCGGGATCTCATCACCGGCCCGGTGGCCAGTGCGCCGGCGGGCGTCGGGGTCCCGCTGGCCATGGTGCGGTCGGCGCCGCGCGCTCGTGCCGTCACGGACGGATCGGCGGATGGGTGCTCGGCAGTCCGATGGCCGTGGCGAGACTGCGGAAGCCCGTGAGCGGCGGTGGGTCGTGCTGCGCTCGGTGGTGACCGGGGGATGCTCGCCGCGACGCGGCCTGTCAGCTGTGGTGCACAGGCTGGCCTGCGGTGGTGGCGCCACGTCGTCGGGCAGGCCCTCGGTGTGGGCAGCGGTGTGAACGTGATCGAAGCCGCTCGGAACTGAGCAGCGGCCCGTGACGCGACATCACGGGCCGAGCGCGGTCGCGGCTCTGCGCGCGGGCTGCGGTCTGGAGCGGGACGGCTCTGGTTGCGCCGGCGCAGTCCACCCATGGCCGACCGAAGGTGGTCGGACGGCTCTGCGTCCGATCCGCGGACCACCTGTCTCCGCCTGGATGCGCGACCAGTCTTGAAAGACTGTTGCGCAGAGCGCGACCCAATGTCTAATGTGCAACACATCGGTCGTCTCGAGCTCGCTGGCGGGCGACGACCGTGGCCTGTCGCAGACCTGCGTTGTCCGACTTCCGGCGTCCCCAGATCGCCCGACGGAACCCCGAGGTGCCGTATGACCACCACTGACCTGCCCGCGAGCCTCATCTCCACACTGCCGGGCCACTACTACACAGACCCGGCCGTCTTCTCCCTCGAGCAGACCCGGATCTTCGAGACCATGTGGTTCTGCGCGGTGCGGTCGGCCGACCTGCCGACACCCGGGAAGTTCCGGAAGGTCCAGGTCGGCCGGGAGAGCGTGCTGGTCGTCCGCAGCCGGGACGGGCAGCTGCGGGCCTTCCTCAACATCTGCCGGCACCGCGGCGCGCAGATCTGCACCCAGGACTCCGGTGAGGTCAAGCGGGCCTTCCAGTGCCCATACCACGCCTGGACCTACGACCTCGAGGGCAAGCTGATCGCGGCGCCGAACCTGACGAAGATGCCCGACATCGACCGCGTGGAGTACGGCCTGGTGCCGGTGCACCTGCGGGAGTGGCTGGGGTACGCCTGGGTCTCCCTGGCCACGGAGCCCCCGTCCTTCGAGCACGACGTCATGGGCACCATCACCGAGCGCCTCGGTGACCTGGATTCCATCGATCGCTATGAGCTGGACTCGCTCACGGTGGGCCGCCGCATCACCTATGACGTGAAAGCGAACTGGAAGCTCATCATCGAGAACTTCATGGAGTGCTACCACTGCGCGACGATCCACCCCGAGCTCACCGAGGTGCTCCCGGAGTTCGCCGACGGCTACGCGGCGCAGTTCTACGTCGGGCACGGCGCGGAGTTCGGCGAGGAGGTCCAGGGCTTCACCGTCGACGGCAGCGAGGGCTTCGACCGGCTCCCGGGTGTCGCCGAGGACCAGGACCGCCGCTACTACGCCATCACCGTCCGGCCGACGGTCTTCGTCAACCTGGTGCCCGACCACGTCATCTTCCACCGCATGTTCCCGGTGTCGGCCGACCGGACGATCGTGGAGTGCGACTGGCTGTACACCCGCGAGGTGGTGGAGTCCGGGAAGGACGTGTCCCGGTCGGTGGAGCTGTTCCACCGGGTCAACGAGCAGGACTTCGAGGCCTGTGAGCGGACTCAGCCGGCCATGTCGTCCCGGGCCTATGTGAACGGCGGTGTCCTGGTCCCGTCCGAGCACCACATCGGGGAGTTCCACGACTGGCTGACGCAGCGCCTGTCGGAGTGAGCTTGCGTCCACCCCCT
>DASQDP010000104.1:0-2561 GCA_035634095.1 Nocardioidaceae bacterium | reverse complement strand
GGGGGAGGAAGAACGGCGGCGAGCCGAGCCAGGAGGTGCCGGGCTCGGTGCCGGCGGTCGGCGGGACGGTGCGGACGCCGATCAGCGACCCGTCGCCCAGGTGCGAGCCCGACGGGACGAATGCGGCGTTGCCCACGAAGGCCCGCGAGCCGATCTCGGTCCGGCGGAACGCGACGTGGCCGTTGGCGTAGGTCGCGCTGCCCACGCTGGCCATGTCCGCCACGAAGGCGCCGTCGCCCAGGGTGAGCAGGTCCGGGTCGAGGTTGGAGATGGTGGAGACCTCGGCGCCCTTGCCGACCTTGGTCCCCATCGCCCGCAGCCACATCGGCGTGTACAGCGTGGCGTACATGGTGTTGTTGAACAGCAGGCTCATCTCGAGCAGCTTGTCGCCCAGCCACTTCTCCAGGCCCAGCTGCGACCGCAGGTGGTGCACACCCTCCGGGGTCGCCGGCAGCACGAGGCGGCGGGCACCCAGGATGAGCGCGCACGAGGCGGCCACGAAGACCGGGCCGGACAGCGCGGTGGCCAGCAGGCCGGCCGCCGTCCCGTAGGTGAGCAGGGCCCACCACACGATGGCCACCACCGGCAGCAGGATGAAGAAGGGCAGCAGCTCGAGCAGCAGGATGCCGCCGGCGAAGCCGGCCAGCAGGTGGCTGGACCAGGTGCGCGGGGCACTCGTGCAGCCGGCCATGAGCTCGACGACCGGGTCGACCGCCTCGGGCGCCGACCGGGCCGGCGACCCGGCCCACGACTCGCCCGCGGGGACGGTCCGGCCGGACGTGAGCAGCGACGTGTCGCTGAGGATGGCGTTCTCGCCGACCTCGGAGCCGCACTCCAGCACGCTCTCGGACCCGATGACCGCACCGGCACCGATGGTGATCGGCGCGAGGGTGAGGACGCCCTCGGCGATGCGGTGGGCGTGCAGCTGGGTGCCGTAGCCGACCGTCGCGCCGCGGCCGACCCGCAGCAGCGAGGGGAGCGAGACGTTGGCCGACCCGATGTGGGTCTCCTCGTCGATCTGCGCACCGGCCTGCCGCATGTAGGGAACCGCCCACGGGGAGCCGGTGAGCACGGTGAGCGGCGAGATGGACATCAGCTTCTGGATCGTCCACACGCGCAGGTGCATGCCACCCCAGAGCGGGTGGTCACCGACTCGCAGGCCCTTGGACAGCAACCGCGCGCCGACGACCGGGACGGCCCAGCGGCCGAGCAGGTAGACCGCGGGGAGCGCGATCGCGAGCTGGAGGACCAGCGCGAACGAGGGCTGACCGTTGTTGAGCCCGTAGAGGACGCCGACCGGCAGCAGGAACAGCAGGATGATCGCGTACAGGACCGACACCTGCGCCGTCCCGAACCCGACGACCCGCTCGCGGGACGGCGGCTCCGGTCGGGGCTCGCGCGGCTCGAGGACCACCGGCTCGTCGGTCGTGGCCTTGGCGCCGTCCTCGAGGAAGGTCGCCAGGGCGCGGACCGTGGGGTACTTGTAGAAGTCCAGGATGGACAGCCCCGAGCCCAGCTCGCTCTCCCGCATCGCGGACACGACGTTCGCCGCGACCAGGGAGTGCCCGCCGAGGGCCTCGAAGAAGTTCGCCTCCACGGACACCGCACCGGCCGGCAGCCGCAGGGTCTCCTCCCAGATGCCCGCGATCCAGGCCTCCGCCGGGGTCGACGGCGGCTCGAAGTCGCGGTCGCCGCGGATGAGCCGGGGGCGGGTGGGCGCGGGCAGCCGGCCGCGGTCGGCCTTGCCGCTGGGCAGCATCGGGATCGACGTGACCACGTCCAGGTAGGACGGGACCATGTACGGCGGCATCTGGGCCACCAGCTGCTCGTGCAGCTCGGCGATCAGCGCGTCGGCGGCGCCGGCGGCGAGGGCCTCCGGGCGCATCTCGCCGGCCGGGCCGTCGCCCCGGAGGATGACGTAGCCGGCGAGGTCGCCCCCGGTGTCCGGGGAGGCGAGCAGGGTCACGACGGCGCCGGTGACCTGCGGGTGCTCGAGCAGCACGCTCTCGATCTCCTGCAGGTCCACGCGGTGGCCGCGGACCTTGACCTCGCTGTCCGCGCGGCCCAGGTACTCCAGCTCGCCGTCGGGGAGGAAGCGGCCCAGGTCGCCGGTGCGGTAGATGCGCTCGCCCGGGATGCCCCGCGGGTCGGCGATGAAGCGGTTGGCGGTGAGGTCGGGCCGGTTGACGTAGCCACGGGCCACACCGGGGCCGCCGACGCAGATCTCGCCGATGCCCCCCGGCGAGACCGGCTTGCGGTCCTCGTCGAGGAGGGTGACCCGGTAGGTGGGCAGCGGGCGGCCGATGGTGACGGGCTTGCCCGGCCGGAGCTCGGCCATCGTGCACGTCACGGTCGTCTCGGTGGGCCCGTAGGTGTTCAGGATGCGGCGGTTCGGGGCGGCCCAGCGGTCGACGAGCTCCCGCGGGCAGGCCTCGCCGCCGACGTTGACCGTGCGGATCAGCGGGAGGATGCGGTCCAGGGTCGCCAGCACCGTCGGGACGCAGTAGATCATCGTGATCTCGTTGTCCTCGAGGAAGTCGGCCAGACCCGACCCGACCCGG
>DASQDP010000103.1:0-32347 GCA_035634095.1 Nocardioidaceae bacterium | reverse complement strand
GCACGGCAAGGAGCGATACATGTTCGAGCGGTTCACAGACCGAGCCCGCAGGGTGGTCGTCCTGGCGCAGGAGGAAGCCAGGATGCTCAGCCACAACTACATCGGCACCGAGCACATCCTCCTGGGCCTGATCCACGAGGGGGAGGGCGTCGCAGCGAAGGCGCTGGAGAGCCTGGGCATCTCCCTGGAGGCGGTCCGGGCGCAGGTCGAGGAGATCATCGGCCAGGGCCAGCAGGCTCCCAGCGGGCACATCCCGTTCACCCCGCGCGCCAAGAAGGTGCTCGAGCTGTCGCTGCGCGAGGCCCTGCAGCTGGGGCACAACTACATCGGCACCGAGCACATCCTGCTCGGCCTCATCCGCGAGGGTGAGGGCGTCGCGGCCCAGGTGCTGGTCAAGCTGGGCGCCGACCTCAACCGGGTCCGCCAGCAGGTGATCCAGCTGCTCTCGGGCTTCCAGGGCAAGGAGACGGCCGCCGCGGGCACCCCGGCCGAGGGCGCTCCGTCCTCCTCGCTGGTCCTGGACCAGTTCGGCCGCAACTACACGCAGGCCGCTCGCGAGGGCAAGCTCGACCCGGTCATCGGGCGCGAGAAGGAGATCGAGCGGGTGATGCAGGTGCTGTCCCGCCGCACCAAGAACAACCCGGTCCTGATCGGCGAGCCGGGCGTCGGCAAGACCGCCTGCGTCGAGGGTCTCGCCCAGGCCATCGTGCGCGGCGACGTGCCCGAGACGCTCAAGGACAAGCAGATCTACAGCCTCGACCTGGGGTCGCTGGTGGCCGGCTCGCGCTACCGTGGCGACTTCGAGGAGCGGTTGAAGAAGGTCCTCAAGGAGATCAAGACCCGCGGCGACATCGTGCTGTTCATCGACGAGCTGCACACCCTGGTCGGCGCCGGTGCGGCCGAGGGCGCCATCGACGCGGCCTCGATCCTCAAGCCGATGCTGGCGCGCGGCGAGCTGCAGACCATCGGCGCCACCACCCTCGACGAGTACCGCAAGCACCTCGAGAAGGACGCGGCCCTCGAGCGGCGCTTCCAGCCGATCCAGGTGGCCGAGCCGACCATTGCGCACACCATCGAGATCCTCAAGGGGTTGCGCGACCGGTACGAGGCGCACCACCGGGTGACCATCACCGACGAGGCGCTGGTGGCGGCGGCGACGCTGGCCGACCGCTACGTGTCGGACCGCTTCCTGCCCGACAAGGCCATCGACCTGATCGACGAGGCCGGGTCCCGGCTCCGGATCCGCCGGATGACCGCGCCGCCGGACCTGCGGGACTTCGACGACCGGATCGCCGACGTACGCCGTCGCAAGGAGAGCGCGATCGACAGCCAGGACTTCGAGCTGGCCGCCTCCCTGCGCGACGAGGAGAAGAAGCTGATCCTCGCCAAGGGGGAGCGCGAGAAGCAGTGGAAGGCCGGCGACATGGACGTCGTGGCCGAGGTCGACGAGGAGCTCATCGCCGAGGTGCTCGCCGTCGCCACCGGCATCCCGATCGTGAAGCTGTCCGAGGCGGAGTCCACGCGGCTGCTCAAGATGGAGGACGAGCTGCACAAGCGCGTCATCGGTCAGGACCAGGCCGTCAAGGCGCTGTCCCGGGCGATCCGGCGCACCCGTGCGGGCCTGAAGGACCCCAAGCGTCCCGGTGGGTCGTTCATCTTCGCCGGGCCCTCCGGGGTCGGTAAGACCTGGCTGTCCAAGACGCTGGCGGAGTTCCTCTTCGGTGACGAGGACGCGCTGATCCAGCTCGACATGTCGGAGTTCAGCGAGAAGCACACCGTCTCGCGGCTGTTCGGGTCGCCTCCCGGCTACGTCGGCTACGAGGAGGGCGGCCAGCTCACCGAGAAGGTGCGGCGCAAGCCGTTCTCCGTCGTTCTCTTCGACGAGGTCGAGAAGGCGCACCCGGACATCTTCAACTCACTGCTGCAGATCCTGGAGGAGGGTCGCCTGACCGACTCCCAGGGCCGGGTGGTCGACTTCAAGAACACCGTGATCATCATGACCACGAACCTCGGCACCCGCGACATCTCCAAGGGCGTCAACCTCGGCTTCAACCAGTCCGGTGACGTCGCCGGGTCCTACGATCGGATGAAGGCCAAGGTCTCCGAAGAGCTCAAGCAGCACTTCCGGCCGGAGTTCCTCAACCGTGTCGACGAGATCGTGGTCTTCCCGCCGCTGTCGCGCGAGCAGATCGTGTCCATGGTCGACAACATGATCGCCGGGGTGGAGCTGCGGCTCCGCGACCGCGACATGTCGATCGAGCTGACCCAGAAGGCCAAGGACCTGCTGGCCGCCCGCGGCTTCGACCCAGTGCTCGGGGCGCGGCCGCTGCGTCGGACCGTGCAGCGCGAGATCGAGGACGCGCTGGCGGAGAAGATGCTCTACGGCGAGGTCCGGCCCGGCCAGATCATCCTGGTCGATGTCGAGGGCGAGGGGGTCGAGGCGGCGTTCACCTTCCGTGGCGAACAGCGCAGCGAGCTCCCGGACCTGCCGCCGATCGAGGAGCCGGCAGCCACCGGCGAGGCGGAGTAGCCTCCTGTCCGCAGATTCCCTGGGGGCCCAGGGAAACGTGCACACCCCCGGCGTTGCAACGCTGGGGGTGTGCACGTTTAACAGGGGGCCCAGGGAATCTGGCAGGGCTCGCCGGCAGGGAGGCCCGGGCGGCTCTAGTGGGCGCCGTGCAGGTTCAGCACCAGCACCCCGCCGATGATCATTGCCAGTGCGACGCCCTTGAGCAGGTCCCACGGCTCCCCGAGGAGCAGGATGCCGACCACGGCGATTCCGGCGGTCCCCAGACCCGACCACGCGGCGTAGGTCACCGACACCGGGATGTGGCGCACCACGATCGCGAGCATCCAGATCGACGCCGCGTAGCCGCTGAGCACCATCGCCGTCCAGCCCGGGTCCCGGAAGCCGTTGGCGCGTGGCAGCGCCGCCGTCGCGGCGACCTCGACCGCGATCGCCGCGATGAGCAGCAGCCATGGGCCGACCATGTCCCGACCTACCTTCTGTACAAGTGCTACGTTCCACTGTAGCAGACGCTACACTCGGCGGCCCGGGAGGAACGAGATCCATGGTCAAGGAGACGGCGCGCCGAGCCCAACTCGCGGAGGCGGCCACCGACTACGTGCTGGAGCACGGGCTGGTCGGACTCAGCCTGCGGCCGCTCGCCGCCCAGCTCGGCACCAGCGACCGGATGCTGCTGTACCACTTCGACGGCAAGGACGACCTCGTCGCCACCGTGCTCCGCGTCGCCAACGACCGCTCCGTCGCCGAGCTCCGCGCCCTGCCGCCCGCCGGGGACGTGCGACGGGCGGTGCTGGACCTGTGGACCCTCCTCACCTCGCCCGTGGTGGCCGCCTGCCAGCGGACGTACGTCGAGGCGGCCGCGCTGGGCCTGTTCGGCCTGGAGCCCTACGCCTCCGTGGTCCGGGCGGCCAATCGGCTCTGGGTGGCGGCGGTGGCCGACCACCTCGTCGCGTCCGGGACGCCGCGGGTCCGGTCCGGTCGTGCGGTGGCCCTGCTCGACGCGGCGCTGACCGGCTTCTCGCTGGACCTGCCGCTGGACCGGGGGGACCCGGCGCAGGCGCAGGCGGTGCTGGACCTCGCGGACGCTGTCGCGATGATCGCGGAGGGGAGACTGCCGCCGTCTCCCTCCACACGGGCTTGATCACCACTGCCGAGGAGCAGGGCCCGAGCTCCACAGGGTCCCGAGGGTCACTCCTCCCGTCTGTCGGGGGCGCAGCCGGCGGGCCTCTCAGGGAAGCGCGTAGGTGTCCTCGCTGACTCGAGCGACCAGACCGTCGTCGACCAGCCACCGCAGGCAGCGCTCACGCTGCTGTGCGAGCGGCCAGAGAGCGTCCAGGCTGCTGCGGTGGACCGGTGTCGGGCTGTCCCGCAGGGCGCCGAGCAGGCGTCCACGGCACTGCCGGTCCGTCCCCTCGTAGCGCTGGCCCGCGCGCGCCGGCCCGTCGTACGCCGGGTAGCCGGCCGCCCTCCAGGCGCACAGGTCGGCGACCGGACAGGCGCCGCACCGGGGGGTCGCCGCCGTGCACACCAGCGCGCCGAGCTCCATGGTGGCGACCGCCCACGCTGCGGCGGTCGGCCCGTCCTCCGGGAGCAACGCGTCGGCTGTCGCACGCTCCGCGGCGGTCACGCTGCGCGCCGGCAGCTGCTCGGCGCGGACGGCCCTGGCGAGAACCCGCCGCACATTGGTGTCCAGCACCACGTGGCGGCGGTGGAAGCCGAAAGACGCCACGGCGGCCGCCGTGTAGTCCCCGACCCCGGGCAGTGCCACCAGCTCGTCGTAGCTGCTCGGCACCTGCCCGTCGTGCTGCTCGACGATCCTGGTGGCGGCCGCGTGCAGCCGTAGCGCCCGACGGGGGTATCCCAACCTCCCCCACGCACGCACCGCGTCCCCCGTCGACGCCGCGGCGAGGTGGGCCGGGGTCGGCCAGGTGCGCAGCCACTGCTCGTAGACCGGCAGCACCCGGGCGACCGGCGTCTGCTGAAGCATGAACTCGCTGACCAGCACGGCCCATGGCGTCGCCGACGGCTCACGCCACGGCAGGTCGCGCGCGTGCTCGTCGTACCAGCGGAGCAGCCGGTCGCGCAGGTCGACGCCGGGACCGTCGTCGGGGCGGCGCTGGGGCGGTGGCATCGTTCGGCACCCTAACCGTCGGATCCGGGCCAGCCCCGGTGTGGCATCCCGTCACGCCGGTCGGGCGCACCTACCGTTGCCCGCATGAGTGCCGTCGCGCGACCTCGGGGGCCGCTACCTGCCCGGGTCTACTGGGCGCGCCGGCTCCTGGTCACGCTGGTCGCACTGGCCCTCGTCCTCGGAGTGGCCCGACTGCTCGGCGGGACGGCAGACGACGAGCCCGGGCCCTCCGCGGTCCCGGTGCGAGCCGACGCCGCCTCCTCCACCCCGTCGGCGACCGGCTCCTCGCGGCCCCCGGCGACCGCCCCGGTGCCGACGCCGGCGACGACCGATCCGCGGGCGGGGGGCAGCCGGGGCGCGGCGGTGCCGCTGGCCCCGCCGAGCGGCAGGTGCGCGAACAGCGACGTCGTGGTGGTGCCCTCGGTGACTCCGCCGGCGTACGGCGGCAAGCCGGTCGTGCTCACCATGACGCTCACCACCCAGCAGTCGCCCGCCTGCACCTGGACCCTGTCCGCGGACTCGCTGGTCGTGAAGGTCACGTCCGGGGAGGACCGGATCTGGTCGACACAGCAGTGCCCGGGCCCCGTCCCGGAGCAGGAGGTGGTGGTGCGCCGAGCCGCCGCGGTGACGATCGGCGTCGCGTGGAACGGGCAGCGCTCGGACGACGAGTGCAGCCGCTCCACCGACTGGGCGATGCCGGGCTTTTACCACGTGACCGCTGCAGCGTTCGGCGCGGAGCCGCGCGACGCTCAGTTCGAGCTGGTGCCGCCCGTGACCCCGACCGTGACCAGGACGCCCACGCCCTCACCGACTCCGAGCGTCAGCAGCCGTCCCGGCGACAGCGCCAGCAGCAGCCCCGACGAGAGCGCGAGCAGCAGTCGCCCCGGTGCTGCGGCCACGGCCGACGGCGGCGCAGCACGCCCCAGCGGCTCCGTCGGCCCCTCCGCCCGCACACCCGGAGCCACGCCGAGCACGCGCTGAGGGCTGTCAGACGTAGCGCTCGAGGATGCTCGACTCGGCGAGCCTCGAGAGGCCCTCGCGGACGCTGCGGGCGCGCAGCTCGCCCACGCCGTCCACCGCCTGCAGGTCGTCGATGCTCGCCGACAGGAGCTTCTGCAGGCTGCCGAAGTGCTCGACCAGCCGGTCCACCACGGTCCCGGGCAGCCTCGGCACCTTGGCCAGCAGCCGGTAGCCCCGAGGGGTGACCGCTCCGTCGAGGTGCTCGCTGGCGCCGAGGCCGAGCGCGCGGGCGACCGCTGCGATGTCCACCAAGTCGGTGGGGCTCAGTGCCTCGAGCTCACCGAGCACCTCCTCGGAGGTGCGCTTGCGCTTGCCGGTGGGCTGGTAGTCGCGGATCACCAGCTCGCGCTCGTTGTCGACGCCGGTGACCAGCTCGTCGAGCTGGAGCGACAGCAGTCGTCCGTCACTGCCGAGCTCGAGCACGTAGTCCTCGATCTCCCGCGCGATGCGGGTGACCATCTCCAGGCGCTGGGCGACCACCGCGACGTCGCGGGTGGTGACCAGGTCCTCGATCTCCAGCGCGGACAGCGTGCTGGAGACCTCGTCGAGGCGGAGCTTGTAGCGCTCGAGCGTCGCCAGCGCCTGGTTGGCACGCGAGAGGATCTGCCCCGAGTCCTCGAGCACGTAGCGGATGCCCCCCACGTAGACCGCGATGATCTGCATCGACTGGGACACCGAGATCACCGGGAAGCCGGTCTGGCGCGCCACCCGGTCGGCGGTGCGGTGCCGGGTGCCGGTCTCCCCGGAGAAGATCGAGGGGTCCGGCATCAGGTGCACGGCGGCATGCAGGATGCGCGAGGCGTCGGTGTCCAGGACGATCGCGCCGTCCATCTTCGCCAGCTCACGCAGGCCTGTCGCGGTGAACGGGATGTCCAGGAAGAAACCACCGGTCGAGATCGCGTCCACGGTCTTGTCGCTGCCCAGCACCAGCAGGGCTCCGGTGCGCCCGCGCAGGATGCGCTCGAGCCCGTCCCGCAGCGAGGTGCCAGGCGCGATGTTGGCCAGGGTGGCACGGAGGCGGAGCACCCCTTCCGAGCGGTCGTTGGCTGCCACGTCCCCCTCCTCGTGCTCGTCGTCGCCCCGGCGGTGGTCAGTCTAAGCGCCGCGTCAGCCCCGCCGGCCGCCTCACGCGCGGCCCCACGGGTGCCTGCTGCGGCCTCACACGATGCCGAGCACGGGTCGGCCGGGTTCGGTGCGGTGCACAGAGAACATCGGCTTGGAGTCATGCACGCCGAGGTCCAGCACCCGTAGCGCCGCCTCGATGTCGGGAACCCCCACCACCCGCATCCCGTCCACCCGGCGCAGCCGGCCGGCGTCCTGGTGCGACTCGGCAGGCACGATGGCTCCGCGGAACCCCAGGCGGGCGGCCTCGGCCAGCCGCTGAGGGGTGTCGCGCACCCGCCGCAACTCGCCGGCCAGGCCGATCTCGCCGATGGCGACCACGTCGGTGGGGATGTCGCGCTGCTTCCAGGCGGAGGCGATGGCGATGGCGCTCGCGAGGTCGGCCGCCGGCTCGCTGATGCGGACGCCGCCCACGGTGGAGGCGAAGACGTCGTGAGCGTGCAGCCGGATCCGTGCTCGCTGCTGGAGCACGGCGACCAACATCGCGACCCGGGAGCCGTCCAGCCCGGACGTCGTGCGTCGCGGGCGTTCTGCGGTCGCCGGCGTGACCAGCGCCTGCACCTCCGCGAGGATGGGCCGACGGCCTTCGAGGACCACACTGACGCAGGTGCCGGCGACCGGCTCGTGGTGGCGTGCGACGAACAGACCGGTCGGGTCGGTGACCGCCACGATGCCCTCGCCGGACAGGTCGAAGCAGCCGACCTCGTCCACGGGCCCGAAGCGGTTCTTGACCGCGCGGACCATCCGGAGCCGTGAGCTCCGCTCACCCTCGAAGTGCAGCACCACGTCGACGAGGTGCTCGAGGACCCGAGGTCCGGCGATGCTTCCGTCCTTGGTGACGTGGCCGACGATCATCGTGGCGATGTTCTGGGTCTTGGCGACCCGCACCAGCGCGGCCGCCACCTCCTTGACCTGGGTGACGCCGCCCGGCACGCCGTCGACGTCGGAGGCGCCGATGGTCTGCACCGAGTCGACCACCAGCAGCTGGGGTCGGACCGCCTCCACGTGGCCGAGGACGGCCGCGAGGTCGGTCTCGGCCGCCAGGAAGAGCTCGTCGTGCACCGCGGAGGTCCGGTCGGCGCGCATCCGCACCTGGGAGGCGGACTCCTCGCCGGTCACGTAGAGCACCCGCAGCCCTGAGCGCGCCGTCTGCGAGGCGACCTCGAGCAACAGCGTGGACTTGCCGACCCCGGGCTCGCCCGCGAGCAGGGCGACAGCCCCGGGCACGACGCCGCCTCCGAGCACCCGGTCGAGCTCGGCGATCCCACTGGTCCGGGCTCGGGAGTCCTCCACCGGCACCTGGCCGATGGGCAGCGCCGGGGAGCTCACCGGACCGGCGACGGTGCGGCCGGTGGGTTGTGCGGCCGCCTCGACCACACTGCCCCAGGCCTGACACTCCCCGCACCGGCCCACCCACTTGGCCGTCTCCCAGCCGCACTCGGCGCAGCGGTGGCTGGGTCGCGTTGCTCGGGCTCTGCTCATGCCCTGCACGCTAGGCCAGGCCACCGACAACCCGCGGCAGGCTCGTGCACCGTCCGGGGCGTCGTGGCGCCGGTGGCGGTACCGCCGGTATCTTGGAACGATCCAGAGCGCCGTACCGACCGGGGAGCAGCCGATGTCCACGAACCCGGTGCCGCCTGGGCAGCCGCAGCCGCAGCCGCAGCCGCAGCCGGAGCAGCCGGCGTCGGCCCCGCCGACCCTGGCCACCGTGGCCCTCGAGGCGGGTGTGTCCCGGCAGACGGTGTCCAACGCGCTGAACGCGCCGGAGCTGCTGCGCCCGGACACCCTGCACCGGGTGCAGCAGGCGATCGAGAAGCTGGGGTACTCGCCGAACCGTGCCGCGCGCAACCTGAGGACGCGCTCCTCGCACCTCGTCGGGCTCCGCGTCGACCCGGCGGTCGAGGACAGCGCCAACGCGCTGATGGACCGGTTCGTGCACTCGCTGGTGGAGAGCACCGAGGTCGCCGGCTACCACGTGCTGCTGTTCACCGCGGGGGGCGACCACGAGGCCACCTGTCCCTACGACGAGCTTCTCAGGTCCGCGGCGGTGGACGCCTTCGTGGTCACCGACACCTTCCGGGGCAACCCGCACGCGAGCTGGCTGGGGTCACAGGGTGTGCCCTTCGTCGCCTTCGGCCGTCCCTGGGACGACCCGGCCGCCCGGCACCCGTGGGTGGATGTGGACGGCCGAGCAGGTGTGGCGCTCTCCGTGGACCATCTCGTCGAGCGCGGGCACAGCCGGATCGCGTGGGCCGGCTGGCAGAAGGGCTCCTTCATCGGGGAGGACCGTCGCAGCGGGTGGGTGACCCGGATGCACGAGCACGGCCTGCCCACCAGCAGGCTGTCGGCCCGCGGCGACGACACGCTGGAGTTCGGCTCCCGGGCCGCACACGCCCTGCTGGACGTGTCCCCCGCGGACCGGCCGACCGCCTTCCTGTGCGCGAGCGACACGGTGGCGATGGGGGTGCTGCGAGCGCTCGACGAGCGAGGGCTTCGGGCCGGCCGGGACCTCGCGGTGGTCGGGTTCGACGACTCCATCGCCGCTCAGGTGTGCTCGCCGGCCCTGACCTCGGTCCGCCAGCCACTGGAGCAGGTGGCGGTGGAGGTCGTCCGCTTCCTCGGCGACCTTCTGGCGCACCACCCGATCCCCGAGCCGGGCTGCATCCTGGCACCGACGCTCAGCGTGCGCTCGACGAGCTAGAAGCGCCGCCACCACAGGTTGACCGCGTAGTCGACCCGGGTGCCCTCGTGCCCGGCGAGCACCTCGGTCGCCAGCGGCTCCGGCAGCTCGATGCGCACCACCGACTCCAGGTCCGCGCGCGTCGAGAAGCGCCACTCGCAGTCCAGCGGTCGCCGCTGCCAGCCCTGCAGAGACCAGAACCGCTCGACGGAAGCCGGGTCCAGCCCGGGATATCCCCGCCGGAACCAGGCGCCGAAGGTGCTGCGCGTGGCGTCGTTGTCGAGCACGAACGCGGTGCCGCCACGCCGGACCACCCGGTCCAGCTCCCGCAGTCCCGGCTCGCACCCGGGGCCGAGGAAGTAGGCCCATCGCGCATGCATCACGTCGACGCACCCTGCGGGCAGCGGGATGCTCTGTGCCGTCCCCACGCCCACCGAGACGTTCGCCAGCCGCGCCGTACGACGGGCCGCCGACCTCGCGAGCCCCGGATGCGGCTCGACGCCGTACACCCGGCGGGAGCGGGCGGCGAAGCGGGGCAGGTGGAAGCCGGTGCCGCACCCCAGGTCGAGGACGTCGCGACCGGTCCAGTCGTCGAGCGATCGGATCGCGGACTCCACCAGCCCGCCCGGGTCGAACGCCCGGTTCTCCAGCTCGTAGGTCTCCGGGTGCTGCCAGATGTTCGGGCTGGGGACCGCGCCGGGGAGGGGCCGTCGACCGCCGTGCGCCATCCCCGCTCAGATCCGGACGACGCCGTCCGGGGTGTGGAACTGCACCGCCACCAGACCGGGGGTGCCGTGGGGGGCGACCCACTCCACGTCGACGCCCTCCAGCGGGCCCTCGACCGGGTAGCCGAGCCAGTCGCTGACCCGGTGCGGGTCACCGGCGATCTCCAGCGCGGCCAGCCGGACCGCCCCGGAGGCACCGGCGCTCGGGTGCTCCGCGTCGCCGCACTCCCACTGCACGAAGAAGGGCAGCTGCGGGTCCGACTGCAGGCCCCGGACGCCGATCTGCCGCCAGCGCAGCTCCACGCCGTCGGGACGGTGACGGTTGCCCGGCACGGACTCGCGACCGAGGCGGGCCTCGATCTTGCCGATGTCGTCCACGGCGACCACCCACCCGAGCCAGCCGCCCCCGAGCTCGGAGCGGGCCCTGACCGCCTGGCCGAACGGAGCCTTGTCCGAGGCGGGGTGGTCGAGCACCTCGACGATCTCGACATAGGTCCCGGCCGTCAGCGGCAGGACCATGTTGCGGGTGCCGAAGCGCGGGTGCACGCCGCCGTCCAGGAACTGCGCGCCGATCATCTCGCCGATGCGGTCGGCGGTGCCCCGGAGCCCGTCGGCCCCAGCGGCATACGACACGTGGTCCAGGCGCATTGCAGCATTGTCACCACGTCGAGGCCCCGACAGCGCACCGGGGGTCCCGCCGCGGGGCGCTCAGGATCGGCGCGCGGTCGGGTCGGTGGGAGCGGCCGGGTCTGGGGGATCCGCGGGATCCGCCGGATGCAGCGTGAGGACGGACCGGGAGGCCAGGTGCGCCTCGCAGTGCGCGACGAGCACGTCGTAGGCGGCTCGCCCCATCAGCTCGACGAGCTCTGGTCCGTTGGAGACGAAGACCGGCTCCTGGGCTACGTGCGCCTCGGTGTTGCCCGAGCAGTACCAGTCCAGGTCGTGGCCTCCGGGTCCCCAGCCTCGGCGGTCGTACTCGCCGATGGTCACCTCGGTGTACTCGGTGCCGTCCGGCAGCTCGACCTCGCGGAAGGTGCGCCGGACCGGCAGCTGCCAGCACACGTCCGGCTTGGTCTCCAGCGGGTGCCTGCCGATGCGCAGGGCGAGGCCGTGCAGCGCACATCCCTGCCCGCCGGCGAAGCCCGGCCGGTTCAGGAAGATGCAGGCCCCCTCGTGCACCGCGGTCTTGCGGTCACCCTCGTCATCGGTGTCCACCCAGGAGCTCGGGTGCCGCGTCCCCGCGCCGTGGAACTGCCAGTGCTCCGGCCGCAGCTTCTTCACGTAACGGCGTACCCGCTTCTCGTCGTCCTTGTCGGCGAAGTGCGCGCCGAGCGTGCAGCAGCCGTCGTCGGGCCGGCCGGCATAGATGCCCTGGCAACCCTGACCGAAGATGCACATCCAGCGCGACGTCAGCCAGGTGAGGTCGCACTTGAACACCTGGGCCTCGTCGGCGGGGTCGGAGAACTCGACGAAGACGCGGGGGATGACGAGGTCGGTCTCCGGCACGCGCGCCACCCTACGTCGCCACTACGCTGGCACCCATGAGGTCGGCTTCGTGAGACTGGGCGTGCTGGACATCGGCTCCAACACGGGGCACCTGCTGGTGGTCGACGCCAGTGGTGGTGCCGCGCCGCTGCCGGCCTTCTCCCACAAGCAGCCGCTTCGGCTGGCCGAGCACCTCGACGACTCGGGGCGGGTCTCCGACGACGGCGTCGCGGCGCTCACCGCGTTCGTGGCGTCCTCGGTGGAGGTGGCCGAGGACAAGGGCTGCGAGCAGATGGCCGGCTTCGCCACCTCGGCGGTGCGGGACGCCTCGAACTCCGACGAGGTGCTGGAACGCGTGCGGGACAACACCGGCGTTGACATCGAGGTGCTGTCCGGAGAGGACGAGGCCCGGCTGACCTTCCTCGCCGTACGCCGGTGGTTCGGGTGGTCCTCGGGCCGGCTCGCCGTCTTCGACATCGGCGGAGGGTCACTGGAGATCGCCGTCGGGTCCGACGAGGCTCCGGACGTCGCGATCTCGCTGCCGCTGGGGGCCGCCCGCCTGACCCGGGACCACCTGGGGACCGGCTGCGACATCGACACCGTGCGCGAGCTGCGGCGCACGATCCGGGCAGGCATCGCCCGCGAGGCCGGCACCATCGGCCGTTCCACGCCCGACCACTCCGTGGCCACCTCGAAGACCTTCCGCTCGCTGGCCCGGATCTGCGGCGCGGCGCCCACCGGTGACGGGCTCCTCGTGCGTCGGGTGCTGGACGCCAAGACCCTGCGTGACAAGCTGCCCTCGCTGTGGAAGATGTCGGCCGAGGAGGTTGCGGAGCTGCCGGGGGTCTCGGCCAGCCGGGCGCACCAGATCGTCGCCGGGGCGCTCGTCGCGGACGCCGTCATGGACCTGTTCGAGTTGGAGGAGCTGGAGATCTGCCCCTGGGCGCTGCGCGAGGGGATCATCCTCGAGCGTCTCGACCAGATCGGCGTGCGCGGTTGATCGCCCTGTCCACCGCGTCGGTCTACCCCGAGAGCACGGCCGTCGGCTTCGAGCTCGCCTCCCGTCTGGGCTACGACGCGGTGGAGGTGATGGTCGGGATCGACCCGATCAGCCAGCAGGTCGACGTCGTGCGACGCCTGTCGGAGCACCACCAGGTCCCGATCTGTGCCGTGCACGCCCCCTGCCTGCTGATCACGCAACGGGTGTGGGGCGTGGAGCCCTGGGGCAAGCTCGAGCGGAGCGCCGACATGGCCGCCGCCGTCGGCGCCGACGTCGTGGTGGTGCACCCGCCGTTCCGTTGGCAGCGCGACTACGCCCGGCACTTCGTGGAGGGCGTGTCCGAGCTCGAGGAGCGCACCGGCGTGGCCTTCGCGGTGGAGAACATGTACCCCTGGCGAGCGTCCAAACGGGAGATGCAGGTCTACCTGCCTGGCTGGGACCCCTCGGACCAGGACTACGCCAACACCACCTTGGACCTGTCCCACTCGGCGGTCTCCCGGTCCGACCCGGTTGCGATGGCCCAACGGCTGGGGGAGCGCCTGCGCCACGTGCACCTGACCGACGGAAGCGGGTCGGCGAAGGACGAGCACCTGGTGCCGGGCCGCGGCGACCAGCCGGTCGCGGAGCTGCTCGAGCACCTCGCGGGCAGGGCCTTTCCCGGGCACGTGGTGCTGGAGATCAACACCCGCAGGGCCGGTGACCGCGACGCGCGCGAGCTGGACCTCGTGGAGGCCCTGGCCTTCGCCCGGCTGCACTTCGCTGCGGCTCCAGAGCCTCGATGAGCGAGGCGGTGCGCGGCCGTGGTCGCAGGCCCGGAGGACCAGACACCCGGGGCCAGATCCTCGCCGCCGCCCGCAGATCCTTTGCTGACAAGGGCTTCGGACGTACGACGATCCGCGCCGTCGCCGGCGAGGCCGCCGTCGATCCGGCGCTGGTGCACCACTACTTCGGCTCCAAGGACGACCTGTTCCTGGCTGCCCTCGACCTCCCGGTCGACCCGCGTGCCCTGTTGCCGACCGTCTTCGACGACGGTGTCGCCGGCGCGGGTGAGCGGCTGCTGCGGCTCTTCCTCTCGGTGTGGGACGACCCGCACACCAGCCTCCCGCTGATCGCCCTGGTCCGCAGCAGCCTCGCTCAGGAGGCCCCGGAGACGCTGCTCCAGCAGGTCCTGCTGCGGCTGGTGCTGGACCCGATGCGCGCCGCCCTGCCGGCTGCGGAGGCCGAGCAGCGTGTGCAGCTGGTCGCCAGCCAGATGGTCGGCCTGGCGGTGACGCGCTACCTGCTGGCCCTCGAGCCGCTGGCGTCGATGCCCGCCGAACAGGTCGTGGCCTGGGTGGCGCCGAACCTGCAGCGCTACCTGGACGGCCCGCTGCCCTGACCCTGTTCGCCCCTTGACGCGAGGCGGCCCCGGGAGTTGAATTCATCCCATGATGAAAAACGATGCGGTGGTCGCCGTACGCGACCTGGTGGTGCAACGAGGTCGGGTCCGCGCGATCCGTGACCTCTCCTTCGAGTCGGCTCCCGGACAGGTGACCGGCCTGCTCGGGCCGTCCGGCTGCGGCAAGTCCACGCTGATGCGGGCGATCGTGGGCGTGCAGGTGCTGACCGGCGGCAGCGTCGAGGTGCTCGGCCTCCCGGCGGGGCACCGCCGGCTGCGCGACCGCGTCGGCTACGTGACCCAGGCGCCCAGCGTGTACGACGACCTGACCGTCGCGGAGAACCTCCGGTTCTTCGCCCGGGTCCTGGGCGTCGCGGCGAGCGAGGCGGACCGCTGCCTCGAGGCCGTCGACCTCGGCGCCCGACGCGGCCACGTGGTGTCACGGCTCTCCGGCGGCCAGCGCTCCCGAGTGTCCCTGGCGGTCGCCCTTCTCGGCACCCCGGACGTGCTGGTGCTCGACGAGCCCACCGTCGGGCTCGACCCGGTGCTGCGGCGGGACCTGTGGGAGATGTTCCACCGCCTGGCGGGCGCCGGCACCTGTGTCCTGGTCTCCAGCCACGTGATGGACGAGGCGGAGCGCTGCGACCGGCTGCTGCTGATGCGGGAGGGAGCCCTGCTCGCCGACGAGACACCCGAGGCACTGCTGGCGCGCACCCACACCGACGACGTCGAGTCGGCGTTCCTGTCCCTCGTCGACACGGCCCCCCAGGGGGTGGCGGCATGAGCCCCCGGATCACCCTGGCCGTGGCGGCACGGGTGCTGACCCAGCTGCGCCGCGACCACCGGACCATGGCGATGCTGGTCGTCCTGCCCTGTCTCGTCCTGACCCTGCTGTGGTGGATGTTCGAGGGCTCCGCCGGCGGCGCTGGGGGGTTCGACACCCTGGGACCGCCGCTGCTCGCGCTGATCCCGTTCGTGGTGATGTTCCTGGTCACCTCGGTGACCACGCTGCGCGAGCGGTCCTCCGGCACCCTGGAGCGGCTGCTCGCCATGCCGACCGGCAAGGGCGACTTCCTCAGCGGCTACGCCCTCGCCTTCGGGCTGGTCGCCGCCGTGCAGTCGGTGCTCGCCGTCGCGCTGTGCCACTGGGTGCTCGGCCTCGACGTCGCCGGCCCGGTGTCCATGCTCGTCGTGGTCGCCGTCGTGGACGCTGTGCTCGGCACCGCCCTGGGCCTTCTGGTCTCCGCGTTCGCGCGCACGGAGTTCCAGGCGGTGCAGTTCATGCCCGCGCTCGTCATCCCGCAGATCCTGCTCTGCGGCCTGTTCGTGCCGCGCGAGGCGATGCCCCGGGTGCTCGAGGCGGTCTCCGACGTCCTCCCGCTGTCCTATGCCGTGGACGCGATGACCTCGGTGTCCTCGATGACGGGCAGCGGCTTCGGTGGCGTGGACGCCGGCGTGTGGACCGACATCGTGGTGGTGCTGACCTTCGCGGTGGCAGGTCTGGCGCTCGGCGCAGCGACGCTGCGGCGCCGTACCGCCTGACCCCGGCGGAGGTACGGCGTAGCCTGGGCTCGGCCCGCGACCCGGCGGCCACGACGTCCACCTCATGGGAGGCCCTTTGCTACGGCAGCCGTTGCTGATGCTCGCGGGCAGCGACAGGGTGAAGGGCCTGGTCACGGCGATGCCGGTGTCCAGCGGCATCGTCGCCCGCTACGTGCCGGGGGACGCCACCGAGGACGCCGTGCGAGCCTCCCGGGAGCTGATCGCAGGCGGCCTGCACGTGTCGCTGGACTTCCTCGGCGAGGACACCCTCGACCGGGGACAGGCGGAGAAGACCGTCCAGTCGTACGTCGAGGTGCTGCGCGCCCTCGGCAACGAGGGCCTCTCCCGCAGCACCGAGGTGTCGGTGAAGCTGTCGGCCATCGGCCAGGCGCTGCCCGAGGTCGGCGAGAAGGTGGCCATCGAGAACGCGAGGACCATCTGCCACGCCGCCCGCAACGCCGGCACCACGGTCACCTTGGACATGGAGGACCACACCACCACCGACTCGACGCTGGGCGTGCTCCGCGAGCTGCGCAAGGACTTCCCGGAGACCGGGGCCGTGCTGCAGTCCTACCTGCGACGGACCGAGGCGGACTGCCGCGACCTGGCCTTCGAGGGGTCGCGGGTGCGGCTGTGCAAGGGCGCCTACAACGAGCCGGAGTCGGTGGCGTTCCAGGACAAGCACGAGGTGGACAAGGCCTACGTGCGGTGTCTCAAGGTGCTGCTCGGGGGTGACGGCTACCCGATGATCGCCACCCACGACCCGCGCATGGTCGACATCGCCGGGGCACTCGCCACCCGCAACGGCCGCGCGCAGGGCAGCTACGAGTACCAGATGCTCTTCGGCATCCGCTCCGACGAGCAGCGCCGTCTCGCGGAGGCCGGGGAGAAGGTGCGGGTCTACGTCCCCTACGGCGTGGAGTGGTACGGCTACCTGATGCGCCGGCTCGCAGAGCGCCCGAGCAACCTGACGTTCTTCCTCCGCTCGCTGGTCTCGAAGGGGTAGGGGCCGTCGTGCCTGACGCGACCGTCGCCGTCATCGGGGCCGGAGTCATGGGGGAGACCCTGCTGTCCGGCCTGATCCGGGCTGGCCGGCGCCCGGAGCGGCTGCTGGTGGGGGAGAAGAGACGGGAGCGCGCCGCCGAGCTGGAGGAGCGCTACGGCGTCAGCGTGGTCAGCAACGTGGAGGCGGCCCAGAAGGCGACCACCCTGGTGCTGGTGGTCAAGCCGCAGGACATGGGCGACGTCCTCGACGAGCTCGCGCCCGTCGTGCGCCCGGGGCAGCTCGTGGTCTCCCTGGCGGCCGGCATCACCACGGCCTTCGTCGAGGCACGGCTGCCCGAGCACGTCGCGGTGGTGCGGGTGATGCCGAACACCCCGGCGCTGGTCGACGAGGGGATGGCCGCGATCTCCCGCGGCTCGCACTGCGACGAGGCGCACCTGGTCGAGGCGGAGCAGCTGATGGCCGCGACCGGAAGGGTGCTGCGGGTGCCCGAGCGGCAGCAGGACGCCGTGACCGCGATCAGCGGCTCGGGGCCGGGATACATCTTCTTCGTGGTCGAGTCCATGATCGAGGCCGGCGTCCACCTCGGTCTCCCGCGTGCCACCGCCGCCGAGCTGGTGGTGCAGACGGTGGTCGGCTCCGCCAAGCTGCTGCGCGACACCGGTGAGCACCCGGTGGTGCTTCGCGAACGGGTCACCTCGCCGGGAGGCACGACGGCCGCCGCCCTGCGCCAGCTGGAGGACCACAAGGTGCGAGCGGCGGTCCTGGTGGCGATCGAGGCCGCCCGGGACCGCTCCCGGGCGCTCGCCGAGGGGATGGACTAGCGGGCGTCAGCAGGTGCGGGCAGGAGTTTGGGTGACGGTGATCACGGTACTGTCCCCCCATGTCCGGGCCCGCATGCGTCGTGTTCGACCCGACGCTGACCGACTACGACTTCGGCCCGTCGCACCCGATGGCTCCCCTGCGCGTGGACCTGACCGTGCTCCTCGCGCAGGAGCTCGGCGTCCTGGGCGGCAACGGCTCGCCGGGTCTGCCGACGGTGGCCGCCCCGATGGCCGACGACGAGCTGGTCGCGACGGTGCACGAGCCGGGGTACATGGAGGCGGTCCGGCTGGCCGGCAAGGATCCCTACCGCCTGATCGAGGAGCGCGGCCTCGGTACGGCGGACAACCCGACCTTCGAGGGCATGCACGAGGCCTCCGCGCACATCGTCGGCGCCACGGTGGAGGCGGTGCGGACCGTGTGGCAGGGCACGGCGCTGCACGCGGCCAACATCTCCGGCGGCCTGCACCACGCGATGCCCGACAAGGCGAGCGGGTTCTGCGTCTACAACGACGTCGCCGTCGGCATCCGGTGGCTGCTCGACCACGGTGCCGAGCGGGTGGCGTACGTCGACGTGGACGTGCACCACGGTGACGGGGTGGAGGCGGTCTTCTACGACGACCCGCGGGTGCTGACCATCAGCGTGCACGAGACCGGGCAGATGCTGTTCCCGGGCACGGGCTTCCCCACCGACACCGGCGGTCCGGGTGCGCAGGGCAGCGCGGCCAACGTCGCCCTTCCGCCGGGGACCTCGGACGCCGGCTGGCTGCGGGCCTTCCACGCCGTCGTCCCACCGCTGGTCCGGGAGTTCCAGCCGGACGTGCTGGTGACCCAGCACGGGTGCGACTCGCACATCGAGGACCCTCTCGCCCACCTGATGCTCACCGTGGACGGTCAGCGAGCGGCGTACCTCGCCCTTCACGACCTGGCCCACGAAGTCTGCGACGGCAAGTGGGTGGTCACCGGTGGCGGTGGCTACGCCGTGGTCGACGTGGTCCCCCGGTCCTGGACGCACCTGCTGGCCATCGTCGGCGGCGCTCCCCTCGACCCGCTCACCACCACCCCCGAGAGCTGGCGGGAGCACGTGCAGCACCTGCTGGGACGCACCGCCCCGCTGCGGATGACCGACGGGCGGATGCCCGCCTACCGCGACTGGTCCCAGGGGTACGACCCCTCGGTCTGGTTGGACCGGGCCATCCACGCCACCCGGTCGGCCGCCTTTCCGCTGAACGGGCTGGACCCGATGCCGTGAGAAACGGCTGCCGCTCTTAGTGCATCTCCACGGGGCTGGTCCAGTTCGACACGCGGCACGGCCGAAAATATTCTGGACGTAAGAGGCTCCTCTATCCCATGGGCCACATTAGGCTCTACTCTCACGAGAGCACAGACGAAGGGTCTCCGGTGGGGAAGCCGGGGGGCGAATGTGCGCGAAAGTGCGGTGCAGCATGGTTTCGAGCACAGGTGCCCCCGACCCCGGCGGTCCAGGTGGTGACATCGCGGGCGTCAGGTTCCTGACGGTCGCCGAGGTGGCAGCCGTCATGCGCGTGTCCAAGATGACGGTCTACCGGCTGGTGCACTCCGGTGAGCTGGAGGCGGTCCGGGTGGGCCGGTCGTTCCGGGTCACCGAGGAGGCTGTCAACGAGTACCTCCGCAAGAGCTTCTTCCAGACCGGCTGAGTCGCGGCGTCGGACTGACCAGAGCAGCAGCCACCTGCCCCAGGCCAGGTGGCTGCTGTCTGCGTCCCGAGGGCTAGGCGGGCAGGACCGCTGAGGAAGCCGCGCTGCGCTTCCACTCCTTGGCGACCGTGACCACGGTGACGGAGCTGCGCTTCCACTCCTTGGCGACCGGGACCGCGGTGACGGTGCTGCGTTTCCACTCCTTGGCGACCGGGACCGCGGTGACGGTGCTGCGCTTCCACTCCTTGGCGGCGGTGACGGCGGGACGGTCCGCGTCGGTGGCCGGGGTGGTCGCGCTCACCATGGCCAGGCCGGCGGCCGCGACAGCGGCGACGGTGGTGGCGGTCAGGGTCATCTGCGCACGGCGCAGGGCAAGGTTCATGTTCATCGGGAAGGCCCCTCCCAAGGCCTCACGACCGCGTCGACGGCGTGGTCCCGAGCCACTGCGACGTGACGTGCTTCTGAGCAGGTGTCCGGGAGCACCGCGGCGGCGCTGCACCGGTGAAACGCGTACACCACAAGTGTCGGTGCCTGGGGCGGTCGACTTGAGGCCCTGCCGGCGCGGCCACCCCCGGACGGTGGGGCGCCCGTGCACCGCGTTTCGTCCCCCCGGCGCCCGCCGGTTAGGCTGAGGCGTTCTCGTCTCGTCGTCACCAGTCGTCACCACGTCGACCTCGGTCGTCGTGTCTCGCCCGGAAGGTCTCTTTGTGGGTTCGGTAGTCAAGAAGCGTCGCAAGCGGATGGCCAAGAAGAAGCACCGCAAGCTGCTCAAGAAGACGCGCATCCAGCGTCGCCGCCAGGGCAAGTAGCCCGGCGGGCTCGGCGGCCACCATGGGACAGGTCGTGCTCGTCACCGGGGTCTCGAGTGACTTCGGGGGCCGGTTCGCGCGACGAATCGCCGCCGACCCGTCAGTGGACCGGGTCGTCGGCGTGGACGTCGTACCCCCGCGAGCCGACCTCGGTCGCGTCTCGTTCGTGCGGGCCGACATCCGCAACCCGGTGATCGCGAAGGTGGTCGCCGGGCAGGACGTCGACACGGTCGTGCACCTGAGCGTGCAGCCGTCCGACAGCTCGGGCGCCGGGCGCTCGTCGATGAAGGAGCACAACGTCATCGGCACGATGCAGCTGCTGGCCGCGTGCCAGCGGGCCCCGGGCCTCGAGCGGCTGGTGGTGAGGTCCTCGGCGGCGGTCTACGGGTCGTCGAGCGCGGACCCGGCGATGTTCACCGAGGACATGTCTGCCAAGCGCCTGCCCCGGACCGGCTTCGGCAAGGACGTGCTGGAGGTCGAGGGCTACGTCCGCGGCTTCACCCGCCGCCGTCCCGACGTGAACGTGACCCTGCTCCGCCCCGCCAGTGTGGTGGGCCCAGGCGTCTCGACTCGGCTGACCGACTACTTCCGGCTGCCCGTCGTGCCGACCGTTCTGGGGTACGACGCCCGCCTGCAGTTCGTGCACGACGCGGACCTGCTCGGGGCGTTGCACCACGCGACGGTCGACGGGGTGCACGGCACCTTCAACGTCGCCGGCAGCGGCGTCCTGATGCTGTCGCAGGCCATGCGAAGGCTGGGCCGCCCGACCGTGTCCGTACCGGGGTTCGCGCTCTCGGCGGCGGGGACGCTCGGGCGCCAGGCCGGGGTGCGCCGGCTCAGCCCCGAGCTCGCCACCTACCTCCGGTTCGGCCGCGGACTCGACACCCGACGACTGCGAACGGTCCTCGGCTTCACTCCGGGATACACCACACCGAGTGCGTTCGCCGACTTCGCGGCGAGCGTGCGCGCCCCGTCGGTGCGCCCGCCGTCACCAGCCCCCGCTCCTCGGGTCGTGGTCGACACCGGAGCCGACCATGGGTGACGCCGAGGTCATCCCCCTCGGCACCCGTGGCCGTCCCGGGCGCGGATCGGGCAGCAGCAGGCCGTCGTCAGCAGCTCGTACGCTGACCGCCGCCGGTCGCCGGTCGGCAAAGGCCCAGAGGGAAGGCGCGGAGAGGGGCCCGGGGAAGGAGGGCCGGCGGGCTGCCCGAGCGGGCTCGGCGGAGCCGGTCGAGACACCGATTGAACCTCCTGAGCCCCGTCCCGACGTGGCGAGCCCCACGGGCCCCGACGAAGCCGCAGCCGACGGCGGTCCAGCCGCAGCCGACGTCGGTCCGGCCGCGGACGACGCCGCCGACGGGTCACAGGCGCCGCCGGATGCCCCGACCGGGCCCGCAGGTCCGGCGGCCGCAGGTCCGGCGGGCGCGGGTGGCATCCCGGTCGAGGAGCTTCTCCAGGTGCTGCGGTCCGCAGCCGAGGAGGTGCTCGGTGATCGCTGGGAGGCCAAGGTGGCCGAGCTGCTCGCCTTCCTCCGCCGGCGGGTCAACGGCGACTACGACGTCGACGAGTACGGCTTCGACCAGGAGCTGACCGAGAGGTTCCTGCTCGCCGCGGCGCGACCGCTCGCTGACAAGTGGTTCCGCATCGAGGTGCGGGGGGCCGAGAACCTGCCGTCCGACGGCGGCGCCCTGGTGGTGTCGAACCACTCGGGCACGATCCCGATGGACGGGCTGATGACCATGGTGTCGGTGCACGACAGCACCGGGCGCAACCTGAGGCCGCTGGGTGCCGACCTGCTGTTTCGGCTGCCGTTCCTCGGGGAGCTGGCCCGCAAGGGCGGCGTCACCCTCGCCTCCCACGAGGACGCGCAGCGGATGCTCTGCGACGGTGAGCTCGTCGGGGTCTGGCCGGAGGGCTTCAAGGGCATCGGGAAGCCCTACTCCGAGCGTTACAAGCTGCAGCGCTTCGGACGCGGTGGCTTCGTGTCGGCGGCGATCCGCACCGGTGTCCCCATCATTCCCTGCTCGGTCGTCGGCGCCGAGGAGATCTACCCGTTGGTCGGCAACGTTCCGGCGCTGGCCCGCTTGCTCGGCCTGCCCTACCTTCCGATCACCCCGTTCTTCCCGTGGCTGGGACCGCTGGGCCTGGTGCCGCTGCCGTCGAAGTGGCTGATCGAGTTCGGCGAGCCGATCCGCACGGACTCCTACGACGAGGGGGCAGCGGACGACCCGATGCTGGTCTTCAACGTCACGGACCAGGTCCGGGAGACCATCCAGCAGACCCTGTACTCGCTGCTGATGCAGCGCCGCTCGGTGTTCCATTGAGCCGTGCCCGGGGTGGTCACCACGGGAGAACACGCTCCGTGGGGTGACCGCTGCCCCCGGGCGTGAGCAGCGTCGGACGGTGCTGCGACTCAGCGGCCTGCGCGAGGATGGCGGTCGACGCTGCGTCCGAGCGCCTTGCCGTGGCCCCGCGCTGCCCTCGCCACGTGGTGATCGCCCGCCGTTGCCTCGTCGAGGCCTCCCTCGCCGCCGGTCTCGGCGACCAGCAGCGGGACGAGGGTGGTGTCGGTGAACGTCGGGGCGTCCGACGAGGGCGTCTCGGCGGGCGTGGGCTCGGCGGTGTCCCTATGGTTCGGGGGGCCCGTGTCGGTTCCGACCTCGTCGCTCGCGTCGGTGCCCGGGTCGGAGGGGAAGCCGGTCGGCTCTGACCGCGGCGGGTCCGAGGACTCGACCGCCGGCGGCGGGCTCGGTTGCTGCGAGGGCTCGACCGTCGGCTGCTCGGAGGCGTCCTCCGTCGGCGTGGGCTGTTCGGTGGGCTCCGGCGACGGGGACCCGCTCTCTGCGGGGGTCGGCTCGTCGTCTGGCCCCTCCGGAGTGCCGCCGCCGGCGTCCGGGTCTGTGGAAGGCGCGGCCTCGACTCCTGGAGTGGGAACCGTGCCACCGCCCGGCACGTCGAGGGCCGGAGGGCCGTCCACGGGGGCACCTGTCAGGCCGCCCGTCACCGGAGCTCCGGCCAGCGGACCCAGGGGTGCCAGCGGGCCGAGGGGTGCCAGCGGGCCGAGGGATGCCAGCGGACCGAGGGGTGCCAGCGGACCGTGGGATGCCAGCGGGTCGAGGGGTGCCGGCGGGCCCAGCGGCGCCAGCGGGTCGAGGGGTGCCGGCGGACCCAGCGGCGCCAGCGGGTCGACAGGGGCCAGTCCGCCCACCAGCGGGGCGAGCAGCCCGCCGTCGGCGGGTGCCGCGGCGCCCAGGTCGGTCGCCGGGTCGGTGCCCTCGCCGGTCTCCTCGCCGGTCAACGTGGAGGCGAGCAGCACCTCCGGCACCTCGACCTCGTCGAGCGGGGCGCACTGCTCGCACTCCTCGATGGCGTCGTCGTCCACCTCGTCCACGCTCTCGGCGGCGGTCACCAGCTCGGCGCCGGCGATCTCCGCCGTGCCGCTCGAGATCGAGATGGACTCCAGCGTCTCGATGCTGGAGGCCGCGAACGTGCGGACCTTCGCAATGGTCGTCGGGTCCCTGGTCTCCTGGTAGGCCTTGATGAGCTCGGCGGCGCCTTCCTCGGCCTGCCAGGTGAACGTCGTCAAGGTGGGCGGCACGTAGGTCTCGGCTGCAGCGCCACCCAGCGCCAGCAGCCGCTCCACCTCGGACAGGCGCGTCGAAGCCTGGCCGAGCAGGTCGTAGCCGCGGGCTTCAGCCGTGCGGGAGAGACGCACGTCGACCTTCTCGATCCCTCGCTTGACCGGGTAGAGCGTCTCTCCCGGCAGTGAGCCCTCGGCGGCCGCGGCCATGCCGGCCGAGCCGCTGACCACCACTGCCACCGTGGCGGCGGCCACCAGGCGCCGGGGCCGGCCAGCCGGGGCTGGACGGAGGACCCGCGGTGTCGCTTCGGGTGGCCCAGCGACCAGCGCGGTGGCGGCCTCGGCGACCAGCGCCTCGCGCAGCGACGCGGAGAAGGCGGGGCGCGGAGCCGACGCGGCGGCCAGCTCGGGCTGCTGGCGCAACGCGGAGACGAGGGCAAGGAGCCGCGCCTGTTCCGATTCGAACGGTGTCGAGGCGTCCGACGGCGCCCAGTGAGCCCCCTCGGCGTGCCCGTCGGCGAGCGCGGCGAACTCCTCGGCGCGCTTGCGGGAGCCGAACAGGGCGGTCATCGATGGAGTCCTTGCGACGCGGTCGGGAGGTTCATGTCTCTTGTCTGCATCAACGACCGACGCCGGTCGAGGGTTACGGCGCTCACCGGACGCCCTCGGGCAGGAGCTTCGCGAGGTTGCGGACCGCTCGCAGCTGCAGCTGTTTGACGGCCCCCTCGCTGCGACCGATCACCAGCGCCGTCTCGGCGATGGAGAGTCCCTGGAGGAAGCGCATGATGAGGCACTCGCGCTGCTCGTGCGGCAGCTCGGTCAGGGCGCCGAGGAGCGCCTGGTTGGTGAGAGAGGCCAGCACGGACCGCTCCGGGCCTTCGGTGGACTCGTCGTGCTCGGACATGTCCTCGGTGAGGTGCTCGAGCCGCGCGCGGCCGGACTTGAAGTGGTCCGTGGTGACGTTGCGGGCGATGGTCATCAACCAGGCACCGAAGTCCTTGCCCTGCCACCGGAACGTGCTCATGCTGCGCAGCGCGCGGTAGAAGGTGTCCGCGGTCAGGTCCTCGGCGAGAGCCACCGCCCCCACCCGGTAGTAGACGAAGCGGTACACCGACGGGTGGTAGTGGTCGTAGAGCTGCCCGAAGGCCTCCGGGTCCCCGCCGCGTGCCAGGTCGACCAGGGCGATCAGCCGGTCGGCCTCGGCGGAGTCCGGGTCCGAGGACCACGGCTGACCTGCGGTCCCCGGTTGTGCGGTCCGGCCCCGGCGATCCGGCTCCCTCGGTGAGTCCGGGCCGGGGCGGAGCTCTGCAGCGTCGGCGAGCAGCCAGCGCGAGGGGCGGGGGCTGGCGCCGCCACCAGCCACGGCGAGTGCCGGGTCCAGAACGCTGGCCAGCGCAAGCCGAAGCGCCGCCAGACCACCCCTGGGCTCCTGCTCTCGTCTCACCATCGACTCCGTCCCGCTGCGTGGCACGACGAGTCGCGCCCCGACCGCCGGGTTCCTCCCCCTCTGCTCGGTCCAGGGTAAGGGGGGAGGCGTCGTCTGGGGAACCGTCCCGGGGCGTACCCGCGGCTCGGCGGGGTCCGGGTGGCGGCCGCGTGCGAGGCTGGTGCCCGTGACCGTCAGTCTCGCCGGGACGCCCGCGTGACCGCCCGCGTGCGGCTGTACACGAAGCCGGGCTGCCACCTGTGCGAGGAGGCCCGCGCTGTGGTGGAGCAGGTCTGCGCCGAGCTGGGCGAGTCCTACGACGAGGTGGACATCACCTGCGGGCCGGATGCGGACAGGCTCACCGGCCTGTACGGCGAGGAGATCCCGGTGACGTTCGTGGACGGGCGGCAGCACGACTTCTGGCGGGTGGACGCCACACGCCTGCGCGCCGCCCTGTCCTGAGCGCCGCCAGCGGCCGGGCGTCGCGCCGGCGGAGCCGACATCGGAGTGGGCGCCCCCGCCATCGGTGATCCCGGTCGGCTGTGCTAGAGCCACATCGCTCCGGTTTGTTCTCGCGTTCACAAACTCTTAGAGTGAGGAGCCCGAGATGCACAGCGTCAGCAGACGTCAGGAGAAGTGTGACCTCGCCGCGCAACGCTCGGACCGAGACCTCGGCGACCGCGGCCGACGTCGCGACCGGGAAGGCCCCCGACCGTGACATCCCCGAGGCGACCGTCGCCCGGCTGCCGGTCTACCTGCGCGCTCTCGTCAACCTGTCGGACCGGGGGACTGCGACCTGCTCCAGTGGGGAGCTCGCCGCCGCCGCCGGGGTGAACAGCGCCAAGCTCCGCAAGGACCTGTCCTACCTCGGCTCGTACGGGACCCGAGGGGTGGGCTACGACGTGGAGTACCTCCGCTACCAGATCGCCCGCGAGATCGGGGTCACCCAGGACTGGCCGGTCGTGATCGTCGGCATCGGCAACCTGGGGCACGCGCTGGCCAACTTCAGCGGCTTCTCCTCGCGCGGCTTCCGGATCGTGGCACTGCTGGACGCGGACCCCCGCCGTCAGGGCGAGAGCGTCGGCGGCCTCGGCATCCGGCCCTTCGAGGAGGTCGAGGTCCTGGTGCGCGAGCACGCCGTCTCCATCGGCGTCATCGCGACGCCCGCGCCGGCCGCCCAGAGCGTCGCGGACCGCCTGGTCGCGGCGGGGGTCACCAGCATCCTGAACTTCGCGCCGACCGTGCTCTCGGTCCCCGAGGGGGTGGACGTCCGCAAGGTGGACCTCTCCATCGAGCTGCAGATCCTCGCCTACCACGAGCAGCGCAAGTCGCTCGCCGAGCCCGCCGAGCTCGATGGGGCGGTGGGTGCATGAGTGTCCTGGTCGTGGGCGTCTCCCACCGCTCGGCTCCGGTCGCGGTGCTCGAGCGACTGACCCTCGATGCGCACGACGCCGGCAAGCTCGTGCACGCGGTCGCCGACTGCGAGCACGTCCTCGAGGCCACCGTGCTGGCGACCTGCAACCGGGTGGAGATCTACGCCGAGGTCGACCGCTTCCACGGCAGCGTCGAGGCGGTGTCCCGGCTGCTCTGCGAGCTCGCCGAGGAGAAGCCCGAGGACGTCGTGCCGCACCTGTACGTGCACTACGACGACGGCGCCGTCTCCCACCTCTTCCACGTCGCCTCCGGCCTGGACTCGATGGTCGTCGGCGAGGGCCAGATCCTCGGGCAGGCGCGCGAGGCCCTGCGGATCGGCCAGGAGGCCGGCACCATCGGCCCCGCGCTCAACGTCCTGTTCCAGCAGGCGCTGCGGGTCGGGAAGCGGGTGCACGCCGAGACCGACGTCGACCACGTCGCACCATCGCTGGTCGGCCTCGCCCTGCAGCACGCTGCGGCAGAGGTCGGCCCGGTCGCCGGCAAGCGCGTGCTCGTGGTGGGCGCGGGCTCGATGGCCGCGCTCTCCGTGGCCACGGTCTCCCGGCTGGGAGCCGGTGACGTGGTGGTGGCCAGCCGCACCGAGGCTCACGCCCGCCGCCTCGCCGAGCAGTACGACGGTCAGGCCGTTCCCCTGACCCAGGTGCAGGAGGCGCTCGGTTCCGCCGACATCCTGGTGTCGTGCACCGGTGCGACCGGCGTCGTGCTGCCGCTCGCCGTGGTGGCCGGCGCACGGGTCGGCGCCGTGCGACCGCTGGCGGTCGTCGACCTCGCTCTGCCGCACGACGTCGACCCGGCCGTGGCGGAGCTGCCCGGCGTCTCGCTCTTCGACCTGGCCCGTCTCGCGGCACTGGTCAACTCCGCGGAGACCAGCGAGGTGGACGCGGTCCGCGACATCGTCGCCCAGGAGATCACCGCGTTCCTGGCGGCGCGGGCCTCGGCCACGGTGACCCCGACGGTGGTCGCACTGCGGACCATGGCGACGGGCATCGTGGACGCCGAGATGCAGCGGCTGGCCGCCCGGCTGCCCAGCCTGGACCCGGCCGTCCGCGGCGAGGTCGAGCACGCGGTGCGCCGGGTCGCGGACAAGCTGCTGCACCAGCCCACGGTGCGGGTGCGTCAGCTGGCCAACGAGACCGGGGCGGTGTCCTACGCCGCCGCGCTCGCGGAGCTCTTCGCCCTGGACCCCGACGCCGTCGAGGCGATGACCCGACCGGAGAGCCTGCGATGACGGGGTCCACGCTCCGGGTAGGGACCCGCGCGTCCGCGCTCGCGACCACCCAGTCCGAGCTCGTGGCGCAGGCCCTGCGCGAGGCGCTCGGCCGACCGGTCGAGCTGGTCGAGGTCACCACCGAGGGCGACGTCTCCTCAGCCCCCCTTGCCACCATCGGCGGCACCGGGGTGTTCGTCGGTGCGCTGCGCGAGGCGCTGCTGCGAGGGACCGTGGACGTCGCGGTGCACTCGCTCAAGGACCTGCCCACCGCTGTCCAGGATGGCATCGCGCTGGCCGCCGTACCCGAGCGGGAGGACCCGCGCGACGTCCTGGTCGCCCGGGACGGGCTGACGCTGGGGGAGCTGCCCCACGGTGCCCGGATCGGCACCGGCTCGCCTCGGCGGGCCGCGCAGCTGCACGCCCTCGGTCTCGGTTTCGACGTGGTCGCGATCCGTGGCAACGTGGACACCCGGATACGCACGGTGGGACGGGAGGTGGACGCGGTGGTCCTGGCGCGCGCCGGCCTCGCCCGGCTGGGACGGCTGGACGAGGTCACCGAGTCGATCGACCCTCTGCAGATGCTCCCGGCCCCTGGGCAGGGCGCGCTCGCTGTCGAGTGCCGCGGCACGGACACCGAGCTCGTCGCCTCGTTGCGCGACGCCCTCGACCACGCGCGCTCGCGTGCCGCGGTCACCGCCGAGCGGGCGGTGCTCTCCGCCCTCGAGGCCGGGTGCTCGGCCCCGGTGGGCGCGCTGGCGGAGGTCGCGGAGGGCGAGGACGGCGACGAGCTGTGGCTGCGGGCGGTCGCCCTCTCCGGGGACGGAGGCGTCGCCGTACGCCGCTCCGCCACCGGGCCCCCCGGTGACGCGGCCGAGGTCGGGCGCGCCCTCGCGGCGGAGATGGTGGAGGACGGGGCATCCACCCTGATCGAGGAGCAGACGTCATGACGAACGGGTCCCGCAGCACCCCGCCACGACCGGGCGCCACCACCACGACCCGCACCACCACCACCAGCACGACGGCCACCCCCACTGCAAGCGAGAAGGCGACTGTGACCCAGAGCGCGACCACCGGCATCCCGGCGACGGCCCCGACGACCACTCCGACCGGCACGAGCACGAGCGGCGCGCGGGCCCGCATTGCCGACAACCCGCTAGCAGGCTCGGAGCGGGGAACGGCGACGCCGACCGCGCTGCCGGCCGGGTTCGTCTCGTTCGTGGGCACCGGGCCCGGTGACCCCGAGCTGCTCACCGTTCGCGCGGTCGAGCTGCTTCGCACCGCGGAGGTGGTCGTCACCGAGTCGCCCGAGCACGCATCCCTGGTCGCCGCCCTGTGTCCGCAGGTCGAGGTGCTCGACGGCGGTTTCGGGCAGGACGGCCAGCCGCTCACCCGCGCCGGCCGTGCCAAGGTGATCGTCAAGGCGGCCCGGACCCGGCGGCGGGTGGTGCGTCTGATGGCCGGCGACCCGTTCCTCTACGCCTCCGGCCCCGAGGAGGCGCAGGCCTGCGTCAAGGCCGGCGTCGGCTTCGAGATCGTGCCCGGGGTGTCCTCGGTGACGGCCGTGCCCGCCTATGCGGGGGTGCCGCTGACCACGCGGACGCACCGCGAGGTGACAGTGGTCAACTGCACGGAGGGCAAGGTCGACTGGTCCCAGTACGCGGACGACCGCACCCTGGTGCTGCTGTCCGCGGTGAGCTGCATCGGCGACGTGGCCGCCGCCCTGGTCGCCGCCGGTCGCCGTGAGGACACTCCCGTCGCGATGACCCGCGTGGGCACCACGACCGAGCAGGAGACCGTGGTCTCCACCCTGTCCCGGATCGCCGCCGACGCCCTCACGGCGGGCATGACCCCACCCGCCGTGATCGTGATCGGCGACGTCGTCGAGCTGCGCACGGCGCTGTCGTGGTTCGAGACCAAGCCGCTGTTCGGCTGGCGGGTGCTGGTGCCGCGCACCAAGGAGCAGGCCGGCGCCCTGTCCTCGCGACTGCGTGGCTACGGCGCAGTGCCCGAGGAGGTGCCGACGATTGCCGTGGAGCCGCCCCGCAACCCCCAGCAGATGGACAAGGCGATCCGCGGACTGGTCGAGGGACGCTACGAGTGGGTGGCTTTCACGTCGGTCAACGCGGTCAAGGCCGTCCGCGAGAAGTTCGACGAGTACGGCCTTGACGCACGGGCCTTCTCCGGCCTCAAGATCGCGGCCGTCGGCGAGCGGACCGCCGCAGCCATCGAGGCGTGGGGCCTGCGGGCAGACCTGGTGCCGTCCGGTGAGCAGTCCGCGCGCGGCCTGCTCGAGGACTGGCCGCCGTACGACGACCTGCTGGACCCGATCAACCGGGTGTTCCTGCCGCGTGCCGACATCGCCACCGAGACCCTGGTGGCCGGGCTGCTCGACCTCGGCTGGGAGGTCGACGACGTGACGGCCTACCGCACGGTGAGGGCCACCCCGCCCCCGGCCCCGACCCGGGAGGCGATCAAGACCGGACGGTTCGACGCGGTGGTGTTCACCTCCTCCTCGACGGTGCGCAACCTGGTCGGGATCGCGGGCAAGCCGCACACGAGCACGGTCATCGCGGTGATCGGCCCCGAGACGGCCAAGACCGCCCAGGAGCACGGTCTGCGGGTGGACGTGCTGGCGCCCACGCCGTCGGTCGAGGTGCTCGCCGACGCGCTCGCCGACTTCGGGGCCACCCGCCGCGCCTCGCTGCTCGAGGCCGGGCAGCCGATCACGAGGCCGTCGGAGCGACGGCCGTCGGCGCGGCGCCGGGCCACTTGATGGGGTACCCGACCGTTCGGCCGCGGCGGCTCCGGCGGACGCCGGCGCTGCGCCGGCTGGTCGGGGAGACGGCGCTGGAGCCACGCCAGCTGGTGCTTCCGGTCTTCGTCCGCGAGGGCGCGACCGAGCCGACTCCGATCGGCAGCATGCCGGGGGTCGTCCAGCACACCCGCGACTCGCTGCGCAAGGCGGTCGCCGAGGCGGCCGAGCTGGGCCTGGGCGGGGTGATGCTGTTCGGCGTCCCCGAGCTCAAGGACGCCCGCGGCAGCGGCGCGGTCGACCCCGAGGGCATCCTGAACGTTGCGATCACCGACTGCGTCGCCGAGGTGGGCGACGCCCTGCCCGTGATGGCCGACCTCTGCCTCGACGAGTTCACCGACCACGGGCACTGCGGCGTCCTCACACAGTCCGGGGTCGTGGACAACGACGCGACGCTCGAGGTGTACGCCGAGATGGCCCTGGCCCAGGCCGCTGCCGGAGTGGACCTGGTCGGGCCGAGCGGCATGATGGACGGCCAGGTCGGGGCAGTCCGTGCGGCCCTCGACCGCGCCGGGCGCACCGACGTCGCGATCCTGGCCTACTCGGCGAAGTACGCCTCCGCCTTCTACGGTCCCTTCCGGGAGGCCGTCGGCTCCTCCCTGCAGGGTGACCGCCGCACCTACCAGCAGGACGGCGGCAACGTCACCGAGGGGGTGCGCGAGGCGCTGCTCGACGTCGAGGAGGGTGCCGACCTGGTCATGGTGAAGCCCGCGCTCGCCTACCTCGACGTGGTCCGCGCGGTCCGGGAGACCGTCGACGTGCCGGTGGCGGCGTACAACATCTCCGGCGAGTACGCCATGGTCGAGGCGGCCGCGGCGCGCGGCTGGATCGACCGGGACGCAGCGATCCGCGAGACGCTCATCTCGATCCGCCGGGCGGGGGCCGACGTGGTGCTGACCTACTGGGCGGCCGAGGCGGCCGCACGGCTGCTGTGAGCTGGGCTGGACGCACGTGCGCCCCGACCGGGAGCCCCGCGCGCTCTCGCGCGGTGACGGCTCCCAGCCGGGGCGTACGGCTCTCCTAGAGCGTCGCGCAGCCGGGTCGACCGGTCACTGCCTGGCGGCGGTGCTGAGCTTGGCGATCTCGGTGGGCGTCAGCACCCGGTTGAAGAAGGCCACGCGCCGCACCTTCCCGACCAGGAAGCCGGTGTTGTCGCCGCGGCTCCCGATGCGGACCGGGGTGCTGGTGTTCCTGGGCACGACGCTGTAGCCGGAGAGCAGGTCGGTGTCGCGCAGCCGGCCGTCCCGGTACATCTGCACCTGCTTCATGTCTGCCGTGGCAGCGATGACCCGCTCGGTCGTCTCCTTGGCGTCCTGGAAGTACGACCCGGCACCCAGACCGCCTTGAGGGTTGAAGTGGTAGAACGACACGCGACCCTGCCGCTGCGAGGCCTCACCGGTGCCGCCGTCCACGTAGTGCCGGAACGTCCACTCGTGGGCGCCGGAGACGCCCTTGCCCATCCAGTGCACGTACTCCGACGCGCCGGCGCCCTTCCAGCTGCCGATGGTCAGGTCCGCCAGGATCGTGATCCCACCCTTGGTGGCCACCGAGAAGGCGTCGTTGTCGGGCAGCTCCACGTAGCCCTTGCCCGTGAAGTTCGCGCCGCTGCCCGAGAAGGTGACCCCGGTGCCCTTGACGGCCCCGTGAAGGCCTCCCACCACATCGCGGGCCTGGTTGGCGGCGTCGAGGGGGTAGTAGTGCGTGAGCCCGGGCACGGTCGCCAGGGCGGCGCGGTAGGGGTCGGTCGTGGGCGTCGGCGTGGGCGTCGGCGTCGGCGTGGGCGTCGGCGTGGGCGTGGGCGTCGGCGTGGGCGTCGGGGTCGGGGTCGGCATGGGCACGTCGGACCGGGTCACGGTCATGCCGACGGCGGCGTTGTACTTCAGCCACAGGCCCGACGAGCCGTGGCCCGAGAGCACGTATCCCCCACTGGGGATCGCCATGTTCCCGATGCCGCTCGCCTTGGTC
>DASQDP010000102.1:0-6963 GCA_035634095.1 Nocardioidaceae bacterium | reverse complement strand
CACGGCGAGGGCGAGCCGTTTCCCGAACTGTCCCGGCAGCTGGAGGGCGAGCTCGCCGGCGCCGCGCAGCTGCAGGTGCTCACCGCCGTCCCGACCGGCGACCAGGGCAAGGGCGCGCTGTAGCGAGGGCGTCTCCGACGGACCTCCAGCTCCGGCACGGGTCCGTCGGGAATGTCCTAGACGCAGGAGTGGTCGCGGTCCAGCCCGTCGACGACGTACTGGGTGAGGACCACGCGGCCGCCGTCGACCAGCGGGTCGCGGCGGCAGGTGGCGCGGGCGCCGGCGAGGGTCCTGGAGCCGGCCAGCCCGCTGTCGAGGTCGTACAGCCGGCTGTCCTCCGGCACCGGGCCGGCGATCCGCCGCCACTGGTAGCGGGTGGAGTAGAGGCCGACCTCGGCACCGGTGACGGTGAGGCGGGTGGCCATCCCCTCGAGCGCCGCGCGGTTGCGGGCACGGGCGGGCGCCGACCCGGTCTGCCAGCTGTTCGTCGTCTCGACGTCGAGCCACCAGGTGTAGTCGCCCGGGTCGGCGTCGACGCCGGCGTCCTCGGCGGCCGGGACGAAGAAGTCCTCCACCGTGACCGCGGCCCGCTCCCACCCGTACCGCCACGAGCAGGCCCGGCTGTTGTCGCCGTCGCACCGGCCGTAGGGGGTGACCCCGCGCGAGGGCCAGGTGCTCACCAGCTCGCGCACCTGCCCGGGATTGGCGGTGTTCACGTAGAGCTGCAGCTCCGGCTGCGCGGGCACCTCACCGGTGGCCTCCTCCGCCGCCCAGGCGAGTTGCTCGGCCAGGCAGGGGTTGGGCCGGGTGGCCAGCCCGCCGTTGACCCCGACGACGGCGAACGCCGGATCCTCCGGGAGGTCGTCGTCGCACTGGGGGTACGAGACGTCGTAGCCGACCTCGGCGTCGTCCCGGTCGGACGCCGTCGCGGCGGGCACGTCGAGGGCCAGGGACGCCGCGGCCAGCGCGGCGACCCCGAGCGCCCGCACCCGACCAGCCACCGCACAACGATAGGCGGGGGTGTGCTCCCGGTCACCGGTTCACGCGGCCTGGCAGACCGGGCACCAGTGGAGGTTGCGGCCGACCATCACCTCGGTGCGCACCGGCGTCCCGCAGAGGCGGCAGGGCAGCCCGGTGCGCCGGTACACGTAGTGCGCGTCCTCCCGCCGGACGGTGCCGCTGCGACGGTCGCGGTGCTCCGGGCGGGTCGTGACGATCCGGCCCATCCGGACGCCGGAGCGCATGAGCACCACCAGGTCGGCCCACATCGCCGCCCAGGTGCCCGCGTCGACGTCCCGGCCCGGGCGGACCGGCGAGACGCCGTGCCGGAAGAGGATCTCGGCGCGGTAGACGTTGCCCACCCCGGCCAGCACCGACTGGTCCATCAGCAGGGCGCCGATCGCGGTGCGGCTGCCGGCGATCCGCCGGTGGGCCACCGTGCCGTCGGTGCGCGGCCGCAGCGGGTCGGGACCCAGCCGGTCGAGGATGCGGTCGACCTCCGGCGCGGTGAGCACCTCGCAGGCGGTGGCGCCACGCAGGTCGGTCCAGACGCCGAGGCCGTCGGGGCCCTCGCCCTCCCAGCGCATCCGGAGCGCGCCGCGCGGCGCCGGCGGCGTCCCGGTGCCGGCGGCGTACGACCCGTACAGGCCCAGGTGCACGTGCAGGGTGTCCGCGCCGAAGCAGGCGAACAGGTGCTTGCCGTAGGAGGTCACCTCGTCCAGCACCCGGCCGTCGAGCAGCGCCGCGCCCGCGGCGAAGCGGCCCTGGGGACTGGTGACGTGCACGGGACGTCCGGCGAAGGCCAGCGACTGGTCCCGGGCCAGCCGGTTGAGCGTGTGGCCCTCAGGCACGGGCGGCTCGCCAGGTCATGCTCTCCAGCTTCGCCCCTCACCAGCGGCTCCGCCACGACGGCGCGGTGAGCCCGGCGACACTCAGCGGTCGCGGACCCGCTCGTAGCGCTCCAGTGCCACCCGGCGCTCCTCGGCGTGGTCCACGACCGGCAGCGGGTAGCCGGCCGGGACGCCGTCCGGCGCGAGCCACGGCTCGTGCACGTACCGCGCGGGGACGTCGCGCAGCTCGGGCACCCAGCGCCGCACGTAGTCGCCGTCCGGGTCGAACTCCTTGCCCTGCCGGGTGGGGTTGAAGACCCGGTAGTAGGGCGAGGCGTCGGTGCCGGTGCCGGCGACCCACTGCCAGCCGTGGTTGTTGCTGGCCAGGTCGCCGTCGACGAGGTGCTGCATGAAGTACCGGGAGCCGCGCCGCCAGTCGACGTGCAGGTCCTTGACCAGGAACGAGGCGACGATCATCCGCACCCGGTTGTGCACGTAGGCCTCGCCGTGCAGCTGGCGCATCCCGGCGTCCACGATCGGGTAGCCGGTGCGGCCCTGCGCCCAGGCGGCGAAGCGCTCCTCGGCGTCCGGGCCGGTGTCGTAGGCCATCGCGTGCATCCGCTCGTCCAGCGGCTCCCGGGCGGACTCCGGGCGGTGCCACAGGACGTCGGCGTAGAAGTCCCGCCAGGCCAGCTCGTTGCGGAAGCTCTCGGCGGAGTCGTGATCGAGGTCCTCGAGGTCGGCCAGCAGCGTGCGCGGGTGCACGCAGCCGTACTTCAGGTAGGCCGAGAGCCGGCTGGTGCCGTCGGTGCCGGGGGTGTTGCGGGTCTGCTTGTAGTCGGCCAGGCGCGCGTCGTGGAAGCGCCGCCAGGCGTCGCGGGCGGCGGCCTCGCCGGCCGGGGGCAGCCGGACGCCGTCCAGGTCGGGGGCCTCCGGCGGCTCCTCGGAACGGACGCCGGTGGCCCACGGCACCGACTCCGGCCGCGGGGCCGGGGCGCGCCAGCCGTGCTCCCGCCAGGCGCGGGCGAAGGGGGAGAAGACGCGGAACGGCGTCCCGTCGGACTTGGTGACCCGGCCCGGCGTCACCGCGTACGGCGAGCCGGTGCGCACGAACGGGACCTCGCCGAGAGCCCGCTCGACCGCCGCGTCGCGCTGCCGGCCGTAGGGGCCGGTGTCGGCCGAGACGTGCACGCTGGTGGCGCCCACCTCGCGGACCAGGTCCGGCAGCACGCGCGCCGGGTCCCCGTTGCGCAGCACCAGCGCGCCGTCCACCTGCTCGCCGAGGTCGGCGAGGCAGTCGAGGAGGAACTGCCGCCGCGGCAGGCCGGAGGGACCCCACAGCCGGGGGTCGAAGACGAACACCGGGACGACGGTGCCGTCGGGCCCGGCGGCCTCCCGGGCGTCGAGCAGGGCCGGGTGGTCGCCCAGCCTCAGGTCGCGGCGGAACCAGAGCAGCGCGGTGGGCACCCGCGCGAGCGTAGGCAGCCCCGGCCGGCCGCGCAGGTCAGGCGGCCGGGCAGGTCAGCGGTCGGCGGTGGCCAGGCCGAAGTGCGGCCGGTCGGCCTCGGCCACGAGGTCGAGGTCCTCGGGGTGCTGCTCGATGTAGTGGCGGACGAACGAGCAGTAGGGGAGGACGGTCAGCCCGCGCTCCCGGGCGGCGGTGAGCACACCGGCGACGAGTGCCGAGCCGAGCCCGCGGCCGCCGACCGAGGGGTCGATCTCGGTGTGCGGCAGTGTCATGGTGCCGTTCTCGACGTGGTAACTGGCCAGACCGACGACACGGTCACCGAGCCGGATCTCGAAGCGTCCCCGATCCGGGACGTCGACCACGCTCGTCTCCATGCTGGGTGTTCCCCCTCCGCTCGTCCCCGGCGCCGTTGCCGGGGCTCGACCTGCGTTCAGAGACGGTAACGCGTCGCAGCGCAGGGGAGTGCCGCCTCGCGGGGGCATGTCGCCCCTGTGAGGTACGCCCGGCTGGGTGGGTAGGGGTGGGTGCATGCCCTTCCACTTCCGCTTCACCAAGCGCCTCGGACCGCTCCACCTCAACATCGGCCGCGGCGGGGTGTCGCCCAGCCTGCACGTCGGTCCGGTCGGCTACAGCCCCCGCGGACGCCGCTGGTCGGTGCGGCTGCCGGGGCCGTTCCGCTACGTGTTCTCGCGGCGACGCTGACCGCTCTCCGTCACGGGCGGGGGTTGGTCCGCGTCCAGCCCCGCTCGTCCCGCCGCCCGCCCAGGGCGGCGTGGCACCGGCGGCACACCGCCTGCACCTCCTCGGCGTGGCGGCCGGACTCGGGCTGGACGTCGGCCCAGCTGACGTGCGGGAAGCGGGCCAGCCTCGATCTGCTCAGCGACAGGCCGCAGACCGTCTCGTTGCGCCCGCGCTCCCACGCGTGGACCTCACCGGAGGGGTAGCGGATGCCGTCGTCGGGGTCGACCCACTGGCCGGTCGCCGCGACCGCCGCGTTGCGCAGTGCCATGAGCTCGTCGGTACCCGTAGAGGAGCGCGTCCCGCCCGGCGGTGGAGATCACTCCAGGCCCTTGGCGAACCGGTCGTCGGCGTAGGGGCCGGCGTTGGACGCCGGCACCTCCTCGTAGCCCAGGGCCGCGTACAGGGCGCGGGCCTCGACCAGGTCGGCGCGGGTGTCGAGCCGCACCCGGGCGGATCGATCAAGCCAGCGCGCGGCGGCGCTGCTCCGATCAAGGTCGTCGAGCTCGTTCAGGCCGGCGCTCTCCTGCCTCCGGCCGACGTGCACATGCACAGCTCGACCCACAGCATCGCTCGGCGACGATGCCGTCGGCACGCCGACCGACCTCCTCGTCGAGCACGCACGCAGGCCACGCGTCCGACCTGCGGTTGCCGGGCCGGCTACTCAGCGATGGCGAGGAAGCAGTACCGGTTGACGCTGAACAGGTACTCGTCCTCCGCGCCGCGCTCCCGCAGGTCGGCCATCCAGGCATCGACATCCGCCTCGGTCAGTCCCTGCCGGCCAGTCACGAATCGCGCGATCAGCTCCATGTTCAGCGCGCTCAAGGTGTTCTGCTCGAAACGGGGGTTGAACAACGGGATCAGGTGCCGCCCGGTCACCCGGAACCCGGCGCGCCGGAGATGCCCCGGCAGAGTGCAGGGCAGATGCGGATGCACGAGGTGCTCCTCCCAGGCGGCCATGATGCGGCGATGCCGTTGGCGATCGGCGACGTGCCACACCACGGAGTCCCAGTCGGTGTCGAGGACGAGCGCACGTCCACCCGGCCGCAGCACGCGGCGCAGTTCCGACAGGGCCCGTGGGATGTCCGCTACGTACTCGTACACCTGGGTCGACACCGCGGCATCGAACGCACCGTCCGGGTACGGCAGCTCCACGGCATCGCCGTCCTCGATGCTGGCCCACGGCCGGGTCCCGATCAGATCTCGGGCGACGGCGTTCATCGGCGCGCTCGGGTCGAGTCCGTGGACGGCACCGCTGGCCCCGACAGCGTCGGCCAGCGACGCCACGAGGAAGCCGGGTCCTGAACCGACGTCGAGCACGCGCTCTCCCGGCTGGGGAGCGAGAAGGGCCAGAACCTCGGCGCGCTGCTGCACGATGTCCGGCGTGGAGTACACGCGCTGGAAGTGGCGAGCAGCGTTCTCGTCAAACTGGAGCATCGACACGTCCGACCTCCTGCCCGAAGTGCTCCGGTACTCGTGATGTAGCCGCAGCTCAATCGCTGCATCCGCCTACTACCGACAGTGTCCAATCACCCACTGAACACATGCAGGCACCGTGTCAGCAGGTTCGAATCCTGCCGGGGCACTCGCACGTCCCGACGGACGCGCAGCGCCCCGTCTCAGCACTGCGGTCACGATGGGCGGTCCGGCGAGCGCTGGTTGGTTGTCCTCTGCACTCGTCGCTCTCATCCGCAGCACGGCCGATGCCGATGCGAGTTCGCCGTCATCGGAATCCATGAGGATCGTGGCCACGAGCTCTTTCTGTTGTTCATGGCTGGCCTCGTGAAGGTCTTCCTCGAGCTCCCGGCCAGCAGCGTGACGATCACCAGGTGAGTCCACGCTGCGCCAGGGACGCCTCCATCTCCAGACGGTGGACCCCGTCGAACGGGGGACGCCCCGACCACGGGATCTCGAGCGCCTGGCAGCACGCGCACAGGGTGTCGTCGTAGGCGAGGCTCACGCTGTGTAGCCGTGCTGCTCGGCGCGGCAGATCAGAGCGCTCGATCCGGCAGTAGTCGCACCCGAGCCGACGCAGATCGTCCACGAGCCGTTCGATCGCCGGGCCCGAAGGTGCGGGGCCTGATCGGGTAGCGCCATTTCCCCGAGTCCACCACTCGAGCGCCTTGGCGAGGGCGAGGAAGGATCCTGCAGGTGCGAACGTGAGGACGGCGTAGAGGAGGAGGTTCATCGGCCACGCACCTCTCAGGATGTGTCCTGTACTGAGACAGAGCGCCTTCCAGCCCCGGGAGATACAGCCGACGGCGAGGAATCCGGATCACAACGCCGTTGTCAGCGCGCCCCAAGCCGTGCCCGGCGACGAGCCGCCCGGCCCTCGCCGCGCTGCGGTGGGCTCAGCGGTCGGTCGGTTCGGCCGGCGTCGGCGCGTGCAGTGGATGGGAGCCCTGCGAGTCCGGCTGGCCCGCAGCGGTGGCGAGGTCGGCGTCACCGCGGGCCACCACCGAGTCGAGCCCCTGGTCGGACAGCTGGCTGAGCCGATCCACGGCGGTCTGCCAGGCCGGTGCGTGCTCGCCCACCGGATCCGGCGTCGGCTCCCGGCGCGGCGAGCGCGACCTCCTCGTCAACGGCTCAGCGATGTCCATCCCGCGGCCGCAGCACGTCCCTGGAAGCTCGACGCATCGCCGGCAACCGCCAGGCATGTCAAGCCACGCCCGGAGGAGGATGATCACTGCCTCGACGTCGCGGGCTCCGGGATGGAGGTGCGTCGTGGATGAGGTCGAGGTGGCCGGGCTCCGCATCGCCTACGAACGCGCGGGGCACGGGCCGCCGCTGGTCTTGGTGCACGGGATCGTGGGCGATGCGCGCGGCACCTGGGGCGCCCAGCTCGAGGCGCTGTCCGACCAGTTCACCGTGGTGGCCTGGGACGGGCCGGGCACCGGACGGTCCGCCGATCCACCGGATGGGTTCCGC
>DASQDP010000101.1:0-4171 GCA_035634095.1 Nocardioidaceae bacterium | reverse complement strand
GTCTGCCAGGAGATGAGGCTCAGCTGAGGTGGCCTCGGGTGGTCCTGCACGACGCGAAGGTGCTGTAACCGAGCATGCGGGCGGGACCTGTTGATCCGACTTGCACTGGCGGGACCGGTGCGCTCCCACCGAGCCACCGCGAGGCCTTCCCCCACCAGTCCCCCAAGCGGCCGATTTGCTCCGAGGAGAGGGGACAGGATTCGGAGGGCTTCACAAGCCCTGACCTGCGGTTTTACCGGGTGGAGCCAACGGGACTCGAACCCGTAACCCCCTGCTTGCAAAGCAGGTGCGCTACCAATTGCGCCATGGCCCCTCGTCGACTGGCTTCGACCAGCCCGATGAGTCAGGCCCGCTTCACGTCGTCGGTCGCCTCGGCCCAGAGGGCCTGCTCGCGCTGCCCGGCCTTGGCCTTGCGGCTGGCGATCACGGCGGCCGCCGCCGCGGCAGCGACGATGACGATCCTCTTCATCGGGTTCCTTCCCCTTGGGGTGCGACGGACGACTGTATCAATGCCGCCGGACCCTCCCGACGGTCATCCTCCGTGCCGGTGCAGCAGCGGCAGCCCGCGCAGCGCGTCGAGCGCCGACCCGGACGAGCCCCGCAGGGACGCGCGCGCCGGGCTGGCCTGCCAGTTGGGGCGCCCCGGCATCGGCGGGGTGGTGCTGCCGTAGAGCCACGCGGTCAGGAACCGGTCCAGCGGTTGTCCGGACACCTCCGACGAGAGTCGGATGAAGTCTCGCGTCGAGGCGGACCGGCCCTGGTAGCGGCGGACCCACTCCTGCTCGATGCGGCGGAACGCGCCGACCCCGACCTGCTGTCGCAGCGCGAACAGGGCCAGCGCCCCCCCGTAGTAGACGTGGGGGTTGAACAGCTCGTCCCCGCTCCGAGGCCGGGCCACCGGGCCGAACTCGCTCCGCAGGAAGTCACTGCCCTCGTACACGCGTCGCATGGTGCCCTCGACGGTCCGGAAGCCGCCGGTGTGCCCGCGCAGCTGCCCCCGGTCGGCGGCGTAGGACAGCTCGTACCAGGTGGCGTGCCCTTCGTTGACCCACACGTCGCTCCACTGCCGGGGCGAGACGCTGTTGCCGAACCACTGGTGGGCCAGCTCGTGCAGCATCACCGGCTCCCACCCGGCCCGCGGCTGCCGGAACAGCTGCGTGTCGAAGAGCGACAGCGTCTGCGTCTCGAGAGCGAACCCGAGGTTCGTGTCGACGAGGAGGGAGCCGTAGGTGTCGAAGGGGTAGTCCCCGACCCGTTCGCGCATCCACCGCAGCTGCTGCCGCTCCACAGCCAGCCGGCGGTCGTACGCCGCGACCAGGCGCCGCGGCACCACGTCGCGCACCCGGACCCCGTCCACCGGGTCGCGGCGCACCACGCGGAACGCGCCCACGGCGACCTGGGTGAGCTCGGTCGCCATCGGCTGCTGCTGCCGGTAGGTGAAGACCGTCCGCCTGCCTCGTGGCTGTACGCCGGTCAGCACTCCGTTGGCGACCGCTGTGGTCCCACGCGGTACGTCGATCCGGAACGCGAACGCCGCCTTGTCGCGAGGGTGGTCGTTCGACGGGAAGACGTCGTGCATGCCGTCGGGCTGTCCGGCCGTCGCGGAGCCGTCCCGGGTCGAGAAGAAGGACGTGGAGGAAGGCTGGAACGGGTCTGGGGTGGTGGGTGTGGCCCGGAAGCGGCGAACCACGACCACGAAGGGGGCGCCCTCGGCGATGGCTCGGGCCGGAGTCACGACGAGCTCCTCACCGACCCGGACGGCCCGAGCCGCCCGTCCGTCCACCAGGACGCGGCCGACCCGGGTGCCACCGAAGTCCAGGTTGAACCGGGACAGTGCCTTCGTGGACCGAGCCACCATCCGCACCGTGCCCTGCACCGCCTGGGCGGGCGACCTGGTGGCGTAGCGCAGCCGCAGGCTGTAGTGCAGGGCGTCGTACCCGCCGTTGCCCAGCCGGGGGTAGAGGCGGTCCCCGACGCCGGGCGCGCCCGGTGACGGGCTGACCTGCTGGCCGGCGGCACCGGCCGTCGAGGGGAGCGACGGAGCGACGATGGCAACGGCCACGACGAGCGTCGCGGCGGCCCTGCGAGCGGCACGGATCCGGGTCATGGCACGGAACACTAGGACTAGGACTAGGTCTCCGCGACGCGCGAACTCGCGGCCTTCTCCAGGAGCCGCGACGAAGTTCGTCGTCTCCGCGCAAAGCGGCACGAAAGCCCCGTCCGGCTGCCACCCTGAGTGCAGGGCGAGGAGGCACGACATGCGGACCTGGGTGATGGCAACGGCGGCTGGCTTGCTCAGCGCCGCCTTCGTCGGCATGCTCGAGCTGCCTCTCATCGGCGGCCGCGCGCTCATCGTGCTCAGCGACGCCGGGCAGCTGCTGGCCGCCGGGCTCGCCGCGGCGGGGTGTGGCGTCGCCGCCTCACGCAGCACCGGTCAGCGGCGGCGGGCTTGGGCGTGGCTCTCGGCGGGCACCGGCGCCTGGGCCCTCGGTCAGCTGGTGTGGACCTACTACGAGGTGGTCCTCCACCGAGAGGCGCCGTTCCCCTCCGAGGCCGACGTGGGCTTCCTGCTGTTCCCCCTCGCCGCGACGGCGGGGCTGGTGGTCTGGCTCGGCACGCAGAGCCACGAGCTCGCCGCCCGGGGCCGCGACGTGCTGGACGGCGGCATCATCGCCGCTTCCCTCCTGGTGCTGTCCTGGCTGACCACCCTCGACTCGGTGCTGGCCTCCGACAACGGCCGGACGTCGGAGCTGCTGCTGCTGTCGCTCGCCTACCCGATCGGTGACCTGCTGCTCGGCACCCTGGTGCTGCTGGCCCTGGCTCGTGGCACAGCCGCCGAGCGGACGACCCTTGCTCTCCTGGCGCTGGGACTCGGCTGGCTCGCCCTCGCCGACAGCGCCTACGTCTACCTCAGCAGCCTCGAGCGGTACGAGTCGGCCGACTTCATCAGCAGCGGCTGGGTCGCGGGGTTCCTGTTCGTCACGGTGGCCGCGATGACGGTACGCCGCGGGCCGGCGTCCGCGCCGCTCCCGGCCGGCGAGGGGGCGGCCTCGACGCAGGCGGCGGAGAAGCCGACGCTGATGCTCATGTGCTTGCCGTACGTCCCGCTGCTCGCGGCTGGCGTCGCCCTGTGCTGGAAGCTGCTCGACTCGACCAGGCCTCCGACGACGGAGGTGTGGCTCGGGGTCTCGCTGGTGACGCTCGTGCTCACCCGCCAGTTCCTGGCCATCCTCGACAACCAGCGCCTGCTCAGCCAGCTCAGCGTCGCTCGCGACCGGCTCGAGCACCAGGCGCTGCACGACCCGCTCACGGGCCTGCCGAACCGGGTCCTGTTCGCCGACAGGCTCGACCAGGCCCTGCTCCGCCCAGGGGCCGACGTCAGCGTGCTGTTCTGCGACCTCGACGACTTCAAGCTCGTCAACGACGGACTCGGGCACGACGCCGGCGACCGGTTGCTGTCGGTGGTGGCCGGGCGGCTGCTCGCCTGCGTCCGCGTCACCGACACCGTCGCGCGGCTGGGTGGGGACGAGTTCGCGATCCTCGTGGACGACTCGGAGCACGCGGTGCGGGTCGCCGACCGGGTGGTGGCGGCCATGCAGGAACCGGTGGAGGTCTCCGGTCGTTCCGTCCGGACGTCGATCAGCGTCGGGCTCGCCCATCACAGGTCGACGGTGGCCCCGGCCGCCGAGGACCGGCGCGACGCTGCGCCGTGCCGGACCCGGGCCGTGACCGCGGACGACCTCAGCGCGTCGGCGGAGCGTGACGCTGCAGCGGCGCTGCTGATGCGGCACGCGGACATCGCCATGTACGCCGCCAAGGGCGCCGGCAAGAGCCGCGCCGTGCTGGCCGAGACCGGCTGAACATCCGCGCGGAGGCCAGGGCGCCGGGCGGCAGCCCAACTAGGACCGGCGTCCGGCGTGCAGCCGGCGACGGTGACGAGCCTTGCGGTTCCAGACGACATGTTGCAGGGCGAGGGTGAGCCACCCGGCCAGGATCATGCCGCCGATGTTGAGCGCGAGCTGTACGCCGCTCCCCGGATCTCCTCACCTGCTCCGAAGGCGATGCCGAGGGCGACGTTGCCGGCGGCGGGGACGGTGGTCACCGAGATGAAGACGCCGGAGAGCCCCCCGACCTTCGCACTGGTCAAGGAGAGGACTCCGGCGGCGGCGGC
>DASQDP010000100.1:0-4271 GCA_035634095.1 Nocardioidaceae bacterium | reverse complement strand
TACCTTCTCGTCGAGGAGCCCGCCCGCCGGATCCGCCTGCCCACGCTGCGGTGGCTCGGCGTCGGAGTGCTGCTGTCGGGCACCGTGGTGGCGTCGGCCGTGCTCGTCGTGGTGCTCGCACCGACGACGACTGGGTCGGGCGCGGCGGCGAGGCTCGCTCCCGCTGCGCCGGGGGCCCAGGCCCACCTCGCCGTACGCCGCGCGGTGGCGGCCGGCCTGGAGGTCAAGGCCGTGCCCAGGAACGTGACACCCGCTCCGGCGGATGCCGCGGACAGCCTCCCACCCACGTCACGCAACGGCTGCCACGCCGGCTTCGCGGCCGTCTCGCAGGGGGCGTGCGCCTACGGAGACGTGGCCGCCCGCCGTACGGTCGTGCTGTTCGGCGACTCGCACGTGGAGCAGTGGCTGCCCGCCTTCGATGCGGTGGGGAGCCGCCAGCGCCTGCGCGTGGTCAGCTGGACGAAAGCCGCGTGCCCCGCAGCCGGACTTCCGGTGAGGAACCCGGCGCTGAACCGTGCCTATGTCGAGTGTGACCAGTGGCGCACCGCCACGATCGACAAGATCAGGCGCCTGCGACCGGCGCTCGTCGTGGTCGGGCAGTCGGAGAACGTGGCGTCGTCCTCGGTGCCGCCGGACACCTTCGCCGCCGCCACGGTCGCGACCGTCCGCAGACTGGGGCTGCCCGCCGGCAGGATGATCTACCTGCACGACATCCCCATCCCAGGCGAGGACCTCCCGGGCTGCGTCGCCGACAACCTCGAGGACGTCGGCGCGTGCGGCTTCGCCCGCTCCGACGCCTACACGTACCCCGACCGGCACGAGGCGGTCGCGTCCGCGGTGCGTGCGGCGGACGTGCGTGTCGTCGACCCGGCGGACTGGCTGTGCGCCGAGGAACGGTGCCCGGCCGTGGTCGGCAACGTGCTCGTCTACCGCAACGAGTCGCACATCACCGTGCCCTACAGCCGCTGGCTCGCCCCGGCCCTGTGGTCGTCGGTGCGCGACGCGGCGCGCGCCTCCGCGCCCTCCCCGCCGACCCAGGAGCCGTGACGCGTGTTCATCGCCATCCTCGAGCTGCGGCACACCATCGAGCAGAACGGCCACCTCTACCTGTTCTCGGTCTTCGTCCTGCTCACCTGGATGGTGTGGCTGCTGAAGGTGATGTGGTCGCGCCGCTACCGTCCGTGGCGCCGACCGTGGCAGTGCACCACCAGCGTCGTCATCCCCGTCGTGGACGAGCCGCTGGACCTGTTCCGCTCCGTGCTGCGACGGATCGTCGCGCAGACCCCGACCGAGGTGGTCGTGGTGATCAACGGTCCGCGCAACCCCGACCTCGAGCGGGTCTGCGACGGGTTCGCCCCCACAGTCACGTGGACCTGGACCTCGGTCCCCGGCAAGCGCAACGCGGTGAGGGTCGGCGTCGAGGCGACACGCGGCGACGTCGTCGTGCTGGTGGACAGTGACACCATCTGGACCCGCGGCACCCTGGCCGAGCTGGTCAAGCCGTTCGCGGACCCGGATGTCGGGGGGGTGACCACCCGGCAGCGCATCCTGCACCCGCGGCGCACCTTCCTGACCAGATGGGCGGACTGGATGGAGAACTCCCGGGCGCGCTACTCCATGCCTGCGCAGAGCGTGCTCGGCACCGTCGGATGCCTGCCAGGACGCACCATCGCCTTCCGCCGCGACGTGCTCGAGGACTCCATGCAAGAGTTCATGACGGCCCGGTTCCTCGGTGTGTTCCTCGAGGTGTCCGACGACCGCACGCTGACCAACCTGGCGCTGCGGCGCGGCTACCGCACGGTGTACCAGTCCACCAGCCTCGTCTACACGGACTCCCCGACCGGCCTCATGAAGCTGATGAAGCAGCAGCTGCGATGGGCGCGTGGCAGCCAGTACAACACCTTGCGGATGCTGCCCTGGATGCTGCGGCACGCCCGGCCTCTCGCCTTCTTCTTCGTCAGCGACATCGTGATGCCCTTCCTGCTGCTGACCGTGATCGCCGCCTGGGCAGTGCGCCTCGCCACAGGATCGGGGGAGAACCTGTACGCCGGGCTCCTGCAGCTGCCTGGTCGCCAGTACACGCTGCCGGCGGTGGTCGTCATCACGATCCTGATGTCGACGCTCTCGATGACGCTGCGGCAGCTGCGGCACATCGAGGACCGGCCCTCGGACCTCCTGTGGATGCCGCTGTACATCCTGTTCAGCACCGTGTTCCTGATGCCGCTGCGGGCCTACGGGTTCCTCCGGCTCGGCCATGTCGGCAGCTGGGGCACCCGCTCGGATGCCTACACCGCCGACCAGGAGGAGGCGTCCACCTCGTCCGGCCCGGCGCCCACCACCAGCGGTGACCCCCGCGCCCTGGTCCCCTACCTGATCGCGACCGCCCTCGTCCCCCTGGGAGTGATGTTCGATGCCCAGCTCTTCTGACCGGCCGCTGCACGCCCCCGACCCGGACGCCGACGAGCACGAGCAGCTCGGCGACGACGACGCCGGCGACGGGCTCTCGCGGCTGAGCCGGCTCAACGTCTGGCTGCTCGCCGCGTCACTCGTCTCGCTGTGCGCGGCGCTGTACCTGTCCCCGGTCGGCACCGGCGTGCGCGACGAGGTCAACGACTCCGTGCGCGCAGTCGTGCCCGGGCTGGAGGACCGCGGCGCGGTGGTCGACCGAGCCGTCCCCGAGCCCTCGCGGTACCCGAGTCCGGCGAAGGCGTCCGCGGACTCGGGCACCGAGGCACGAGGAGCCCCGGGCGCCCCAGGCGCTACCGACGGAGCACCCACGGGCAGGGCCGTACGGTCCAGCGCGACCGGGCTGACCCTCGGCGACGTCGCCGGCACAGGCAGGTCCGGCGACGGTGCCGGCGGTGGGACGGGTGACAGCGACGGGACGAGGAGCCCGACCGGGGTGCTGCGGCCACCGCTGAGCGGCGGTCCGTCGCCTTCCGGTGGTCCGACGCAGGCATCCCCGCCGCAGGCCCGGACGCAGTGCTGGGAGTTCGCATGGCAGCAGGACGCCCAGGTGGTCTACCTCGCCAACCTGTCGGACCCGCACGGCCTGGACGCCGAACCGGGACCCAACGACGGCGACGGCCTCGCCTGCTCCGACCTCGAGGTCGACCCGGACCGGCCCCCGTCCACGCCGGCGGGGGCGTACGCCGCACCGAAGCCCACGGTCGCGACCAAGCGGGTGCTGGTGCATCCGGACCAGGACTACTTCGGGTTCAGCCAGAGTGGTGTCCCGGGGGACACCAGGATGCTGACCGGGCTCGCCCGTCGCGCCGGCAAGGCTCCCAGCACCGTCGGCTGGTTCAGCGCCTTCGACGACGACTACCGAGGCGACCTGGTGGAGAAGTCCTGGAACCACGGCGCGCTGCCCGTGGTGACGTGGATGCCGGCGGCTGCCGACTCCCGCACCTCCTACAGCCTCACCTCGATCCTGAACGGCACCCACGACCGGTACCTGCGCCGCTATGCCGGGGCGGTCGTCCGGCAGGGACTGCCTGTGGCGCTGCGCTTCGCCCATGAGATGAACGGCAACTGGTACGGCTGGTCCGCCGGCCGCACCGACTACAACAACACGCCGGAGAAGTTCGTCGCCGCGTGGCGACACGTCTGGCAGGTGTTCGACGACGTGGGCGCCACCGACAACGTCATCTGGCTGTGGTCGCCGAGCCGGGTGGACAACCTGCGGCCCACCCCGACCAATGGCCTGACCACGATGGCAGAGACCTATCCCGGCGATGCCTACGTCGACTGGGTGGGTGCATCGGTCTACCTGCGCACCGCAAGCGTCGGCCCGTCCTTCGAGGCATCCTTCGGCAGGACGGTCGCCGCACTCACGTCGGTCACCGACAAGCCGATGTTCTTCGCCGAGACCGCGGCCGTGCAGACCGACCGGGGCAGCGACCAGACGCCGGTCAAGACAGCCTGGACCCGCAACGTGCTCGCGGAGTTCGCGCGAGACGAGCGCCTCGTCGGGTTCCTGTGGTTCAACGACGTGGCGGCCAGCGTGGTGAACGGCGTGGAGGTCACCAACGACTGGCGCTTCGACGCCAACCGGGCGACAGCAGCCGCCTTCCGGCAGGCCGTAGGCACCTCGGAGTTCGCCGGCGGCGTCCTCCCCGACTGAGAACGCCGCCGGCCGCGTCGAATCCTGCTCACCGGGCGGTCGGCATACTGGAGGACGTGTCCAGCCCTCTCCCCAACTGCGTTCTCGAGGACGTGCGGCGGACCATCAGCGACGCCCTGTTCGAGCGGGTGGCGGGCCCGGACGG
>DASQDP010000099.1:0-50142 GCA_035634095.1 Nocardioidaceae bacterium | reverse complement strand
CCCGGAGCAAGGTCAAGAAGGGGGCGTGGGGCGACCCACGCGCCTGCGCGAGCGTTCGAGGGCGGCCCGCCCGAGCTCGCGGGTGGACCGCACGAGGCTGCCGGTGACGGCAGTCCCAGATGGATGGCCGCCGACCGTGTCGCCGCGAGGCGCACGGGGACAGAACCCGGCCTACAGGCCGACTCATCCCCCGGACCCGGGCGGACCGGCCCGCCACAGCGGGAATGATGAACCTGGCTCACGGTGTAGTACCATCACGAGATGGTCAGTCCTCCTGCTGTGCTCGACCGGGTTCTGCACCTCGCGACGCTGGTGGGAACCGACCTGGCGCGGTTCGAGGACGAGTCCGGACTGACCACCTCGCGCGCGCACCTGCTGTGGGTCCTGGGCGCTGCCGGACCCAGCACCCAGCAGTCTCTCGCCTCCGCCCTGAACGTGTCGGCCCGCAACGTCACCGGACTCGTCGACGGGCTCGGCGCCTCCGGGCACGTGAGCCGTGAGCCGCATCCGACCGACCGCCGCGCCACCTTGGTGACGCCGACGGCGAAGGGCGAGAGAGCCATCCGTGAGCTCCGCGAGAGCCACGAGCAGCTGGCACGACAGCTCTTCGCGCACGTGCCGGCCGACCGGCTCGCCGTCTTCGCGGCCACCCTGGACGAGACCATCACCGCCTTCGCCCGACTGATGGAGGAGACGTGACCCTCCCGCGGCGCCTGGCCGTGCTCCTCCGCGAGGCCGTCCTCTTCGAGCTGGCCCTCTACCGTTCGCTCGGGCGGTGGGTCGCCCGCCGGCCCGACGTGCCGCGAGGGAGCACCCCGATCGGCTACTCGCGGCTGGTGGCGCCGATGCTGTGGCTGTGGATCTTCGGATCCACGGTGGAGGTGGTCGTCGTCGAGGTCGTGCTGCGACACCTGGACCAGCCGTGGGCGGCCGCGATCCGGGTGCCGGTGCTGCTGCTGGGGATCTGGGGCGTCGCCTGGATGCTGGGGATGCTCGCCTCCCTTCGGACCCGGCCGCACCTGCTCACCGAGACCGAGCTGCGGGTCCGCAGCGGAGCCCGGACCTGGCTGGTCCTGCCCTTGCGGGCCGTGACGGCCATTCGGCCTGCCGAGCACGACGTGCCCGGTGTGATCCGGTCACTGCACGTGGACAACGGGCTGGCGCTGGTGGGTGCGGGCAACCGCACCAACCTCGAGCTGCACCTGACGGGGCCGACGACGTTGGCCACCTCGAGGGGAGAGGTGACGGTCACCCGGGTGGGCTTGTGGGTCGACGAGCCCCGTGCGGTCGCAACGAGACTCCGGGCGCGGCTCGGAGGCCCATCGAGGTCCGCGCAGACCTCCGGCGATTGAACTACGCCAATGTGGGCATAACGAACGCATGCTGGCGATGACATTGGGACTGCTGATGACGCTGGGAACGGTGATCGGACTCGCCTGGGACTGGTGGCGGCACCCCACCCTGTAGCCCGCCGGCCCGACCGCCGGCCAAGCCGGCCTTCGGTCGCTCGCCTGACGCGACGACCCCGTCCGCGGTGGGGGGGCGGCGGGCGGGGTCCGAGCACACGCCGGGGTCGCCTGTGCTCCTGCCAGGATCCACCGGCACCGTCTCCGGGACAAGAGGGCCCGCGAGTGGTCTGGTCACACCTCGCGGGGCACGGGAATCGCGAGGCCGCCCCCAGGCGTTGCAGGGGCGATTGGAGATGACGCCCGTGGACCTCGATCTGCCCACCTTCCTCGACCCCCGGCTGCACCCGCAGCCGGCCGACGCGTATCGCCAGGCCTGGCGGCTGCTGCAGGAGCGCGAACCACGCCGCGCCATCGCCCTGCTGGAGCCAGCGGTCGACGCGGAGCCGGGCTCGGCGAGCCTGCGCACGCTGCGCGCCTGGGCCTACTTCCAGAGCGCGCAGCTGCAGCGGGCCGAGACCGATCTGACCCGCCTCGTCGAGCAGGGGCCCACCGACGTCTGGGCCCGCTTCGCGCTGGGCCGCGTCCTGGAGCGACAGTCACGCTACGCCGACGCCCTGCCCCACCTGCGGCTCGCGGCAGTGATGTCCGGCGACCCCGAGCACGAGGCAGCGGTGCTGCGCGTCGAGCGACGGCTCGCCGAGGTGACCGGCTCGTACGACGACCTGGCCTGACCGGGGAACCGCCCGACCTCGGGCTCAGAAGGTGTGCTCGGTGCCCGGGAAGCCGCCGTCGGCCACCTCTGCTGCGAACTGCTCCGCAGCCGTCCGCAACACGCCGCGCACGTCGGCGTACTGCTTGACGAACCGGGGCAGGCGGCCGGTGCGCAGCCCGGCCATGTCCTGCCACACCAGCACCTGGGCGTCACACTCGGCGCCCGCGCCGATACCGATCGTCGGGATGGACAGCCGCTTGGTGATGGCCGCCGCGACGTCGCCGGGAACCATCTCGAGCACGCACCCGAACGCGCCGGCGGCCTCCACCGCCAGGGCGTCGGCCAGCAGCCGCCGGCCGGTCTCGCCCCGGCCCTGCACCCGGTAGCCGCCCAGGTTGTGCTCGGACTGGGGGGTGAATCCGATGTGCGCCATCACCGGGATGCCCGCCTGCGTGAGCAGCTCGACCTGCGGGGCCATCTCGCTACCGCCCTCCAGCTTGACGGCATGGGCGTTGGCCTCCTTCATGAACCGGACCGCCGTGTCGAACGCCTGCTCGGGGGAACGCTGGTACGAGCCGAACGGCAGGTCTGCGATCACCAGGGCGCGGCGCACCGAACGCGTCACGGCCCGAACCAGCGGGATGAGCTCGTCCACGGTGACCGGCAGCGAGGTCTCGTTGCCGTAGACGTTGTTCGACGCAGAGTCGCCCACCAGCAACACCGGGATCCCGGCCTCGTCGAAGACGGCCGCGGTGTACATGTCGTAGGCGGTGAGCATGGCCCACCGCTCCCTGCGCTCCTTCATGTCCCGCAGGTGGTGGGTCCGGACCCGGCGAAGCGGCGGCGGGGTGATCGCCGCTGCACCCCCCGGTGCGGCACCCGCCGCGTCAATGCGGGCAGGGGCCGGCACGTCGCTCATCGCCCCAGGCTAGACCCGGCAGGGCCGCAGCAGGGTGTGGCGACGGTCACGCGGCGAGGGTGTGGGTCGGGCCCGCCACGTGGCATGGCTTCGTGGCCCGCCTGGCCCCCCGAGTGCACGGATTTGGCAGACTCGAGGGCGTGGACTTCGACTCCGTGTACGACCAGGGCTTCGCCCGCGTCGCTGCGTGCACGACACCCACCGCCATCGCAGACCCGGCCCAGAACGCGGCGGCCGTGGTGGCGGAGGCCCGGGCCTGCGCCCGGGAGGGGGTCGCGGTGGCGCTGTTCCCGGAGCTGGGTCTGACCGGGTACGCCGTCGAGGACCTGTTCCTGCAGGAGCCGGTGCTCGACGCGGTGGAGCAGGCCATCGCCGAGGTGGTCGCCGCCTCGGCCGACCTGCACACGATGATCGTGCTGGGTGCGCCGCTGCGCCACGGCAACCGGCTGTTCAACACCGCGGTGGTCATCTGCGGCGGCGCGGTGCTCGGAGTGGTGCCCAAGTCGTACCTCCCGACCTACCGGGAGTTCTACGAGCGCAGGCACTTCGCGCCCGGTGACGACCGCCGTGGCGAGACGATCGAGGTCGCCGGGACCTCGGTGCCCTTCGGGCCGGACCTGCTGTTCGAGGCCCGAGACGTCCCCGGACTGGTGGTCCACGTCGAGGTCTGCGAGGACCTGTGGGTGCCGGTGCCACCGAGCGCGGAAGCCGCGCTGGCCGGTGCCACCGTGCTTCTGAACCTGTCCGGCAGCCCCATCACCGTGGCCCGAGCCGAGGACCGTCGGCTGCTGGTCCGCGCCCAGTCGCAGAGATGCCTGGCGGCCTACCTCTACGCCGCTGCGGGTGCCGGAGAGTCGACCACCGACCTGTCCTGGGACGGGCAGACCATGGTCTACGAGATCGGGGACCTGCTTGCCGAGACGGAGCGCTTCCCCGACGGTCCTCGCCACGCGGTGGCGGACGTGGACCTGCTGCGGATCCGTCAGGAGCGGATGCGGCAGGGCACCTTCGACGACAACCGGCGGACGTGGCGGGACCGGGTCGCCGGCGGTTTCCGCACGGTGAGGTACGACGCGCGACCACCGGCGGGAGACCTCGGGCTGCGGCGCTCGGTGGAGCGGTTCCCGTTCGTCCCCGACGACGCCGAGCGGCTGGCGCTCGACTGCTACGAGGCCTACAACATCCAGGTCTCGGGGCTGGAGCAGCGGCTGCACGCCATCGGCCACCCCAAGGTGGTCATCGGCGTCTCCGGCGGCCTGGACTCCACCCACGCCCTGATCGTCGCCGCCAACGCCATGGACCGGCTCGGCCGACCGCGCAGCGACATCCACGCGTTCACGCTGCCGGGGTTCGCCACCAGCGAGGGCACCAAGGACAACGCCACCCGGCTGTCGAAGGCGCTGGGCGTGACCTTCGAGGAGATCGACATCCGCCCCGCGGCGCGGCAGATGCTGGGCGACCTGGACCACCCGTTCGCCGACGGGAAGCCGGTCTACGACGTCACCTTCGAGAACGTCCAGGCCGGGCTCCGCACCGACTACCTGTTCCGGCTGGCGAACCACCGAGGCGGGATCGTCCTGGGCACCGGCGACATGTCCGAGCTCGCTCTCGGCTGGTGCACCTACGGCGTGGGCGACCAGATGTCGCACTACGGAGTGAACGCCGGCGTGCCGAAGACGCTGATCCAGCACCTGATCCGGTGGGTGGTCGCCACCGGCCGGTTCGACCGCGAGACCGGTGCGGTGCTCGAGGCGATCCTGGAGCAGGAGATCTCCCCAGAGCTGGTCCCCGTCGAGGAGGGGGAGCGGCCGCAGAGCACCGAGGACGTGGTCGGGCCCTACGCACTGCAGGACTTCTCGCTCTACTACCTGCTGCGCTACGGCTTCCCACCCAGCCGGATCGCCTTCCTGGCCCGGCACGCCTGGGCGCACGTGGACGTCGGCAGCTGGCCGCCGGGATTCGACGCCGACCAGCGCACGGCGTACGACCTGCCCACCATCCGGCACTGGCTCGAGGTGTTCCTGAAGCGCTTCTTCGCCTTCAGCCAGTTCAAGCGGTCCGCCCTGCCCAACGGCCCCAAGGTGGTCGCAGGCGGGTCGCTGTCGCCGCGCAGCGAGTGGCGTGCACCCTCCGACAGCAACGCCCGGGTGTGGCTGGAGGAGCTGGACCGCAACGTCCCGGACACCAGCGACAGCTAGGGTTCGCGGCATGGGCAAGCAGGAAGACTTCGTGCTCCGGGCACTCGAGGAGCGTGACGTACGGTTCGTCCGGCTCTGGTTCACCGACGTGCTCGGCTACCTGAAGTCCGTGGCCATCGCGCCTGCGGAGCTCGAGGGCGCCTTCAGCGAGGGGATCGGCTTCGACGGCTCGGCGATCGAGGGCTTCGCCCGCGTCTACGAGGCCGACATGCTCGCCAAGCCGGACCCCTCGACCTTCCAGATCTTGCCCTGGCGGGGGGAGGGCCCGAGCACGGCACGGATGTTCTGCGACATCGAGATGCCGGACGGCTCCCCGTCGTACGCCGACCCGCGCTTCGTCCTCAAGCGCACACTGGCGCACGCGGCCGAGAACGGCTTCTCCTTCTACACCCACCCGGAGGTCGAGTTCTACCTGTTCAAGGACACGCCCGTGCCGGGCGGTGAGCCGGTGCCGGTGGACCGGAGCGGCTACTTCGACCACACCGCGCAGAGCATGGGCTCCGACTTCCGGCGCCAGGCGATCACCATGCTGGAGGCGATGGGCATCTCGGTGGAGTTCTCCCACCACGAGAACGGGCCGGGTCAGCAGGAGATCGACCTGCGCTACGCCGACGCCCTGTCCACGGCGGACAACATCATGACGTTCCGCACCGTGGTGCGCGAGGTCGCGCTCAGCCAGGGCATCTGGGCGACCTTCATGCCCAAGCCGTTCACGACGCACCCGGGCAGCGGGATGCACACCCACGTGTCCCTGTTCGAGGGGGACCGCAACGCGTTCTTCGCCGCCGGGGAGGAGTACCAGCTGTCCACGACGGGGCGCCGGTTCATCGCCGGTGTCCTCAAGCACGCTGCCGAGATCACCGTCGTCACCAACCAGTGGGTGAACTCCTACAAGCGGCTCAGCTGGGGCGGTGAGGCGCCGTCATACATCTGCTGGGGCCACAACAACCGGTCCGCGATGATCCGGGTGCCGATGTACAAGCCCAACAAGGGCCAGTCCACCCGGATGGAGCTGCGCACCATCGACTCCGCCTGCAACCCCTACCTCGCCTTCGCCGTGGTCCTCGCCGCGGGCCTGAAGGGCGTCGAGGAGGGCTACGAGCTGCCCCGGGAGGCGGAGGACGACGTGTGGTCGCTCAACGACCGCGAGCGGGTCTCGCTGGGCATCGACCCGCTGCCGCGCAGCCTCGCCGAGGCGATCGCGGTCGCGGAGACGTCCGAGCTCCTTGCCGAGACGCTCGGCGAGCACGTCTTCGACTTCTTCCTGCGCAACAAGCGGGCGGAGTGGGACGACTACCGCGTCCAGGTCTCGACCTTCGAGCGCGACCGCATGCTGCCCCTGCTGTGAGAACGGGCGGCCCGAGGTCTCCCGGGTCCGCCCCCGACCGAGGCGGCGGTAGATTCGCCCAGGTGAGCCCGCAGCCCCTCTTGGTCGTCGAGCACGAGGAGGACTGCCCCCCCGGGTGGGTGGGCGAGCGGCTCGCCGAGGCCGGCCTCCGTCTCGATGTGTGCCGCCCGTACGCCGGCGGCATGCTGCCCAAGGACCTGCGGGGGCACTGCGGCATGCTGGTCCTCGGCGGGGACATGGGCGCCTACGACGACGCGGAGTGCCCCTGGCTCGCCGACGTCAAGCGACTCGTCGTCGGAGCCGTGCGGACCGGCACGCCGGTGCTGGGGATCTGCCTGGGGCACCAGCTCGTCGCCGTGGCGCTCGGCGGACAGGTGACCCGCAACCCGCTCGGACAGCAGGTCGGCGTTCTGGGTGTGGGGTGGTCCGGCGCCGCCCGGGGCGACCCACTGGTCGGAGGGCTGGCGGGCCTGGACGCCCCGACGCCCGCAGTCCACTGGAACAACGACATCGTCGCCCGGCTCCCCGACGGTGCCACGGAGCTGGCTCGCACCTGCCGGGGCGAGCTGCAGGCGGCGCGCTTCGCCGCCACGGTCTGGGGGGTGCAGTGGCATCCCGAGGCCGGCGAGGAGATCATCGGCCGGTGGGCCGAGCACGACCGCGACGACGCCGCGGAGCGCGGTGTGGACCTCGACGCCTACGTCGCGGACGTCGCCGCCGCCCGCACCGCGCTCCGCGGGGCCGGGAGGCACCTGGCCGACGGCTTCGCGGCGGTGTGCCAGGTGCCCTCGGCGGTGTCCACCCAGTGACAGGCCAGTGAGCACCGGCCGGGTCGCCACGGCCGCCGGCCGTCTGGCCCGGCTGGGCTTCGACGACGCCGACCGCTCCGCAGCCGCGTTCACCCGGCTCGGCCCCGAGGCCGAGGCGCTGGTGCACCTGGTCGCGGCGACCGCGGACCCGGACCAGGCGGCCGTGTACCTGGCGGATCTCGCCGACCGCGTCGAGGACCGCGACGAGCTGCTCGAGGGGCTCCTCGACGAAGGCACCGCCATGCGCCTGTTCTGCATCCTGGGAGCCAGCAAGGCACTCGGGGACCACCTGCTGCGGCACCCGGCGCACTGGCGGGACCTCACCGACCCGCTGCTGGGCTCCACCCGCCCGACGGCCGAGACGATCCGCGCCCGACTGCTGGGGTCCGTGGGGGCGGACCCCGGTGCGGCGGAGCCGGTCGCCACCCGCCCCGACGCCGAGAGCGTGGACGCTCTGAGGGTCGCCTACCGTCGCCTGCTGCTGGGGCTGGCCGCGCGCGACCTGTCCCACGACCTCGCGGTCGACGACGTGGCCGCGGAGCTGGCCGACCTTGCCGCAGGGGCGCTCGACGCTGCCCTGGCGGTCGCCCGGGCGCGGGTCGGCAGCGCCGCGTCCGACGCCCGCCTGGCCGTCATCGCGATGGGCAAGTGTGGTGGCCACGAGCTGAACTACGTCAGTGACGTCGACGTCGTCTTCGTGTTCCAGGCCGCCGAGGGACTCGAGGAGTCCGCGGCCCTGCGCACCGCCACCTCGCTCGCCTCGAACCTGATGCGGATCTGCTCCGACCACACTGGTGAAGGCACCCTGTGGCCCGTGGACGCCGGGCTCCGTCCCGAGGGGCGGTCGGGTCCGCTGGTGCGCACCCTGGCCAGCCATGAGGGCTACTACCGCAAGTGGGCGAAGACCTGGGAGTTCCAGGCGCTGCTCAAGGCGCGTCCGGTGGCGGGGGATCTGGAACTCGGTGCCGAGTACGCCGCTCGGCTGACCCCGTTGGTGTGGTCCGCCTCCGAGCGTCCCGGTTTCGTGCCCGACGTTCAGGCGATGCGCCGGCGCGTCCTCGCGAACATCCCGGCGGCGCAGGCGGAGCGGCAGATCAAGCTCGGGGCGGGAGGGCTGCGCGACGTGGAGTTCGCCGTCCAGCTGCTGCAGATGGTGCACGGCCGTGCCGACCAGCAGGTTCGGGCGCCGGCCACGCTGTCTGCTCTGGCCTACCTCACCCGAGCCGGGTACGTCGGCCGCGAGGACGGCGCGTCACTGGACGCGGCGTACCGGTTCCTGCGCCTGCTCGAGCACCGCATGCAGCTGTTCGCCCTGACCCGCACGCACGTACTCCCGGAGGACTCGGAGTCGCTGCGCCGCCTGGGCCGCTCGATGGGCATGATGCGCGATCCCCAGCAGGCCCTGGACCTCGCCTGGCGTCGACACAGCCGCGAGGTCCGGCGGCTCCACGAGAAGCTGTTCTACCGGCCCCTGCTCCTCGCGGTGGCGCAGCTGCCGGCCGCTGAAGCACGGTTGTCCCTGCGTTCGGCGCGACAGCGGCTGTCCGCGCTGGGCTACCAGGACCCGGCTGCCGCGTTGCACCACCTCGAGGCGCTGACCTCGGGCGTCACCCGGACCGCCACCATCCAGCGCACGCTGCTCCCGGCCATGCTCGGGTGGTTCGCCGACGGACCGAACCCGGATGCCGGGCTGCTCGGCTTCCGGAAGATCTCCGAGGCGCTCGGCTCGACGCACTGGTACCTCCAGACCCTGCGGGACGAGGGGCAGGTGGCCCAGCGGCTGGCGATGCTGCTGTCCTCGAGCCGGCTGGCCACCGACCTGCTGCAGCGGGCGCCCGACGGAGTGCGGATGCTGGCCTCGGACTCGGCTCTGCGCCCACTCGACCGGGCAGCGCTGGTCAAGGAGGCCACGTCGGCTGCGCGGCGGCAGCCCGACCCGGTCGCAGCCATCACTGCCGTCCGGGGGATGCGTCGCCGCGAGCTCTTCCGCATCTCCGTCGCGGACCTGCTGGGCCTTCTCGACGTGGCGGAGGTGGGCTATGCGCTCACCGACGTGATGACCGCGACGCTCGAGGGTGCGCTGGTCGCGGCGCAGTCCGCGATCGAGGCGCAACGAGGGGCGTCCCTGTCGACCCGGATGGCGATCGTCGCCATGGGAAGCTTCGGCGGCGGGGAGCTCGGCTTCGGCAGCGATGCCGACGTGATGTTCGTGCACGACCCCTTGCCGGGCGCCTCTGCCGAGGAGGCGGCGAGGGCGGCGCGCGACGTGGCCGAGGAGTTCCGCCGGCTGCTCGCGCTGCCGGGGACGGACCCGGCGCTGACCGTGGACGCGGGTCTGCGCCCGGAGGGTCGACAGGGACCGCTGGTGCGCACCTTGGACTCCTACGCCCGCTACTACGCCAACTGGTCGGCCGTCTGGGAGGCGCAGGCGCTGCTGCGGGCAAGCGCGACGGTGGGCGACCCCGCGCTGTGTGCCCGGTTCACCGAGCTGATCGATCCGCTCCGGTTCCCTGCCGGGGGGATCGGCGCGGACGACGTACGCGAGGTGCAGAGGATCAAGGCCAGGGTCGACGACGAGCGGCTCCCCCGCGGAGCCGACCCGGCGACCCACCTGAAGCTCGGGCGCGGCGGGCTGGCCGACGTCGAGTGGACCGTGCAGCTGCTCCAGCTGCGGCACGCCGGCACGGTCGCCGGGCTGCGCACCACCCGTACGCTCGACGCGCTGACGGCCGCGGTGCAGGCCGGTGCGCTGGACGGCTCGGACGCCGAGGCGCTGACCGCGGCCTGGCGGATGGCGGGCGGTCTGCGCAACGCGGTCACCCAGGTCAGGGGTCGTCCCGCGGACTCCCTGCCGCGGGACGCGCGCGAGCGTGCCGCCGTCGCGCACATCCGGGGTTACGGCCCGGGGGAGTCCGACGAGCTCGTCAACGACTACCTGCGGGTCGCCCGCCGCGCACGCAAGGTCGTGGACCGCCTGTTCTGGGGCTGATCGACTTCGGTGCGTGGGGCGGACTACTCAATTCTGGGGGTCCAGTACCCCCCGCTGACGTCTGCCGCCCGGCTCCCGCCAGCAACCAGAATGGGTCACCGGCCGGGGGGCCGGGGAGAAGCACCGGGCACGCACAAGGGGTGGGCGAATGCTGGAGATCAGTCTGCTGGGACAGGTGGCCATGCGGGTCGACGGTCGCGAGCTGAGCGGTGTGCGGGGCAAGCCGCGGCAGGTGCTCGCCATCCTGGCGCTGCACGCCGGCACCCCGGTGTCCAAGGAGAGGCTGGCTGACCTGCTCTGGGAGGGCAACCCGCCGGCTTCCTACGTGAGCACGCTGGACAGCTACGTGTGCGTCCTGCGGCGTCAGCTCGGCCTGTCGGCGGGCCGGAGGTCGCAGCTCGCGACGACCGACGTCGGCTTTCGTCTCGACATCAGCGCCGACGTGCAGACCGACCTCTTCGTCTTCCGGGCCCTGGCGCGCTCCACCGAGGACGCCGCCAACGCGGACGTGGTGGACCGCGCCGAGCAGGCCATGGCGCTCATCACCGGAGACCTCGTCAGTGACGTCCCCTACGCGGAGTGGGCGGTGCGGGCGCGGGACGCCTTCAGCAGGGAGGTCGTCGAGCTCTGCCTGCGTGGCGCGCAGCGTGCGAACGCGCTCGGTGAGTCGGAGCGCGCGCAGCGGCTCGCCCGCGCGGCGGTCGAGCACGACGCCGTGTGCGAGGACGCGTGGCGACAGCTGATGCTCGCGCACTGGTTCGCCGGCCAGCGGGGCGCCGCGATCGCGGCCTACGGCGAGCTGCGCGAGGTCATGGCCGAGCGCCTCGGCGGCGAGCCCGGCCAGGACAGCCAGCAGCTCTACCTGACCATCCTGCGGGACACGTCCGAGGCGGGACCCTCGCCGGTGGACGACCAGAGGTCCGAGCTGCGGCTGCTGCTCCGACTGCTGCGGCAGGCCCTCGACAGCACCCCGGGCGTGCGTGCACCGGCCCGGGACGGGGCTCTCTCCGAAGTCGCCATGATGGCTCTGGCTGGCGCCTGCTGACCCATTCGTCGCCGTTCCGCCCGAAGAAGTCACCTTTTCGGGCTATTGTTTTGACCCTGCAGGCAGAGTTGACTGTAGACGTTGCGTCGGGGGCCGCTTGGGGAAGCGGGGACGCAAGGGATCGCCCACTGCTCATGAGCAGGGGGACTCTTCGTGGGGAAGCGTGGGGATGACGGGGAACAAGCAGAGAGTGGTCATTGTCGATGACCACAAGGTCTTCGCCGAGCTGCTGGCGTTGGCGCTGGGAGCCGAATCGGACCTGGAGTGCGTCGGGCATGCCCAGACCGTCTCCGACGGGGCCGCGTTGGTGAACACGCTGCGGCCGGATATCGTGGTGATGGACGTCCAGCTCGGGGACGGGGACGGCATCGCCGCGACCGCGGAGCTGACGGCCGCGCACCCTGAGCTGCGGGTGGTCGTGCTCACCGCGTTCGTCGAGCGCGGGCTGCTGCAGCGGGCGGCTGCGGCCAACGCCTGCGCGCTGCTGCCGAAGGACGGCGAGCTGGTCGGGATGCTGCAGGCCTTGCGCACCGCCAAGCGCGGCGGCTTCGCAGTGCACCCGGAGCTCCTCCGTCGACTGGTCGCCCGCAACGACTCCCAGCAGCCGCGACCGCCGAGCCTGACCCGGCGGGAGCAGGAGGTCCTGCAGATGCTGGCCGCCGGGCTCGACGCGCGGCTCATCTCGCGCGAGATGGGCATCTCGGTCAACACCTGCCGCGGCTACGTGAAGACCCTGCTCGCCAAGCTGGGAGCGCACTCCCAGCTCGAGGCGGTGGCGATCGCCATGCGGCACGGTCTCATCCATGTCCACTCGAGCATCTGAGGGGTCTCCGAGGCGTCCCCGCAACCCCGTGCGCCGGGCGCTCCTGCGCTTCGTGGCCGCGGCCGCGCTGGTGCTGCTGATCGTCGGCCTGTTCACGGCCTTCGTGGCCTACCAGGTCAGCCGCGACGTGGCGATGCGGCACGCGGAGAGCCGCGGAACCACCTTCGCCCGCGCCGTGGCCGCGCCTCTGGTCACCGGCCGGCTGCGCGAGGGTGACGCCGACGAGCTGCGCGACTTCTCCGAGGTGATGTACAACCGGCTCGGCGAGGGAACCATGGTGCACATCAGGGTCTGGGACCAGGACGGGCGGATCCTCTGGTCGAACGCACCCGGCCAGGTCGGGACGGTCCTGCCTCTGGACCCGGCCGCTGTCGAGCTGATCCGGACCGGCACGGCGAAGGTGTCGATGTCCGACGTGGCGCCGGCCGGGGCCGCTGAGAAGCCCGGTGCGGAGTCGCTGCTCAAGGTGGACGTCGGGGCGCGCGACCAGGAAGGCCGGCCGCTCCTCGTGGAGACGTACTGGGCGACCAGCCAGATCAACACCGACGTCCGTGCCGTGATGGTGAGACTGGCACCGTTGCCGCTGCTCGCCCTGCTGCTCTTCGCGGCGGCGATGCTCCCGCTGGCCTGGTCGTTGGCACGCCGTGTCGAGTCGGCCCAGGCGGACAGCCGCACGTCGCTTCAGCACGCGCTCTCCGCGTCGGACCTGGAGCGCCGACGGGTCGCCCGCGACCTGCACGACGGGGTCATGCAGGACGTGAGCGCCGCCGGCTACGCCCTGTCCGCGGTCGGCACCGCGCTCCCGGCAGACGCAGAGACACCTCGTCGCCTGGTTGCGGAGGTGTCGACGCTGCTCCGGCAGGTCGGCGAGTCGCTGCGGTCGCTCGTGGCAGACATCTACCCTCCGAACCTGGCCCGGGACGGGCTGGCCGTAGCGGTCGAGGACCTGGCGGACCGGGCCGAGGACCAGGGGGTCGCCGTGCACGTGGACATCCCGGTGGAGGTCTCGCGCGAGCTGCCCCTGGGGGTGTCCCAGCTGTGCTACCGGGTGATCCGTGAGGCCCTGCGCAACGTCGTACGCCACGCCCAGGCCTCGCAGGCAGAGGTGCGCGCCGTCATCGGGGAGGGCGAGGTGTCGATCAGCGTCGCTGACGACGGCCGCGGGCTGCCCGAGCCGAGGAAGGACAGTGGCGGGTCGAGCTTCGGCCTCCGGCTCCTCGAGGACACCCTCGTCGACCTCGGTGGCGAGCTGTCGCTCAAGCCGGGTGCCCGCGGCGGGGCTGTGCTGTCGGCCACCGTGCCGTTCGAGGTCGAGCTCCGCTGAGGTGACCACCGTGGGCGAGCTGGAACAGCCGACGCCGCTGTGGTCCCGCCGGCGTTCGGCGTTCGTTACCGCGTCGAAGTGGTAGGGGGCCGGTTCGCGCCTCGGGAACCGGAATCGTGTCGAGTGCTCGATGGGAGCTCTTGCGACGCCCAGTCTGGACGACGGACCCCAGCCAGAATCGGGCGGTTCGGGTGCGCCGGGTGATCGGGCACCGACCACGCCGAAAGGTCGACGCAGACGTTCGACGCCCATCGCACTGAACGGCCGGCCGACGGACAGGCCGATCTCAACGACCGGCGGCGGCAGCAGCAGTCCCACCCGATGCGATCAGCGGCCCACCGAGCACCAGGTCGATACCGGGTCCCGGGCCGCGCCGCTCACCCCCCGGAAGAGCGACGAGCCTCGTCGCTCCTGCTGACCTCTTGACGACCGCATCGGGGTCGGGTCGTCGCCGACCGGAGTGGCAGCCCCGACGGGGACGGAGCCCACGCGCGCAGACACCCCGGGCACAGAGTGCCCGGGGTGTCTCACTCCTCGCCGAGGAGTGTCCTGCTGTGCGCCTACGGACCGGTGGTGAAGGTCCAGGAGGTGGTGACGAGCGGGGCTCCCGCCAGGTCACGGATGGCGGTGGCTCCTCCCGTCAGGGTGACCCTGTACTGCGTGTTCGCCAACAGGTTGACGTTCGGGTTCAACGTCGCGACCCGAGTCGTCGCGTTGTACGTCACCGGGGCCGCGATCGCGACCGTCGGCGCGGCGACCCGCCGGATGAACACTGTCGTCGCGTTCACGCCTGCCGCCACCACCGGCTCACTGAACGTTGCCGTGATGTTGTTCGCGCGAGCGACCCCGATCGCGTTGATCCCGGGGGTCCGGGCGGTCACCGTCGGCGGCGGGTTCGGCGCTGCCGTGGTGAACGTCCAGGTGATCGGAGCCGCGAGGGGTGCCCCCGTGCTGCTCCGGATCCCGGTGGTGGCCGTACCGGCTGAGAGCGTCACCCGGTACGTCGTCCCCGCCGCGAGGTCCGCGGTCGGGTTCAACGTGAAGTTCCGGGTGTTGGTCGCCACCGCTAGTGGCGTCGTGGTGACCGCCGAGGCGACGAACGCGTTGGTGGCGTTGTTGCGGAGGACCACCGTTCCCGGTGCCGCTGCCGTGCCGGCGGTGAAGCCGGCCCGGAGCATGTCCACGTTGAACGTGCCGGTCACGTTGGCACCCACGGCGACGCCCGTGGCACCCACACCAGGAGCCCTGGTCGTCAGCGCCGGCGCCGGGGCGACGGCTGCCGGGGTGACCGCGTTGGAGGCTGCGGACAGTGCCCCCGGGCCGAACCGGTTCAGTGCGCGCACCTGGAAGGTGTACGACGTCCCGTTGGTGAGCCCGGTGAACGTGGCGGTGGTGGCCGTTGCAGCGAAGCCTCCACGCACGATCGGGGTGCCCGCGGCCGGCGTGGCCGTGATCTCGTACCCGGTGACCGGTGAGCCGTTGGCGGCCGGTGCGGTCCACCTGACGGTGGCCTGAGCGTTCCCCGCTGTGGCGGCCCCGATGGTCGGCGCCGCCGGCGCTGCGATGGTCACGGTCTCGTCGTCGGTCGTGACCGGCGTGCCGTTGTCGAACCGCAGCTGCTCCACGCCCCGAAGCGTGTCGGTGCCGTTGGTCGCGAGCCCACCGGTGTGAGCCACCTGGACTCCGGCCGCGCTGGAGGTGATGTCGTACTCCGTGCTCGGCCCCGAGAAGAGCGCGGTGTCGACGTCGGTCGCAGCCGGTGTGGACAGCATCTCCCGGACGATCACGATGTTGCCCGGGTTGACCGTTCCCGCGAACACCGCGTCCTGGAGGGTGGTGGTGCTGCCCGTCAGGTATGGCGCCCTCATCGTGTCGGCAGAGCCGATCTCGGTGGCGGGGTCGGCCGGGTTGGTCCTGACGCTCAACCGGATGTTGAGCCAGGCGTCACCGTTGATGATGTCGTCTCCGCCGCGGCCTTCGATGAGGTCACTGCCGGAGCCGCCGGTGATGATGTTGCCGGCGTTGAAGCTCGTCGTGCCGGCAGGCAGGAGTGCCCGCAGACCCGTGACTCGGTCGATGCCTTCATTGGTGAGCGTGTGCTCGGTCCCCAGGTCGGCAGCCGCTCGGCTGTCGCCGCGCAGTGTGTCGTTCTTGTCCCACCCGGACAGCGCCTCGACGAGGTCGTGACGGTCGCGGTTGGTGTCCACGGACGGCGGCAGGAGGCCGGTGATGTCCATGTCGGAGTCACCCGCCACCGGGTCGCTCTTGTGGCTGGTCCAGTCGAAGCCGAGCATTCCTTCTGCCCGCTGGATGCCGGGACCGAGAAGCATGACGTCGTCGCCACCTTCACCGTCGTAGTCCTGCTCACCGCCGTAGCTGAACATCACGTCGTGGCCGGCTTCGTTGGGGTCGTCCTGGAACGGGGCGCCGTTGTCGCCCTGGAGCAGGTTGAACGGCCCCTTGCCGCCCTCGATCCAGTCGTTGCCGTCGTCACCGAAGACGGTGTCCTCGGCGTCGCCGGCGAAGACGAAGTCGTCACCGGGACCCGCGAACGTCTCGGTGGTGTCGTTCCCACCGACCACGAAGTCCTTGCCCCGACCCGACTGGTTGAGGTCTCCGGCGAAGCCGCGGCCCGAGGACAGCGCGTCGTTGCCGTCGCCACCCTTGAGGACGTCATCACCGAACAGGTCGGTCATGATGTCGTCGCCGAGGCCACCGATGAGGTTGTCGGCACCGTCGCCGCCCTCCATCCGGTCGTCGCCGTCGTTGCCGCGCATCGTGTCGTCACCCTCGCTGGAGTGCAGCTTGTCGTTTCTGTCGCTGCCGTTGAACACCACGTGAGCGGGTCCGCCGTAGCGGATCGTGCCGTCCGGGCTCCGGGTCAGCTGGGTGTTCTCGGTCCAGTCCTCGGTCGTCGGGTCGTCCGGGATCGCACCGCTGGTCCCGAGTGCGGCGACGTCGTAGACGAAGTCGGGCCGGGAGAACGAGTCGGCCGGGAGGGACGTGACGTCGGTGTTGCGCTGGATCAGCTCGGAGAACGAGTTGCCCTCGAGCTGGGTCAGCAGGTTGAGACCGGCAGTCCGCGACAGGTAGTACATCCGGTCGCCGTCCTGCAGGTCCTCCATCTGTCCCTCGAACACGTAGTTGAACGTGGGGCCGAGCAGGCCGCCGAAAACGTGCTGCTTCTCCGCGAGTCCACCCACCCAGAGGTCGATGTCGTCGACGCCGGTCGTGGTGACGCCACCCGCGCCGTTCTCGTAGGCTCCCACGCTGTTGAGGAAGTTGTAGGCATCCTCGCTCACCGCGGGGTCCGGGTCGGACGCGTCGGCGAGCAGCGCCTCAGCAGCAGCCCGCTTGGTGGCCCTGGTGGTGGCCGCTTCGATGCTGTCGTGCGTGCCGTAGGCAGCGATGAAGTTGACCAGCGACTCCTCGTGCTTGAGGCTGAACTTCAGGTCGGCCCAGCTCGAGTAGGGCTTCAGCGCCGAGTCGGAGGTGTCGGCGTAGAACTTGCGGCGCGCCTCGTTCAGCGTCGGGATGCCTTGCTCCCTCGCCCGCGCCATGTTCAGCGTGGCCAGGTCGAGAGGCAGACCGAGGAGGTCGTTGCGCAGCGCGTCGGTGGTGAACTCGTCGAGCTCGTTGCCGACCTGCCGAGTCATGCCCCGGACGATCTCGCCGGCGGCGACGTCTGGAGCCAAGCCCCCTTCGAGGAACTTCGGCGGGTTCAGGAACGCATCGAGCAAGGCGATGTTGCGCTTGGCCCCGGCGGCCGTCGTGCGGTCGACGGTCTCGTTGAGCATCGAGTGCCCGAAGCGGTAGACCGCGTGGGCGAACTCGGCGCGGATCGCCGGGTTGATGTCGCTGTGGTAGCCGGTGCCGCCCTCACCGAAGAGGTTGACCATCGGCTGAACCTTCCGGGCGAACTCCTCGAACGCCAGGTGCTGGTACTCCATCTCGGTGACGAAGCGCGCAGCCTGGAACAGGCGCTCCTCGTACTCCCAGCCGCTCGGGCCGACTGCGTTCCAGGCGGCCTGGTTCGCCGCGGGCTCGGCCGCGATGATGTCGGCGATGTCACCGGTGAGCCGGTTGTGCTCGGAGTGGAACACGTGGTGCACCGCGGTGAGACCGATGTTCTCGTTCACCCGGCCGTCACCGGCGATGAAGTGGGCGTCGAGCATCTCGTTGTCGTACGTCGCTCGGCTGCCGTCGTCAGTCGTGCCCGGGTCCGCATCCGGCTCCAGGTCCACGATCTGGTTGGGACCGTTGGTGGGGTCGATGTCGCCAGTCGGCACGGCGTGGTGGGCGATGTCGTCGAGGAACGCGTGCCCGGTCTTCGCGGCACCGACCGTGCTGACGGGGGTGGTGGGGTTGCCCTCGCGCACACCGTCGTCGGCGTTGCCGACGACTCCGTCCGCTCCGGGGAGCACGAGCAGCGGGAAACCGCCGGGTCCGCGCTCGAAGCGGCCGTAGGCGTCGGTCTTCAGCAGCGGGACGCTGGTCACGTCGGTGTCGACGAGCCCGATGCCCAGATTGGTGGCGGCAGCCGCCTTGACCGCGGCCCAGTTGGCCATGCCGCCGCCGGGACCGGTGAGCAGCTTGCCGGTGCCGACCGGCTTCCCGGCGCGGAGCGTGTACTCCCGCAGGAACACCTGGTGGGAGGGGTGGGAGGTGTAGGTCTGGCTCTGGTCGACGAACGGCGACGTCTGGTTGGTCGCCTCGCCGGCGCTCTGGGTGGCCCGCGTGAGCATCATGAAGTTGGTCGGTGAACCCGCGACGTACTTGGGGTCGCCCGGCTTCAGCGGGATCATCACCGATCCGTTGCCGCCCTTGTTCACCAGATCGAGCCCGTGGTCGAAGAACTGGCCGAAGAGGGTGAACCAGGAGTTGTAGGGAGCCGAGAGACCCGTGTCGGTGGCGACGTTCGGGATGAAGAGAGAACCGGTCCGCGCGTCGACCTGCGGGTTCTCGCCGGCTGCCGCCACAGCGGCCGGGTTGCCGGCGGTCTGGTCGACGATCAGGTTGCTGACTTCGCGGGGTTCGCTGTCGACGACAGTGCCGCTGGTCTGCTGGTAGCTCGTGGCCACCGGTTGTGCAGGGCCGGGACCGTCGGGGTCACCCGACTCGGCGGCGCGCAGCTTCTTGCCCACCAAGCGCGGGAACGGACGGTCGGCCTGGCCGAAGTCGTTCTGGTCGCCGTCGATGTTGTTGCAGACGCCGCTGACGGTCCGAAGGCCCCAGGGCAACGTGACGCCCACCCCGTTGTTGGGGATTTGGTTCGCGCCGGGACCGAGCAGTCCGCCACACGGGCCCGTTGTGGAGTTCGTGTTGGCGACGTGGTTCTCGGAGATCTGGATCTGCTTCAGGATGAACCTCACGTCGGAGGCGTTGAGGTTGAACCCCTGACCGACCGGGGCCGCCTGCGCGGGCGAGGTGACCAGAGGCGCGAACAGCGTGCCGACGACGGCGAGGACGGCGACCGAAGCCGCGGAGCGCTTTCCACGCCGCTTCCTCGGACGGGTGACAAGCTTTGACTCATCAGATCGTTTCATCGGGACCCACTTCGAAGGCGGCACGGAGCCGAACGGATAGACGTGGGCCTACTGTCGGATGGCCGCCTTGAGTTTTCCTTGGGGGTCAGCCCCCTAGGTGACTAGTCCCGATGAGGCCCGATAAAGGGTGTGAGACCACAGCGGCCGACGCTGGAGCGCCGTCGGGCGGCCGCAGCAGGACCAGCTCGCACCGGGCACGACCGACGGGAGAATCCCGGTCACTCGTGCGCCTGCAGAGCGCCGCGCGCACCCACGAAGGCGCCTCGCGTCATGCGCCGGCAGTTCCGGGCTCATAGGGCCAGAGGTCCGCTCGACCGACGTCCCCCGGTGCGCCATCCCCATGGCGCACCGAACGTCCCCCGGTCCGCGGTCCTCGAGCGGCCCTGTCTCAGGGGAGCAGGGCCGCTCCTCCACGCCGTCCCGTGGAGCACGCTCACGCCACGAGGTGGCGAGGGCAGCGGTCGTGCCGTCGCTGGAGCGGCACGTCCGCCCGAACGCCGAGCAGGTGGTCCACCTGGCGGCGGGACAGCCGCGCCGGGGACTCGGACGCGGCGATCATCAGCGTCGTGGTCAGCTCCACCTCGGCCAGCAGCTCGTCGTCCATGAGCGAAACGTTCAGCGGGTCCTGCATGGTGACGACCTCTCGGAAGGATGCCGGAGGGTGATGCCCACCGGGGGACGGCACCGCGTCGGTTGCCCTCCCCATGGAGGACTCCGGAGCTGCCTGCGCATGACGCGGGAGAGGGCACCCGGTCGTGCCGGCGTCTCCGGGACGAGGCCCCGCTGCAGATCTCGGTCCTGGCCGGTCGAGTAGGGTCGGATCCCGGCCGCGGTCGTGGCCGTGACGAGCCGGGCAGCGGAAGGGGCAGGACGTGAGTGACCCGCTGCCCGAGCCCGCGTTCGACGACGAGGCGATCGTCGAGCTGGTCCCGATGGTGCGCAGGATCGTGGGCTCCCGGGTCAAGGACCCGCACCTCGTCGACGATCTGGTGCAGGAGACTCTCCTGCGCGTGATGGCGGCGCACTCCCGTGTCGAGGGCGACACCTTGGCGCCGTACACGGCCGTCACCGCTCGCAACGTGGTGGCCTCGTTCGCGCGTCACAGGGACAGGGCGCGAGAGCGCGCCCACCTCCTGGCCGGTGACGACGTGACCGAGCCGCCCGGGGAGGAGCTGATCCGACAGGAGGAGGGCTCGATCATCGCCACGGCACTCGCACGCCTGTCTCCCCCTGAGCAGGAGATGCTCCTGGGTCACGAGGTGCAGGGCGTGGACACGAAGACTCTGGCGGCACGCCGGGACTCCACTCCGGGAGCGGTGGCCGCGCAGCTGGCACGCACTCGGGCGAAGCTGCGCGTGGAGTTCCTGCTGGTGCGGGAGAAGGTGGAGCCGACCAGCGACCGATGCCGACTGGTCCTGCGAGCACTCTCGGCGGGCGACCGGCGCCGGCAGCGCGAGCTCGACTCCGGAGCCCACCTGCTCGAGTGCGAGTGCTGCGCGGTGATCAGCGCCCATCTCTTCGAACGGCGCCCGGCCGTCGCCGCCGAGGACGAGGTGCGGGTGCCGGTCGGCAGGGACGCCGACGTGGTGACGGCCCGGCAGACCGGACGACGGATCTCCTCGGAGCTGGGATTCTCGTCCACCGACGCGACGCTGATCGCGACCGCCATCTCGGAGATCGCCCGCAACATCGTGAAGTTCGCCGACCGGGGCGAGATACTGATGCTCAGCATCTCGCAGGACGACCGACGTGGCATCACGATCATCGCCCGCGACGTGGGCCAGGGCATCCCGGACCTCGGGCAGGCCATGCGCGACGGGTACAGCACCTACCAGGGGCTGGGGCTGGGGCTGCCCGGTGCCCGGCGTCTGATGGACGAGTTCGACGTCGCCACCGAGGTGGGCAAGGGCACGACCGTCACGATGACGAAGTGGCAACCACTCGTGGGCCCGTCCGGTCCCGACCGGCAGCGAGAGAAGGGAAGGGAGTCATGACCGACACCCAGCAGGACCCCACAGAGGTCGAGGAGCCGTCGGGCACAGGCTTCCTGCTACCGGAGCTCGTGTCGCACCTGCGGCACCTGCGGACCCCGCTGCGCCAGGAATGGGCGACCAGGATCACCGATGCCCACCTGCTGTCCTCGATGACCGCCCAGGAGGTGTTCTCCGAGGCGACGTCGGTCTACGACAACTACGTCGAGGTGCTCGAGACCGGCAGCGTAGAGGCGCTCCGCCGCTACGCCCGCGACCTGTCCGAGCGGATCATCCCGCGTGGGGTGGAGACGCACGAGGTCGTCGGCATCGTCCTGCTGCTGCGCGACGTGCTGGCCCGGTCCCTGTTCGAGAAGTACCGCGAGGACTTCGACCTGCTCAACCGGGTGCTGGACGCCTACGAGCCCGCAGCCAACCGCATCGCCAACACGGTGGCGGTGAGCTTTGTCGAGGAGCGCGAGCGGGTCATCAGGCAGCAGCAGGACTCCCTGCTGCAGCTGTCCACACCGGTGCTCCAGGTGCGCGAGCGGCTGCTGATCCTACCGATCATCGGCGTGCTCGACGACACCCGGGCCCGTCAGCTCACCGAGCAGCTGCTCAGCGGGATCCGCAACCACCGCGCCAAGGTCGTGGTCGTCGACATCACCGGCGTCGCGGACGTGGACGAGGCGGTCGCGAACTCGCTGGTGCAGACGGTCGACGCGTCTCGGCTGATGGGCGCCGAGGTCATCATCACGGGGTTGTCGTCCAAGATCGCCCAGACGCTCGTCACCATCGGGGTGGATCTCAGCAAGATGCGCACCGTCGGCGACCTGCAGGGCGGGATCGAGGAGGCAGAGCGGCAGCTCGGCTTCCGTGTCACCAGGCCCACCGATGCCCAGCCCTGACCTGCCCGAGGCGCAGGAGCCGCTGAAGGTGTCCATCCTCAGCCAGGGCCGCTACCTGATCGTCTCCATCCACACCGCTCTGGACGACAGCCAGATGACCCGCCTCCAGACCGAGCTGATCGAGCGGGTCGGGCGACAGCGGTCCCGCGGCATCATCGTGGACGTCTCTACCCTGGACGTGCTCGACTCCTTCGCCACCCGGACGCTGGTGCAGCTCGCGGAGGTCGCCAGGTTGCGCGGTGCGGAGACCGTGATCGTCGGGATCGGTCCGGAGGTAGCCATCGCCATGGTGCAGCTGTCTCTGCAGGTCACCTTCGTGCCCACCGCACTGGACCTCGAGGAGGGGCTGGTACGCCTCGGCGAGCTCACCGGTGAGCCTGGCGAGGCGACCCGGCTCGGGGCCCGGCACCAGACGGTGGGATGACCACCCGGGTGGGTGACGCCCTGGAGGACTTCCGGCGCAACTACACGCCGCCGTTCCTCGCCTACCTCTCGCGCGAGGACGAGGCCGGGCTGCGCGCTGCGTACGAGCTGGGCCGTCAGGCGATGTCCCACGATGTCGGCATTCTCGGGCTGGTCGGCGTGCACAACGCCGTCTTCCTCGATGTGGTCGCGACGGTCCGGACCGTGCCGGCGGCGTACGACGTGGCACGGGCGGCCTCGGCGTTCCTGGTGGAGGCGCTGTCGTCGTTCGAGATGACCCAGCGTGGATTCATGGACGGACAGGCCCGGGACAGGTCGCAGGACCCGCGATAGCCGTCGCCGGCAAGCCTTGACGACGACTGTCGCGGTCCTCGGTGCCCTGCTACTGGTTGGCGACCCCGGCGGCGAACATGCTGGCTACCTCCGGCGCGGTGAGCGCCCTGTCGAAGACGGCCACCTCGTCGAGGCTGCCGTTGAAGTGGTCGCTCAGCGGCCACTTGCGGTTGTAGTAGTTGCGACCGAAGACCAGCTGGATGTTGGCCGTGTCGGCGTGACCGGCCCGCAGGACACCCGGCGGGGGCGTGGCGGGCAGTCGGGTCATGGCAGCGCAGGCGGTCGACCCGGTGGTGGGCGTCGTGCACGCCTGCAGCCAGCCGTCGATGTACAGGTTGGCGGTGCCGCCGCCGTCGTAGGTGCCCACGGCGTGGTGCCACCTGCCGTCGTTCCAGATCGGTCCCTGGTTGCGGATGCCGGTCCTGCCGAGGCCGAAGACGAGGTTGCCGTTGTTGTCCATGATGAGCGCCCGGTCCGTGACGGTGCCGGTGGCAGGCGCCGGCGCAGGGCTGACCTGGGCCACCAGCACGCCACCGCGCCTCGTCGTGGTCCTGAACCAGACCGACTCCGAGAACGCTGCGGACGCCGGGATGGCGCTGTTCGACGCCACGAAGCCCGACGAGCCGTCCAGCGTGACGGCGGAGTCCCCGTTCGCCGACACCGCGCCGGCCTGACCGCGGGTCACGCCGCCCTGCATGGTGCCGGGATGCTGAGGGGTGGACGAGCTGCTGTCTGACGCGGTGGTAGCGGCGTCACCGAGCCTCCACCAGGTCGACGGGTTCAGCCCGGCGTAGGTGCTGGCGAAGGGCGGCGGAGCAGTCGTCCGAACCGTGCCGGACACGGCCGCGGACCGGGCGCTCGCCCGGATCCCGTCCGTGGCGTCGACCCGGTAGGAGTGGGTCGAGCCGGGCGCCAGTCCGGTGTCGTCGAAACGAAGTACGGGGCGGCTCCAATGGAAGGACTCGGCCTGCTGCGTCGCGGTGCCGATGGGCGTGTTGCTGTTGTTCCTGTAGATGCGGTAGGTGAGCGTCCCGGTGTCGGGGTCGTGCACGGCCGGGAACTGAACGGTGAGTGTGCCTGCAGCCGTCGCCTGCACGGTCACCGGCATCCGGGACACGGTGTAAGGGATGGTGTTGGGCCAGGGGTCGCCGTTGTAGCTGCGGCCGGGCACCTCCGGCGCGGCGGTGTCGCCGTTCGGCTCGTAGCGGGTGAGGCCCGCCTGGTTGACCCCGCCCACCCTGGTGAAGTCGCCACCGACGATCACCTGGCGACCGTCCGAGGCCATCACCTGGGGGCCGACCGACGTGCTGCCACCGACCGAGGTGGCGTTGGTGTTGGGGCTCCAGTGCACGAAGCTGCCGTCCCGCACGTCCTGGCCCACCAGGTAGCGGTGCAGGAACGCCTCGCGGGCGACGCCGCCGACGTACCCGCCGAAGGCTCCACCTTCCATGAAGGCGCAGTCGTGCTGGTGCGAGCCCTTGTACAGCACGCCGTTGGCGAGTGCCAGACCCTGCGAGGCACCCAGGCAGGACGCGTTCCAGTCCAGGGTCCCCGTGGAGATGTCCGCCGAGTAGGTGCCCTCGTAGCAGCCGGGCGGGTCCCCTTCGGCGGTGACATAGGCCTTGGTGCCCTCGGTGATGATGTCGGTCACCCGGCCACCGCAGTTCGTGTTGATCGGCTGCTGGCCGAGGTTGTTGGCGTTCCACTGCTCCAGGGACCCGTCGACCGGGTCGAGGGAGACCATGCCGCCGGTCAGCACGTTGTTGACCGTCTGGAAGCTGCCGCCGGCCAGCACCCGGCTGCCGTCGGGAGCGAGCGCGAGGGCGTTGACCCGGGGCGAGGGAACCGTGTCAGGGGTCGCGGGGCCGGCGACCAACGCCGGCGCGAACGCGGTGTTCAGGGCACCCGTCGCGGCGGTGACCGAGGCCAGGTTGCCGCGGGCGACCGCACGCACGGTGCTGAAGTCGCCACCGAGGTAGACGGTGCTGTTGGTCGCCGCGATCGACGTCACCGTGCGGTTCGGGTTCGGGTTGAACGCCGTCACGAGGGCTCCGGGACTGGCGACGGTCGCCGCGTTGACGGCGGCGAGCCGGTTGCGGGTCGTGCCGTTCACCGTGGTGAAGGAGCCCCCGAGGTAGAGCCTCGACCCGTCAGGGGAGACGGCGAGGGAGCTGACGCGGTTGTTGAGGACGACGTTGAAGCCGGTGATGAGAGCGCCCGTGCTGGCACTGAACGCCGCGAGATAGGTGCGGTTGACCTGGCCGGCTCCACCTGCGGCGACACCGGGCGGGCGCACCGAGGTGAACTTCCCGCCGGCATAGATGACCCCGTTGGCCATCGCGAGGGCGTCGACCTCGCTGTTGGTCTGCCACATCGGCGACGCCGTTCCGCTGAGCACGTTTCCCGTGATCACCGCGGACGCGGGCGAGCCTGTGGTCGTGACCAGTCCCGAGGCGGCCAGCACCGACAGAGCTGCTAGCCCTGTGGCCGTGGCACGCGCGCGGAATGAGTGCAGGCGGGTGCGAGACATGAGCAGATTCCCCCTGGAGCTGAACGACGCCGGTGGCCCCCATCGGCGTGGACCTGCAACCTACCGCCCGCGGCGCTGGTCCGATATAGCCCATTTGGGCCCCGCACTGGGACGCGCGAAGCGCGGTCCGCAGTTCGACCGGCACCATCCCTGGCGTTGACGAGACGAGGTCCTTTCTTCCGCGGCGCTACGCGGAGGCACAGGAGACGCGGCCGGTTCTCGTCTCAGTGGGTGAGGCGGGCGAGGAAGTCCCGGGTCTCCGGGCGCTGCGGGTCCCCGAAGAGCTGCTCGGGCGGTCCCTGCTCGACCACCAGTCCGCCCGCGAGGAAGACGACGCGGTCGGCGACCCTGCGGGCGAAGCCCATCTCGTGGGTCGCCATCAGGATCGTCGATCCGTTCTCCTTGAGGCTACGCACCACGTCCAGCACCTCGCCGACGAGAACCGGGTCGAGTGCGCTGGTGATCTCGTCCAGGAGCAACAGCTTCGGGTCGGTGGCCAGCGCGCGCACGATGGCGACGCGTTGCTGCTGACCTCCGGAGAGCCGGTCGGGGTAGGAGCGAGCTTGGTCGGCCAGACCGATCCGCTCGAGGAGGGCAAGCCCGCGCGCCTCGGCCTCGGCCCGGGGCTTCTTGAGGACCAGCCGGCTCGCCAGGACCACGTTGTCGAGCACGGTCAGGTGGGGGAACAGGTTGTAGTGCTGGAAGACCACGCCGATCTGTGCCCGCACGGCATCGGCGTCGATCCGGGGATCGCTGATGTCGGTCCCGGCGAGGAAGATCTGGCCGTCGTCGATCGGCTCGAGGAGGTTGATCGTCTTGAGGAGTGTCGACTTGCCCGATCCGGAGGCACCGATCAGCGCCACCACCTCGTGCTCGGCAAGGTCGAGGTCGATCCCCCGCAGGACCGGGGTGTCACCGAACCCCTTGTGGACCCCGACGACCCTCAGCGCCTGCTGACTCACACCAGGGCCCCCATCTGCTCTCGCTTGCGAGCACGGGCGCTGTACCAGTCGCTGAGCCGGATCGTCGGCCACGACAGCAGCACGAACAGCATCCCTGCGACGACGTACGGCGTGAAGTTGTAGGTGTAGGCGACCTCGATCTGGGCTGCCCGGACCGCGTCGACCGCACCGAGGACCGAGATCAGCCCCACGTCCTTCTGCATCGACACGAAGTCGTTCATCAGGGCGGGCGTGACCTTGCGGACCGCCTGGGGCAGGACCACCACCCGCAGCGTCTGGTTGTGGCTCAGGCCGAGGGACCGAGCCGCTTGCCTCTGCGAGGGGTGCACCGCCTCGATGCCGGCCCGGAGCACCTCGGCGACATAGGCCGAGTAGGTGATCACGAGGGCGACCGTGCCGTAGACGTACGACGGCACCCGGCCGAACAGAGCGAGGCCGGGAATCCCGAAACCGACGAGGTACAGGACGATCAGCAGGGGGATGCCGCGAAAGATGTCGGTGTACGCCGCCGCGAGGAAGCGGACGGGAGCGAGCACCGGGGAGCGCAGGGTTCGGGCGATCGCCAGCATGCTCCCGACGACGCCGACGAGAAGTGCGGCGACGACCAGCACCCGTACGTTGAGCCAGAGTCCGCGCAGGACGTCTGGAAGGGCGTCGCGACCGATCTCGACGTCGAAGAACGAGCTCTTGACGTCGTCCCAGCCGGGGCTCAGCACCAGCACCGCCCACACCGCCGCAGCCAGCGCGAGCGTGCTGGCCAGGCTGACCAGAACCGAGCTGCGGCGCTGGCCGTCCCGGTACCGGCGCCGCTCGAGCTCGACCTCGGAGAGCGGGTGGCTCACTTGAGGACTGGCGCACCCGCGGCGTCAGTCAGCCACTCGGCCGCGAGGTCGTCGAGGACTCCCTTCTCACGGAGGGTGTCGACCGCCTCCGTCACGGGACCGGTCAACGGAGAGCCCTTCTCCAGCAGGAGACCGAGCTGCTCACCACCCTGGTCGGAATCGAGCTGACCCACGACGACCCCGCCGTCCAGCTCGGCCGAGGCGAGGTAGAGCGCGGTGGGCACGTCCACTGCAAGCACGTCGATGGCCTTGGTGCGCAAGGCCTGGACCGCGTCCTCGTTGCTGTTGAACGGCTGCACCTTCTGTGTCGGTGAGACCGCCTCCTCCACCGCGGTCAGCGTCGTGGTGCCCACGGCTGCGCCGATAGTGACCTCCTTGAGGTCTGCGAGCGCTTTCGCGTCAGCGCCCTTGTTGCCCTCGAGGGAGACCAGGGCCGGGGCCGTGAGGTAGTACGGCGAGGAGAAGTCGACGGCCTTCTTCCGCTGGTCGCTGATCGCGAACTGCTGGATGTTGAAGTCGAAGTCTTTGGGACCTGGTGAGATCACCGCATCGAACGGTGTCCGTACCCACACCACGTCGTCCTTGGCGAACCCGAGCTCGGCAGCGACGGCGTACGCGACGGCGGCCTCGAAGCCCTTGCCGGACTCCGGCTTGTCGTCCTCGACCCACGGCGAGTACGCCGGCTCGCCGGTCCCGATGGTGAGCTTGCCCTCCGTCAGCGTCTGGAGCGAGGTGTCCTGGTCACTCCCCGCCGCGGGAGCATCGCTGTCCCCGCATCCGGTGAGGACGAGCAGGGCGACCGCCGCGAGGACGGCGGCGAGACGAGGACGACGCAGCATGGTCACTCCTTGAGCAATGTTTAGTGGATTTGTCCAGAATCTTGCCACGGCTGCGACCGGAAACTCCCGGCTACCCCTCATGGACTAGTCAGCCGGTGGTGGGGTCGTGGATCCGGTACGTCAGGCGCTGCACTGCACCGCAGCGCGTCCTGCCGGGCCCGGGGCGAGACAGCGAGACCCCCGGATCCATGCTCAGATCCGGGGGTCCGCGAACGACCAGTTCCTACAGGTCGTAGTAGAGCTCGAACTCGTGCGGGTGCGGGCGCAGCTGCACCGGCAGGATCTCCATGCTGCGCTTGTACTCGATCCAGGTCGCGATCAGGTCGGGGGTGAACACGCCGCCCTCGAGCAGGAACGCGTGGTCCCTCTCCAGGTTGTCGAGCACGGCGCCCAGCGAGGTGGGCACCTGGTCGATCTCGGCCATCTCGTCCGGCGGCAGCTCGTAGATGTCCTTGTCGACCGGCGTGGGCGGCTCGATCTTGTTGCGGATGCCGTCCACCCCGGCCAGCAGCAGCGCGGAGAAGGCGAGGTAGGGGTTGGCCGAGGGGTCGGGGCACCGGAACTCGATGCGCTTGGCCTTGGGATTGGGACCGGTGATCGGGATGCGCACGCACGCGGACCGGTTGCGCTGGCTGTACACCAGGCTGATCGGCGCCTCGAAGCCCGGCACCAGGCGGTGGTAGGAGTTGACGGTCGGGTTGGTGAAGGCCAGCAGCGACGGCGCGTGCTTGAGGAGCCCGCCGATGTACCAGCGGGCCATGTCCGAGAGGCCGGCGTACCCCGACTCGTCGAAGAACAGCGGCTCGCCGTCGTTCCAGATGGACTGGTGCACGTGCATACCGGAGCCGTTGTCGCCGAAGATCGGCTTCGGCATGAAGGTCGCGGTCTTGCCGTTGCGCAGCGCCACGTTGCGCACGATGTACTTGAATTTCATGACGTTGTCCGCACTGGACAGCAGCTCGTCGAACCGCCAGTTGATCTCCGCCTGGCCGGCGGTGCCCACCTCGTGGTGCCCGCGCTCGACGATCAGTCCCGACCGCTCGAGCTCGATGGCGATCTCGTCGCGGATGTCGCTGAAGTGGTCGGTCGGGGAGACGGGGAAGTAGCCGCCCTTGTACTTGACCTTGTAGCCCTTGTTGCCCCGCGTCCCCTCCTCGTCGCGGCCAGTGTTCCAGGCGCCGGCCACGGAGTCGATCTCGTACATGCCGATGTTCTGCTTGGTCTCGAACTTGACCGAGTCGAACATGTAGAACTCGGCCTCCGGGGCGAAGAACGCCGTGTCGCCGATACCGGTGCTCTTGAGATAGGCGAGCGCCTTGCGGGCGATGTTGCGCGGGTCACGGCTGTAGGCCTCGCCGGTGATCGGGTCGTGGATGAAGAAGTTCACGATCAGCGTTTTCGCCTTGCGGAACGGGTCGATCCAGGCGGTCGTGGGATCCGGGAACAGCTGCATGTCGGACTCGTGGATGGCCTGGAAGCCGCGGATGGAGGACCCGTCGAACCCGAGCCCGTCGTCGAACACCGACTGGTCGAACGACGACACCGGGACCGTGAAGTGCTGCATCACCCCGGGGAGGTCGCAGAAGCGCACGTCGACCATCTCGACGCCCTCGTCCTTGATGTAGGTCAGCAGCTCTTCGCTGTTTGCGAACATTCGTCCTCCTCGGCCGCGGGCGGCCATGTGCTCGGCGATCGGTGGCTGTGCCGGGTGGCGTGCGGGGAGGCGGCGGTGCGCCCCGACCCGCAACCTATGCACGGGCAGTTTCTCAGCGGTATCTGGTTTGTTTCCGCCAGGTAACAGACGTGAGCCCAGGCCAGTGCTCCCTCCCGCGCTAGCGTGGGCGTGTGAGCACGTCCTCGACCCCCGCTGACACCGCCTATCCGGGGCAGCGCCTGGGGCGGCCCCCCACGGGCCCCGGCTCGGTGGCGAGCTGGCGACGGCGGATCCTGGCACTGTGCGTGGACTGGTTCGCCTCGCTGGCCGTCGCCGGTGGCCTCACCGGGGGTGCGGCGCTCTCCTCACAGGGCTGGGCGGCCTGGCTGCCGATGCTGGTCTTCCTGGTCGAGGCGAGCACCCTGACGCCGTTGATCGGCGGCTCGTTCGGCCAGGTGCTGACCAGGGTGGCGGTGGTGCGACTGGACGGGGGCCCCGTCAGCCTTCTGGCGGCGGTGGTGCGTACGACAATGATCTGCCTCGTCGTACCCCCGGTGGTCTACAACCGCGACAAGCGCGGCCTGCACGACCTGCTCGTCGGCACCCTCACCGTCCAGCGCTGACCCCTCGAAGCGCCTACGGCGGCCGAGGGACGCCCCTACACTGGCGGCTCGGACATCGCACCTGGGGGACCACATGAGAGCTCGCCTCGCCATCGCGACGGCCGCGGCCGTCTGCACCGGATCGCTGGCGGCCTGCAGCGAGGCACCCGTCCCCGGAGGTTCGGCGGCGTCCGGCACCGCGGCGTCCAGCCCGTCGGCGAGCGGCTCGGCCGTCGGACGCCTCGACAAGACGAGCCTCGTCCCGGCCCTGACGGCGAGCCAGAAGAAGGCCGGCTCCGCGCACGTATCAATCACCATGTCCGGCGCGATGTCCCTCAGCGGCGAGGGCGACGTGAGCTACCGCGAGGGCGACCCACAGATGCAGATGACGATGAAGGTGGCCCAGCTCGGTGCGGGGCGGATCTCGCTGCGCTACGTCGACGGCATCGTCTACCTCGGCATTCCGAGGCTCACCCCACCGGGCACGTTCCTGCGGGTCGACCCTGACGACGCCGGCAGTCCGCTGGGCCGGAGCCTCGGCAGGCTCTCGGAGCAGCTGGACCCGATGCGAAGCATGGCCGGCCTGCAGGCCGCCGTCCGCGAGGTCAGGTACGCCGGCCCGGCGACCGTGGACGGGGTGGCCACCGATCATTACGTGATGACCGTTGACACCGACGCGGCGCTCGAGGCGATGAAGCACAAGGCGCCGGCGGGAATGCCCGCGCGGCTCAGGTACCACCTCTGGCTCGACGACCGGGACCTGCTCCGCAGGATGCGCTTCGACGTCGCGGGCCAGAAGACGGTCGTGGACATGTCACGGTGGGGCGAGCAGGTACGGGTTCAGGCACCGCCGCCCGGGAAGATCGCGAAGTCCCCGGCCCGCTTCGCCGCGGCGAGCGCCGGCTGACCCGGTGGGTCCGCTCAGCGGCCCCGCATGTTCTGCCGCGCACCCTTGAGGTTGGCCGGCATCGGTCCCTTCGGGATCGGGATGTTCGAGCGGTTCGCGTCGAGGGCCTTGAGCCGCTGGAGCACGTCGGTCATCTCACCCGGCTTGATGTTGCGGCCGAGCTTGGTGACGTGCCGAGCGAGCCGGGGGATGGGCACCGCGCCCTGACCTTGACCCGAGACGACCTCGAAGATCGGCGTCTCGGAGGTGACCCGCTCGTGCTTGCGCCGCTCGGTGGCGAGCAGCGCCTTGAGGCGCTGGCCGTTGCCCTCGCCGACCAGCACGATGCCCGGCGGTCCCACCACTCGGTGGACCAGGTCCTGCTGGCGGTTGAACGCGATGCCGGGGTCCACCTTCCATCCGCGGCGCAGCTGGCCCAGCACGGCCGCCGCCGCGCCGGGACGCCCTTCCAGCTCTGCGTACTGCGCCTTCTGCGCGCGGCGCCCGAAGACGATCATGGCGGCGAGCACGCCCAGCATCAGCGAGCTGAGCAGTGGGAAGACCCAGTGGCCGGGGATCACCAGGTAGAGCAGAGCGAAGGCGACGGCGGCAGTGAGCAGGAAGACGCCCAGGAGGATCAGCCCGATGCGCGGGTCGGTCCTCTTCGTCATCGTGTAGACGGTGCGCATCTGCTTGAGACGGCCGTCCTTCTTCGGAGGCTTGGCCGCCCTAGGCGCCTTGGGCGCCTTGGGCGCCTTGGCCGGCTTGCCGCCCCCGGCTGTGCTGGGCATCAGAGCGCCCCGGCAGTCGTCGCCACGGTGCCCCCGGTGACCGTGCCGGTGGGCCCGCCGCGCGCCTCGACCGCCTGCTGGTAGAGCCGCCCGGCGCGGTAGGACGACCGCACCAGCGGTCCGGACAACACCCCGGCGAAGCCGATCTCGTCGGCCTCGTCCTTGAGCTCGACGAACTCCTCGGGTCGCACCCACCTCTCCACCGGGTGGTGCCGCACCGAGGGGCGGAGGTACTGGGTGATGGTGACCAGCTCGCAGCCCGCGTCGTGCAGGTCCCGCAGCGCCTGGGACACCTCCTGCCGGGTCTCGCCCATGCCGAGGATGAGGTTTGACTTGGTCACCAGGCCGAACGCCCGCGCCGCGGTCAGCACCTGCAGCGAGCGGTCGTAGCGGAACGCCGGCCGGATCCGCTTGAAGATGCGCGGCACCGTCTCGACGTTGTGCGCCAGCACCTCGGGCCGCGACTCGAACACCTCCGCCAGCAGGTCCGGCTTGCCGTTGAAGTCCGGCACCAGGTTCTCCACCCCCGTGCCCGGGTTGAGCTCGTGGATGGCGCGCACCGTCTCGGCGTACAGCCAGGCTCCCCCGTCGGGGAGGTCGTCGCGGGCCACCCCGGTGATGGTCGCGTAGCGCAGCCCCATGGTTCGCACGCTCTCCGCGACCCGCCGCGGCTCGTCACGGTCCAGCGGCTCCGGGCGGCCGGTGTCGATCTGGCAGAAGTCGCAGCGCCGCGTGCACTGGTCACCGCCGATCAGGAACGTGGCCTCCCGGTCCTCCCAGCACTCGAAGATGTTCGGGCAGCCCGCCTCCTGGCACACCGTGTGCAGCCCCTCGGACTTCACCAGACCGAGGAGCTCGTTGTACTGCGGACCCAGCTTCGCCCGCGTCTTGATCCACTCCGGCTTCCTCTCGATGGGCGTCTCCGCGTTGCGGACCTCCAACCGGAGCAGCTTGCGGCCCTCCGGCGCGGGGGCCCCACCGGCGTGGGCAGCGGTGTGCGCGGGCGCGCTCGGGGAGGGCTGAGCAGGTGCTTGAGTCACCCGCCCACTCTACGCGGCGGCCGGACAGCCGCCCAACCCTGACGAGGGCCGGTCAGGGCACGGCAGCTGCCTCACCCACCCCTCTCGGAGGGGTCTCGCGCCCCGTCAGCGGGACGGCGTCAGGAGCGGGATCCGCCGCCCCGGCTCGGGCTTGGGCGCGAAGTCCGGCGTCGGGGTGTACGGCGCCCAGGCCAGCAGCTCACGCACGTGCCGCTCGATGACGGGCGCGACCTCCTCCACCGTCACGTCGCGCCCGAGCTCGGCGGACAGGCTGGTCACCCCGGCGTCGCTGATGCCGCAGGGCACGAAGCGGTCGTACCAGGAGAGGTCGACGTCGCAGTTGAGCGCGAAGCCGTGCATCGTCACGCCGTGTCCGACCCGGATGCCGATCGCGGCGACCTTGCGCTCCGGACGGCCCCCGCTGCCGTCCGGGTCGGCCGCGACCCAGACGCCGGTGCGGCCGGGCACCCGAGCGGTCGCCACGCCCAGCTCGGCGCACGCCGCGATCAGCGCCTCCTCGAGCCGGCGCACGTAGTCCACGACCAGCACGTGGTCGGGCAGCCGCACGATCGGGTAGCCGACCAGCTGCCCCGGGCCGTGGAAGGTGATCTTGCCGCCGCGGTCCACGTCGATCACGGGAGCGTCGTCGCCGACCGGCCGCTCGTGCGGCTCGGTGCGCTTGCCGGCCGTGAACACCGGCGGGTGCTCGAGCAGCAGCACCATGTCGTCCGCGCCGGCCACCACGGCGGCGTGCACCTCCCGCTGCAGGTCCCACGCGGCGACGTACTCGACGGCGGAGCGGCCGAAGCCGACGGTCCGGAAGCTCAGGTCACCCACGCCACGAGCGTACGCCGACGCCCGCACCGCCCCTGGCCGGTTTCGAGGCATGGGCCAGGATGGCCGCTGGGCCCCCCGGACGCCGGGCGCGGTCCGAGGCCACCCCCCACCGACCGAAGGCATCCTCATGCCCAGCCCAGCCGAGGACCCGGGCCCGCCCCCGCGGCGGTCCCGCCGCTGGGTGCTCCCCGCCGTGGTCGTGCTGCTGTGGCTGTTCGTCGGCGGCCCGCTCGGGACCTTCGCCGGGCGGCTGTCCGAGGTGCAGCAGAACGACAACGCGTCGTTCCTCCCCCAGGGCACCGAGTCCACCACCGTCCTCGACGAGCTGGTGCGCTTCCGCGGTGACCAGTCGCTGCCCGCGACGGTGGTCTTCGAGCGGGAGGGAGGTCTGACCGCCGAGGACCGGCAGACGATCCGGGACTACGCCGGACGCTTCGCCGACGTGCCGTCGGTGGACGCCGGGGCCATCGGGCGGCCGACGTACGCCAGCGACGGGGCCGCCGCCCAGGTGGTCGTGCCCATCGCCTCCGCCGACGGCGAGGAGATCCTGGCGGCCGTCGCCGACCTCCGCACGGTCGTCGACGACCCCCCGGAGGGGCTCACCGTCCTGGTGGGCGGCCAGGGCGGCATCCTCGGGGACTTCATCGAGGCGTTCGGGGCCATCGACGGCCTGCTGCTGGTGGTCGCGCTCGTCGTGGTGCTGGTGATCCTGGTGGTCGTCTACCGCACGGTCATCCTGCCGCTGGTGGTGATCGTCGCCTCCATCCTCGCGCTGGGCGTGTCCTCGGCCGTCGTCTACGCGCTGGCCAAGGCAGGCGCCCTCGACCTCAACGGCCAGAGCCAGGGCATCCTGTTCATCCTGGCCCTGGGCGCGGCGACCGACTACTCGCTGCTGGTCGTGTCCCGGTTCCGGGAGGAACTGCGCGACGAGGAGTCGCCGTACGCCGCGATGAAGCGCGCCTACCGCCACTCGATCGAGCCGATCGTCGCCTCGGGCGTGACGGTGATCCTGGGGCTGCTGTGCCTGCTGCTCGCCGACCTGTCGAACCTGCGCGGGCTGGGGCCCGTCGGGGCGCTGGGAGTGGTCGGCGCCGTGCTGTCCTCGCTGACCTTGCTGCCCGCGATGCTGGTGCTGCTGGGGCGGTGGGCCTACTGGCCCTTCCGGCCGGCGTACGGGTCGGCGCACCCCGACGCCACCGGCGTGTGGGGCGCGGTCGCCCGGCTGGTCGGCCGTCGCGCTCGTGCGGTGTGGCTGCTCACCGTCGTGGCACTGGCCGCGTTCGCGGCCTTCCTGCCCACGCTCGACGAGGATCCGGTGCCGCAGACCAGCACGTTCCTCACCGCCGTGGACTCCGTGCAGGCGCAGGAGGTTCTCGACGCGCACTTCCGCAGCGACCAGGCCAGCCCGGCGGTGCTGGTAGTCCCGGAGGAGAGGTTGCAGGACACGCTCGAGGCCGTCCAGGCGCACCGCGGCATCGCCCGCGACGGCGTGAGCTACCTCCCGGCGGGCCCGCCGGGAGGCGCCACGCCGCCGGCTCCCCAGGTGGTCGACGGCGACGTGGTCGTGCTGGCCACCCTGGAGGGCGCGGCCGACTCACCCGAGGCCACGCGCACCGTGCGGGAGCTGCGCGCCGACCTCGATGCGGTGAGCCCGGCGATCAGGGTGGGCGGCGACACCGCCATCCAGATGGACAGCCGCGACACCTCCGAGGCGGACCGCAACCGGGTGATCCCGGCGATCCTCGTCGTCATCTTCCTGGTGCTCGCAGCGCTGCTCCGCTCCCTGCTCGCGCCGACGCTGCTGCTGCTGGCCAACGTGCTCTCGTTCGGAGCCACCATGGGCATCAGCGCGCTCGTCTTCGAGCACGTCTTCGACTTCCCGGCCACCGACCCCTCGATCGTGCTGATCGGCTTCGTGTTCCTGGTGGCGCTGGGCATCGACTACTCGATCTTCCTGATGACCCGGGTGCGGGAGGAGTCCGCCCGCCGCGGGACCCACCCCGGGGTGCTCAAGGGGCTGTCGGTGACGGGCGGCGTGATCACGTCCGCCGGCGTGGTGCTGGCCGCGACGTTCGCCGCGCTGGGCGTGATCCCCATCCTGTTCCTGGCGCAGATCGCCTTCATCGTGGCGTTCGGCGTGCTGCTCGACACCCTCGTCGTACGGTCCCTGCTGGTGCCGGCCCTGTGCTACGACATCGGCGCGCGGGTCTGGTGGCCCTCGGCGCTGCAGCACATCGCCGACTCCGGCGGGGGGGCCGCCGGCGAGTCGGCGGCAGGCGGGGGCGCCCGCTCAGGCCGGTACCGCCCCAAGCACCGCAGGTAGCCGCGCCCGGATCTCGACAGGCTCGACCGGCCCGGAGATCGGCGTGCTGCCTAGTCTGGACACCACCGCAAGCGAAGGAGCCGCATGTCGTCGTTCGAGCTGTCCGCGGAGCACGAGACCTTCCGCACGAGCGTCCGGGAGTTCGCGCAGGCGGAGATCGCCCCGTACGCGGCACGGTGGGACCGCGACCACCACTTCCCCACCGACGTGGTGCACGCCATGGGCGAGCTGGGGCTGATGGGACTCACCGCGCCGGAGGAGTACGGCGGGATCGGCGGCCCCGACACCGGCGGGGACTTCACGGCCCTCTGCGTCGCGATCGAGGAGATCGGCCGGGTCGACCAGTCCATGGGCATCACGCTGGAGGCCGCCGTCGGGCTCGGCATCAACCCCCTGCTGACCTTCGGCACAGAGGAGCAGAAGCAGCGATGGCTGCCCGACCTGGTCGCCGGCAGGACGATCGCCGGCTTCGGCCTCACCGAGCCGGGCGCCGGCTCGGACGCGGGCGCCACCCGGACCAAGGCAGAGCTGGTCGACGGCCAGTGGGTCATCGACGGGACGAAGCAGTTCATCACCAACTCCGGGTCCGCGATCACCTCGCTGGTCACCGTGACGGCCCGCACGGGGGTGCGAGAGGACGGCCGGCCCGAGGTGAGCACGATCCTGGTGCCGTCGGACACGCCCGGCTTCACCGCCGAGCCGGCGTACGACAAGCTCGGCTGGCACGCCTCCGACACCCACCCGCTGACCTTCACCGGCGCCCGGGTGCCGGAGGAGAACCTCCTGGGGACCCGCGGCCGGGGTTTCGCGCAGTTCCTGGCCACCCTCGACGACGGCCGGGTCGCCATCGCCGCCCTCGCCGTCGGGTGCCTCCAGGCCTGCCTGGACATGTCCGTGGCGTACGCCGGGGAGCGGACCACGTTCGGTCAGCCGATCGGGAGCAAGCAGGGCGTCGCCTTCTCGATCGCCGACCTCGAGGTGATGCTCGAGGCCTCCCGTGCGCTGACCTACCGGGCCGCAGCGATGAAGGACGCCGGACGACCGGTGGCGCAGCTCAAGCAGGCTGCGGCGATCGCCAAGCTCTACGCCACCGAGGCGGCGGTCACCGCCACCCGCATCGCCACCCAGGTGTTCGGCGGCTACGGCTTCATGGAGGAGTACCCGGTCGCCCGGTTCTACCGCGACGCCAAGGTCCTCGAGATCGGCGAGGGCACCTCCGAGGTGCAGCGGATGCTGATCGCCCGCGGCCGCGGGCTGCCCGTGGAGTAGGCCTAGGCCCGGTTCCGCTCGGCGCTGCGAACCGGCCCGGAGGCGCGGCCCGTCTACCCTGGCGGCATGGGTCGCCGCACGTCGCGCTTCGTCTCCGAGGTCGCGAAGTTCCTCACCGTGGGCGGCCTCGCGACCCTCGTCTCCTTCACGCTGTTCAACGGCCTGGTGCACGGGTATCTCGGCGGGCGTGGCCCGATGCACGACGACCCGCTGGTCGCGTTCGTGCTGGCCAACACCGTCGGCATGCTCGTCAGCTACCGCGGGAGCCGCTCCTGGGCGTTCCGGGACCGGGCCGCGGTGGGCGTCGCCGGAGGCCGCGTGCGGTTCTTCGCCATCAACGTCGCCTCGATGGGGATCCCGCTCGCGTGCCTCTCGCTCAGCCGTTACGCCCTCGGCCTGAGCGACCCGGTCGCCGACAACATCGCCGCCAACGTCGTGGGTCTCGGGCTGGGCACCGCTGCCCGCTTCTGGGCCCTGCGCCGGTTCATCTTCCTGACCTCGGCCCGGGTCGAGCAGCGTCGCGCCCTCGCCGAGCACCGGGTGGCCTGCCGCCACGGCTAGGGTGCGCGGGTGACTGGTTCCGCCCCTGCCTCCCCGCACGGAGGGTCCGCCTCCATCGCCGCACCCGAGTACTGGTGGTACCGCGCCCGCGCCGAGCTGCTGCAGGTGGCGCTCGGTCCCTTCGTGCGCGATGCCGCCCGCGTGCTCGACGTGGGGAGCGCCGACGGCCCGAGCGTCGGGTGGCTGCGCGACGTACGTCGGCACACCGCCCTCGACATCGACCCACGCGGGCTCGAGCCTGGCGGGGTGTGCGGGTCCGCGCTCGCGCTGCCGTTCCGCAGCGGGTGCTTCGACGTGGTCGCGGCCTTCGACGTGCTCGAGCACTGCGAGCCCGAGTCGCAGGTGCTCGCCGAGCTCACACGGGTGCTGGTGCCCGGTGGCCGGCTGCTGCTGTCCGTCCCGGCCTACGAGTGGGCGTGGAGCGACTTCGACGAGGACAACGGCCACCTGCGCCGCTACACCCGCCGCCGCGCCGTGCGGGCGGTGGAGGACGCGGGCCTGCGGGTCGAGCGGGTGACCTACGCCTTCACCTCCGTGTTCCCGTTCTTCGCCGCCGAGCGTCTGAGCCGCCGGGTCCGGGACCTGCTCACCCGCCGCCGGACCGGGGCGCCAGCGGACATCGTGTCCCTGCCGGCGGTGCCGGCGCCGGTCGAGCGGTTGCTGATGGGGCTGTCCCGGCTGGACCGCCGGCTGCTGCGCCACCGCGACCTGCCGTTCGGGTCCTCGGTCCTCGTCGCGGCGTCCAGACCCGCGCCGGGGGCCGGCGAGCAGAGGCCCGCGGCGTGAGCACGGCGTCCGGTGGGGAGCCGCACCTGATCTCCGTGGTCGTCCCGGTCTACGCCGGCGAGCGGACGCTGCCCGGGCTGGTCACCGAGCTGACCCCCATGACCTCGACCTTCACCACCCCGGACGGGCACTCGGCGCGGGTCACCGAGATCGTCCTGGTGCACGACCACGGCCCGGACGAGTCGGCGCGGGTGCTGCGGTCCCTGGCGGCCGGCTCCGACGTCGTACGCCTGGTGTGGCTGAGCCGCAACTTCGGCCAGCACGCCGCCACCATCGCCGGGATGGCCTCCGCCGGAGGTGACTGGATCGTCACGCTGGACGAGGACGGTCAGCACGACCCGGCAGACATCCCCGCGCTGCTGGACCGGGCGATGGCCGAGCAGGTCGCGGTGGTCTACGCCCACCCCGTCAACGGCCGCCAGCACGGACCCGTGCGCAACCTCGCGTCGACCGCCTCCCAACGGCTCGTGAACGTGCTGGCCTCGGACGGCAACACCGGGATCTACCACAGCTACCGGCTCATGCTGGGCGAGGCCGGGCGTGGCGTCGCGGCGTACGCCGGCGCCGGCGACTATCTCGACGTGGCGCTGGGCTGGGTGGCCGGCCGGGCCACGACCTGCTCGGTCACCCTGCGGGCGGAGGGAAGCCGACCCTCCGGCTACCGGCTGCGGAGCCTGCTGTCGCACTTCTGGCGGCTGGTGCTCACCAGCGGCACCCGGCTGCTTCGGCTCGTCGCCCTGGTCGGCGCGCTGTTCGCCCTGGTCGGGATCGCCTTCGCCGTCTTCCTCGTCGCGAACCGGCTGCTGGGGGGTGAGATCCAGCCGGGCTGGACCTCGGTGATGGTGGCCGTCCTGGTCGGCACCGGGGCCATCCTGCTGTCGCTGGGCATCGTCGCGGAGTACCTCGGGATCGCTGTCAACATGGCGATGGGCAAGCCGCTCTACCTGATCTCCGCCGACCCCGGCTCCGGTCCGCTCGGGCGCTCGCCGGAGCAGGACGGCGGGTGAGCGACGGTTCCGGCGGCGTACCCACCTGGGTGGTGGGCGGCAGTGGGCTGCTGGGCAGCCACGTGGTCGGCTCCCTCCGTCGTCGTGCCGTGCCGGTCCTGGTCTCGCGGGTGCCCTGGCAGGACCCGCCGGCCGCACGAACGGCGCTTAAGGAAGGCGTCCGACGGCTGGCGGAGGCAGCCGGCGGGGGTCCCTGGCAGGTGGCGTGGTGCGCAGGAGCCGGCGTCGTCGCCACCGGCGCCGAGGCCATGGCCGTCGAGCGCGCGGCGTTCGTGCACGCCCTCGACGAGCTGGCGGCGCGACTGGCGCGGACAGGAGCGGGCGCGCTGTTCCTGGCCTCCTCGGCCGGGGGCGTCTACGCAGGGTCCCCGGCGCGGCCGCCGTTCACCGAGCACTCCCCGGTCGGCGCCCTGGTCGCCTACGGTCACACCAAGCTCGACATGGAGCGCGACGTCACCGAGTTCGCCGAGCGGACGGGTACGCCGGTGCTGGTCGGGCGGATCGCGAACCTCTACGGCCCCGGCCAGGACCTGACCAAGCCCCAGGGGCTGGTCTCACAGCTGAGCCGCGCTCACGCCACCCGCCAGCCGCTGACCGTCTACGTGTCCCTGGACACCCTGCGGGACTACGTCTACGCGGCCGACGTCGGTGACCTGGTGGCCGCCGGCCTCACCTCGCTGCGTGCCCGGACTGCCGGCCTGACGGTGCCGGTGGTCGTCAAGGTGGTCGCCACCGGGACCAGCCTGACCATCGGCGCGCTCATCGGCGAGTCCACCCGGCTGCACCGGTCCCGCGCCCGCGTCGTGGCCAAGGCGCCGCTGCCGGGGTCGGGACAGATCCGCGACCTGCGGCTGCGGTCGGTGGTCTGGCCCGAGCTCGACTCGCACCTGGTGACGCCGATGCTCGTCGGGATGGCGCGCACCTCCGCGGACGTCGGCCGCCGGCTGCGCGCGGGCCCCCAGCGGATGCACGGCTGACCCGCCCGGCCGGCGTCAGGGCGTCGGCTGCGGGTTCCACAGGTCGGTCCACAGCACCCCCACCTCAGCGAACATCTCGCGGAGCACCGGGAGACTGAGCCCGACCACGTTGTGGTGGTCCCCCTCGATGCCGCGGACGAAGGCACCGCCCAGTCCGTCCACCGTGAAGGCGCCGGCGACCGCCAGCGGCTCCCCGGTGGCGACGTAGGCGTCGATCTCCCGGTCCTCGAGCCGGGCGAAGCGCACCGTCGTCGCCACGCTGCGCACCACCTCCGCCGGAACCGGACCCTCCTCGGTCGCCCCCAGCACCCGCAGGCAGTGCCCGGTGTGCAGCACCCCGCTGCGGCCTCGCATGCTCCGCCACCACCGGCGTGCCTGCTCGGAGTCCGCCGGCTTGCCGTGCACCTCGCCGTCGATCTCGAGCACGGAGTCGCACCCGATCACCCACCGCTCCGGCCCGGGCTGCCCGTCCGGGTCGTCGGACAGCCGCTCCGCGACGGCACGGGCCTTGAGCACCGACAGCCGGGTCGCGAGCTGCGCCGCGTCGGAGCTGGACACGGTCGTCTCGTCCACCCCGGAGACGACCACGCGCGGGTGGACTCCCGCCTCGCGCAGCGTGGCAAGGCGGGCAGGTGACGCGGACGCGAGCACGACGGCGGCGCGGTCCGGCAAGGTGGCGGCCGGGCCGGTCACGCGGGCCTGGAGAAGGGGGACATCCGGTCACCCTAGTGGCGCGTCGGCTGGCGGCCCCGGTGCGCGGCGAGCACCCGTCGGCGTGCTAGACCCTCCCTGTGTCGAAGCCGCCTCGGGATGGTCGGGCCGCTCGCGCACGCCTGCTCTGGGGGGCAGCGGTGGTGGCGGGTGTGCTGGCACCGGCCCTGCTGCTGTGGGCCCAGCAGCCGCGGTACTTCTTCACCGGCGACACCCAGGCTGCGTACCTCGGCTGGCAGTTCCACCTCGGCCGGCAGCTGCTCGACGGGCACTGGCCGCTGCTGGACCCGCAGGCCTGGCAGGCCGGCAACTTCGTCGCCGAGGGCCAAGCGGGCCTGTTCAGCCCACTGGCGATGGGAGTCGGCCTCCTCGCCACCTCGGTGGGCAACGTGCTGGTGTTCGCGACCCTGCTCAAGCTGTTGGTCGCCTGCATCGGGGCCTTGGGGGTGTTCGCCCTGGCGCGCTCCTACGGGGCCGCCGCGCCGCTGGCCCTCGCCGCTGCGGTGGCCTCCCCGCTCGGCGGGATGACGCAGTACCTCGACCTCGCCTCCTGGGTCGCCGGGCTCATGATCTGGGCGCTCGTCCCCTGGGTGTGGTGGGCGCTGCGGCGCACGATGCTGCTCGACGCCTCTCCGTTCCCGGTGCTGGTGCTGGGCTACCTGCTGGTGACCGTGGGCTACGTGTACGGCACCCTCATGCTGATCCTGGTGCTGCTGGCCTCCCTGGTCGAATGTCGGATCGCCCGGGACCTCTCCGCGGCGATGCGGGTGCTCGGCGTCGGCGTGGTGTGCGGACTCGTCGCGTTCACGGTGTACCTGCCGGGGGTGCTGACCCGTCCCGCCACCAACCGCGGCACCGAGCTGCTGCTGACCGGCAAGTTCGACAGCGACCCGCTGGCGCTCCTGTCCTCGGTGCTGCCCGCAGCCGTGGTGCCGGACACCACGCTGCACGTGCTGCCGTACGCCTACACAGCCTGGTTCCTGCCGGTGCTGCTGTGGCTGGACCGGGACCAGGTGCGCCGGGAGTGGCGCCGGGTCGCCGGGCTGCTGGTCATGGTGGCGGCCCTGCTCGTCGTCGTGCTGGGTCCCGCCCAGCTGGGCCCGCTGCGCTGGCCGTTGCGGCTGCAGCCGTTCCTGGTCCAGCTGCTGGTGGTGCTGTGCGCCGCCGCGGTCAGCCGGTACCTCGTACGCCACCCCTCGCGGAAGCGCCTCCTGGCCAGCCTGCTGTGGGTAGCCGTAGCGGCAGTCGCCGCCCTGCCGCGCTACCCGCAGGGTTGGCCCTGGCTGGCCGGGAGCGTGGTCGTCGTGACGGGCGGCCTGGTGGCGCTGTGGCTGCTGGTACGACGGACGCGGGACCGCCGCACGCTGCTGCTGGGCGCCGGCGTGGCCGTCGCGTTCAGCCTGGCGACGACCGTGCTGCAGCACGCCGCCTTCCCGGAGGCGCCCTCCCCGGAGCGGAACCTCCCGAGCAGCGCCGCGGACTACCGCAGGCCGCTGGCCACGGCCCGAGGGGACGTGATGGTGGTCGGAGACGTCTCCTCGCTGCTCGAGGCCGACGCGTCCGCGAACGCCGACTTCCTGGCCGGCTCTGCCTGGTACCTCAACCCGCACCCGGTGCGCAACACCTACACGACGATCAACCACCGTGGCTACCGCACGGCCTTCGACGTCGGCTACGAAGGCTCGACCTCACCCGAGGTCCTGGACGGCCTGCTCAGCCGCGAGCCGACGACCGGCTTGCCGCGCGTGGACCTGCTGGCGGTGAGCACCCTGCTCTTCGTGCGGCAGGACTTTCCCGCCGGCCGGCTGGCGGACCCGCCGTCCGGGTGGCAGGTGAGCGAGACCACCGCCCACGCGGTCACCTGGGTGCGCAACCAGCCGTTGCCGGGCGCCGGCCGGCCGGTGTGGACCTCGCCGGGCACGGTCGTGTCTGCGGTGTCCGCCGACGACCGCACCACCCGGTTCCGCCTCGACGCGGCGCCGCCCGCCGGTGGACGGGTGACCGTGGCGACGCTGGACTGGCCGGGATACCGCACCGACGTGGGAGCCATCGGGGAGCCGCTCGACGGCTACCTGCTGACCGTCGACGTCCCGGCGGAGGCGGTGGGGCGCACGGTCACCGTGCAGTTCGCCCCACCGGGATGGCCCTTCGAGGTGGCCACCTGGTGCCTCGGGGTGGCGGCCGGGCTGGGGTGGTCCGGCGCGTGGTGGCTGGTCGGCCGCCGCGGCAGGCGACGCCCCCGCGGATGACCGCGCGCCTAGCGTGGCAGCGCGCTGGAGCGCCAGCCGTCCCGGTCGGGCGCGGGCGCCCGGAGCGGGCCGCGCAGCCGCCGCGACGGCGCCGACCACGGGGACCGCGAGGGCTCCGGCTCCAGCGTCGGGGCCGAGGCGCTGGCGGACAGCACCACGACCAGCGCAGCGAGCTCCTCGGGGGACGGGTCGCCCCGCACCACACGCAGGTGCGGCGCTCCCTCGCGACCACTCCCCACGGTCCCGGTCACAGCGGGATGTTCCCGTGCTTCTTGGGCGGCAGCACCTCCCGCTTGGACCGGAGCAGGCGCAGCGCCCGCACGATCTCGGCACGGGTCTGGTGCGGGGCGATCACCGCGTCGACGTACCCGCGCTCGGCAGCGAGGTAGGGGTTGGCGAGGTGGTCCTCGTACTCCTGCACCAGCTCGGCCCGGCGGGCCTCCGCGGCGGCCCCGGTGTCATCGGCGGCGGCGGCCTCGGCGAGCTCCTTGCGGTACAGGATGTTCACCGCGCCCTGCGCGCCCATCACCGCGATCTGGGCCGTGGGCCAGGCCAGGTTCAGGTCGGCGCCGAGGTGCTTGGACCCCATCACGTCGTACGCGCCGCCGTAGGCCTTGCGGGTGATCGTGGTGACCAGCGGCACGGTCGCCTCGGCGTAGGCGTAGATCAGCTTCGCGCCGCGCCGGATGATGCCGTTCCACTCCTGGTCGGTGCCGGGCAGGAAGCCGGGCACGTCGACGAACGTGAGCACAGGGAGGTTGAAGGCGTCGCAGGTCCGCACGAAGCGGGCGGCCTTCTCCGAGGCGTCGATGTCCAGGGTGCCGGCGTACTGCAGGGGCTGGTTGGCGACCACGCCGACCGAGCGGCCCTCGACGCGGCCGAAGCCGACCACCACGTTGGGCGCGAAGAGCGCCTGCACCTCGAGGAACTCGCCGTCGTCGAGCACGGCTTCCACCACGGTCCGGATGTCGTACGGCGAGCTGGCGGCGTCCGGCACCAGGGTGTCGAGGGCGAGGTCCACCTCCGTCGGCTCGAGGTCCGCCGCCGACAGCGACGAGTCCAAGGCGGGGGGCGCCTCGTCGAGGTTGTTCTGCGGCAGGTAGGACAGCAGCGCCCGCACGTAGTCCATGGCGTCGGACTCGTCGACGGCGAGGTAGTGGGCGTTGCCGGACCGGCTGTTGTGGGTCCGCGCCCCCCCGAGCTCCTCCATGGACACGTCCTCGCCGGTGACGGTCTTGATGACGTCGGGCCCGGTGATGAACATGTGGGAGGTCGCGTCGACCATGACGGTGAAGTCGGTGATGGCGGGGGAGTACACCGCCCCGCCGGCGCACGGCCCCATCACCAGCGACACCTGGGGCACCACTCCCGAGGCGTGCACGTTGCGGCGGAAGATCTCGCCGTACATGCCGAGAGAGACCACCCCCTCCTGGATGCGCGCACCGCCGGAGTCGTTGATGCCGATCACCGGGCACCCGGTCTTCACGGCCAGGTCCATCACCTTGACGATCTTCTCGCCGAAGACCTGGCCGAGCGACCCGCCCATCACGGTGAAGTCCTGGGCGAAGACACAGACCGCGCGACCCTCGACGGTGCCGTAGCCGGTGACCACGCCGTCGCCGTAGGGGCGGTCGTGCTCCATGCCGAAGGCGACCGACCGGTGCCGAGCGAGCTCGTCGAGCTCCACGAAGGAACCCTCGTCGAGCAGCTCGAGGACGCGCTCGCGGGCGGTCTTCTTGCCCCGCTTGTGCTGCTTCTCCACGGCTCGCGCCGACCCGGCGTTCGCCGCCTCCTCCAGCCGGCGCTCGAGGTCGGCGAGCTTGCCGGCGGTGGTGTGGATGTCGATGTCGCTGCCGGCCGGGAGCTCCGTCCCCTCGTCGGGTCGGGCGCCGGGCGATGACGCTGCTGCCTGGCTCACGCGGGCTCGCCTCCTGCACGTCGGGTTCGCGGACCTGCCGCCCGGGACCGCCGGGTGACCGGGCCGGTCCGGGGAATGCGTGCGTCAGGCTAGTGCCTGTGACTCCCGACGACCGGCACCGCCCGGCACTGGACCCGGCTGCGGTGCGGGCGCCGGGCTGGCGGGTGCAGGTGCTCGCCGAGTCGCCGTCGACGAATGCGCTCGTGGCCGCGCGGGTGCTCGACGGGGAGCCGGCTGGGCTCGTGGTCGTGGCCGAGCACCAGACCGCCGGTCGCGGACGACTGGACCGCACCTGGGTCACCCCGCCCCGGGCCGCCCTGACCTTCAGCCTCGCCGTCGCCCCCGACGGTGTGCCCCTGGCCCGGTGGCCGTGGCTCCCGCTGCTGGCGGGGCTCGCCGTCGTGGACTCCCTGCGGGAGGCTGCCGGAGTCCCGGCCTCGCTCAAGTGGCCGAACGACGTGCTGGTCGCCGACCGCAAGGTGGCGGGCATCCTGGTGGAGAGGGTGGAGGGCCCTCGTGGCGCCGTGGCCGTGGTGGGGGTGGGCCTGAACGTCTCCTCGACCGCCGAGGAGCTGCCGGTGCCGACCGCGACCTCGCTGCGAGCCGCCGGCGCCTCGTCGCTGGACCGCGCCCTGCTGCTCGACGCGGTGCTGCGCTCCTTCCGCCGTCGGTACGACGCCTGGTGCGCCGCTGCGGGTGCTGGCCTGCGGGCGCCCTACCTGCGGGCCTGCTCGACCCTCGGGCGCCGGGTGCACGTCGAGCTGCCTGGCGGCACGGGCGTGGACGGCACCGCCGTCGGGGTGGACGACTCGGGCCGACTGCAGGTCGACGACGGCTCGAGGGTGCACGTCCTCGGCGTCGGCGACGTCGTCCATGTCCGCCCGGCCCGGGACGAGTGACAGAATGCGCCGGTGGCGATCTTCGAGCGGCCTCGGGTCCGATGACCTCGCCTGACCCGGTCCCCGACGCTGCCGACGGGCCCGACGGGAGCGCCGGCTTCACCCGCCAGGAGCTCGAGAAGGCGATCCTCGGCCACCGGCCGGCGCTGACCAGCACCGCCGTGGCCGAGGCGGCCGGCGTCCCGCTGGAGCAGGCCCGTCGGCTGTGGCGGGCCCTGGGGTTTCCGGAGGCCGGGGACGCCGTGGCGTTCACCGAGGCCGACCTGGTCGCCCTGTCCACCATCGTCCGCGCCGTCCACCGGGGCGCCATCGACTTCGACACCGCGGTGCGCCTCACCCGTGCCGTCGGCCAGACGATGGCCCGCCTGGCCGACTGGCAGGTGGCCACCCTGTCCGCCCGCGTCGAGCAGCTCGAGGCGGGGGAGGAGGCCACGGGGAGCCGCATCGGCAGCGCGCTGCGGCTCGCCGAGGAGGTGGGCATCCCGTTCGAGGAGCTGCTGGTGTACGCCTGGCGACGGCACCTGGCGCAGGCCGTTGCGCGGGTGGAGGCGCTCGGAGCCAACGACGTGGACCTGCACACCACTCAGGTCACCGTCGGCTTCGCCGACATCGTGCGCTTCACCGCGTTGTCCAACGAGCTCGACGAGGACCGGATCGGGGACCTCGTGGAGATCTTCGAGTCCCGGTGCGCCGACGTGGTCGCGGCGCGGCACGGGCGGGTGATCAAGACGCTCGGCGACTCGGTGCTGTTCGTCTCCGAGGACCCGGTGCGGGCCATGGACATCGCGCTGAGCATCGTGGACGTGATCGGTCACGACAGCCGGCTCCCCGACGTCCGCATCGGCCTGTCCACCGGCTCCGTGATCCTGCAGCTCGGCGACGTCTTCGGGCCGCCGGTCAACATGGCCGCCCGGCTCACCGGTGTCGCTCGGCGCAACCGGGTCATCACGGACCGCTCGACGGCCGACCTGCTGCCGGCCGGCACGTTCGACACCCGGCCCCTGCCGGGCCGACCGCTGCGCGGGTTCGGGGTCGTGGAGCCGGTCGCCGTGCGACGGCACTGACCGTCCGGGTGGTCGGCGGGTGGCATCAGCGGACGGCCGGAGTAGTCATTCCTGACCAACTTCTCGAGTACCCTGGGCCTCGCCCGGTATGTCCGATTACTCTCTTTCCATGATCAGTGTGCAAGGGGTGCAGGTGGACGCCGCCTCCCGACGCGTGTGGCGAGACGGCCTGGAGATCCGGCTGTCCAACAAGGAGTTCGACCTGCTGCACGCGCTGATCGCCCGCGCTGGCGAGATCGTCACCCGCGAGGAGCTCATGCGTGACGTGTGGCAGACGAACTTCTGGACGTCCGCCAAGACCATCGACGTCCACCTCGGGTGGGTGCGCCGCAAGCTCGGCGACGACACCCGTCGCCCGTCCCTGATCACCACGATCAGGGGCCGGGGACTGCGCTTCGAGCACACCGCCCCGACGTACGCCGAGCTGCCGACCGCGGTGCGCACCGCCTCCTGACCTGCCCTCGCAGGACCGGCCGGGCCGCCGTACCGGCCGGCCAACTAGGCTCGTGCGGGTGAGCGCACCGCCTACCACCTCGCGGGCCGCCGGCGCGCCGCCCGTGCTGGCGGTGGTCGGGGGCGGGCAGCTGGCCCGGATGATGGCCCAGGCCGCGGTCGGCCTGGGAGTCCCGCTCCGGCTGCTGGCGGAGGGTCCTGACGTCTCCGCCGCCCAGGTCGTCCGTGACCCGGTGGTCGGGGACTACCGCGACCTGGACACGCTGCGCGCAGTGGCCGCCGGCTGCGCGGTGGTGACCTTCGACCACGAGCACGTGCCGAGCGAGCACCTGCACGCGCTCGCCGCCGCGGGGCACCCCTGCCGGCCAGGTCCGCAGGCCCTGGTGCACGCCCAGGACAAGGCCGTCATGCGCGCCCGCCTGGACGCCCTGCAGGTGCCCAGCCCCCGGCACCGGGAGGTGACCGGCGGCCCTGCCGCCGTCGCCGAGTTCGCCGCGTCGGTGGGCGGCTTCCCGGTGGTGCTGAAGACGACGCGCGGCGGCTACGACGGCAAGGGCGTGTGGGTGGTCTCCTCGCAGGAGGAGTGCGCGTCCGCGTTCGAGACGGCCGCGGACACCGGCGTCGCGATCCTGGCCGAGGAGCTGGTCGACTTCCGGCGCGAGCTCTCCGCCCTGGTGGCCCGCTCCCCGTCGGGACAGGTGGCGGCCTACCCCGTGGTGGAGTCGGTGCAGCAGGACGGGGTGTGCCTGGAGGTCACCGCTCCGGCTCCTGACCTGGACCCCGGCCTGGCCGTGGAGGCGCAGCGGATCGCGATGCGGCTGGCCGACGAGCTCGACGTCACCGGAATCCTTGCGGTGGAGATGTTCGAGACCCGCGACGGCCGGGTGCTGGTGAACGAGCTGGCCATGCGCCCGCACAACACCGGGCACTGGAGCATGGACGGTGCGGTCACCGGGCAGTTCGAGAACCACCTCCGAGCCGTGCTGGACCTTCCGCTCGGCGCACCCGAGGCCCGCGCGCCCTGGACGGTGATGGTGAACATCCTCGGCGGTGCGCACGGTCGGCTCTCGGAGGACCTGTACGGCGGCTTCCCCCATGTCCTCGCACGCGACCCGCGGCTCAAGGTGCACCTCTACGGCAAGCCGGTGTCGCCGCGGCGCAAGGTCGGGCACGTCACGGCGTTCGGCGCCGACCTCGACGACGTGCGCGAGCGGGCCAGGCACGCCGCCGCGTGGTTCCGGGGCGACCTGGGCGACGACAGCGAGGAGCAGCGATGAGTGGGACGCCGGTGGTCGGGGTCGTGATGGGCTCGGACTCGGACTGGCCGACGATGAAGGCGTCCACCGAGGCGCTCGAGGAGTTCGGCGTCCCCTTCGAGGCGGACGTCGTCTCGGCGCACCGGATGCCCGAGGAGATGCTCGGCTACGGCCGGGAGGCCGCGGGGCGGGGCCTGCGGGTGATCGTCGCCGGGGCAGGGGGAGCAGCGCACCTGCCGGGCATGCTCGCCGCCGTCACGCCGCTGCCGGTGATCGGCGTGCCCGTGGCGGGTCGGCACCTCGACGGCCTGGACTCCCTGCTGTCGATCGTGCAGATGCCCTCAGGCGTCCCGGTGGCGACGGTCGCGGTGGGTGGGGCGCGCAACGCCGGCCTGCTCGCCGTACGCATCCTCGCCGCCTCGGACGAGGCGCTGCGCGCCAGGATGACGGGCTTCCAGGCCGAGCTGCGCGACAGCGCCCGGGAGAAGGGCCGGGCGGTTCGGGGGGAGACCACCCGCCGCGCCGGCTTCTGAGCCGCCGCGGTCAGACGCCGGGCGGCACCAGACCGGTGTGCTCGGCGGCGAACGCCAGCAGGTCCGCGTTCTCCGCGACCACCGCGGAGGCGGGCTTCCCGGACCCGTGGCCGGAGGCGGACTCGATCCGGGCGAGCACCGGAGCGGCCCCTGCGTGCGCGTGCTGCAGGGCGGCGGTGAACTTGAAGCTGTGCGCGGGGACGACCCGGTCGTCGTGGTCGGCGGTCAGCACCAGCGTCGCCGGGTACGACGTGCCGGGCCGGACGTTGTGCAGCGGGGAGTAGGCCCGCAGCACCTCGAACATCTTCGGGTCGTCGGGGGAGCCGAAGTCGGACGCCCACGCCGCACCCACCGTGAAGTGGTGGAACCGCAGCATGTCCAGCACACCCACGGCGGG
>DASQDP010000098.1:0-1732 GCA_035634095.1 Nocardioidaceae bacterium | reverse complement strand
GGCACCGGCCATGACGGCTGTGACGAGCGGGACCACCCGGCGCCTGGGGGCGCCCCCCGACGAGGCGCTCCTCGACCCGGCGGAGCGCCTGTCCGTCGACGAGCTCCGGGCCCTGCAGCTGGAGCGCCTGCAGGGGACGCTGCGGCACGCCTACGAGAACGTGCCGCACTACCGGCAGGCCTTCGACGCCGCGGGCGTGCGCCCCGACGACTGCCGGGAGCTGTCGGACCTCGCGCGGTTCCCCACGACCAGCAAGGCCGACCTGCGGGACAACTACCCGTTCGGGATGTTCGCCGTCCCGCAGGAGCAGGTCCGGCGGGTGCACGCGTCCTCCGGCACGACCGGGCGGCCGACCGTCGTCGGCTACACCGAGCGCGACATCGACACCTGGGCCACGGTCATGGCCCGGTCGATCCGAGCGGCCGGCGGGCGGGCCGGCGACAAGCTGCACAACGCCTACGGGTACGGCCTGTTCACCGGCGGGCTCGGCGCCCACTACGGCGCGGAGAAGCTGGGCTGCACGGTCATCCCGGTCTCCGGCGGCATGACGCCTCGCCAGGTCCAGCTGATCACCGACTTCCAGCCGCGGGTCATCATGGTGACGCCGTCCTACATGCTCACCGTCATCGACGAGTTCGAGAAGCAGGGCATCGACCCGCGGTCGTCCTCGCTCCAGGTCGGCATCTTCGGCGCCGAGCCGTGGACCGAGCAGATGCGCCGTGAGATGGAGGACCGCCTCGACATCGAGGCCGTCGACATCTACGGCCTGTCCGAGGTCATGGGCCCCGGCGTCGCCCAGGAGTGCGTGGAGACCAAGGACGGCCTGCACGTCTGGGAAGACCACTTCTACCCGGAGGTCATCGACCCGCTCACCGGCGAGGTCCTGCCGGAGGGGGAGCAGGGCGAGCTCGTCTTCACCTCGCTGACCAAGGAGGCCATGCCGGTCATCCGCTACCGCACCCGGGACCTCACCCGTCTCCTGCCCGGCACCGCCCGACCCGGGATGCGCCGGATGGAGAAGATCACCGGCCGCACCGACGACATGATCATCCTGCGCGGGGTGAACCTCTTCCCGACCCAGATCGAGGAGATCGTCCTCCGCACGCCCGGGCTGTCGCCGCACTTCACCCTGGAGCTGACCACGCGAGGCCGGATGGACCACCTCACCTGCCGGGTCGAGGCGCGCCCGGACTGCCCGGCCGAGCGCCGGGCCGTCGCCGCCGGCGAGGTGGCCAAGGCGGTCAAGGACACGGTCGGCACGAGCATCGAGGTGCTCGTCGTGGACCCGGAGACGCTGGCCCGGTCGGTGGGCAAGCTCAAGCGGCTGTACGACCACCGTGAGCGGACTGGGGCGTGAGCATCGCAGTGAGGGACGAACGAGGAGCGGAGCGCCCCGCTGGAGCGAACCGATGAAGGAGCACCGCGCATGACGTCCACGGCGGACCCGGCCCGGCTCCGCCGCGGCCGACCCGGGCACTCGCTGGACTCGCTGCTGGACATCGCGGTCGCGGTCTTCAACGAGCGCGGCTACGACGCCACGAGCATGGACGAGCTGGCGGCGCGCCTCGGCATCACCAAGTCGGCGATCTACCACCACGTGTCCAGCAAGGTGGAGCTGCTGCGGCTGGCACTCGACCGCGCGCTGGACGCGCTGTTCGCCGTCACCGAGGAGCCGGGCGCCACCAGCGGGCCGGCCATCGACCGGCTCGAGCACGTCGTCCGGGGTTCGGTC
>DASQDP010000097.1:0-2648 GCA_035634095.1 Nocardioidaceae bacterium | reverse complement strand
GTGCCGGCCCAGGTGAACTGGGGTGATCCCTCGGAGATCAGCGTGACGGCGCGCATCAGCACACGAGTGAGCGCCGCGCTGATCAGACCCCAGAGGACAGCCGCCCGAGCACCCCTGGAGACCGCCTGCCACAACCGATGCGTGTCCATGGTCGTCCTCCACGGGCGGGCGCCCGCTCGCGAAGGTCTGCTCTGGAGCGGGTGGGCGCCAGGGGCGCAAGGCCCACCAGGAGAGCGAGCGGAGTCGCCGCAGTTGCGCGCTCCTGCTCCTGCCTCGACGTGGGTACGGTCGCGGCTGTCGGAGGCGGCTCCTGGTGGATGAGCACTACGCCGGGACGAGACGGTGGTGGAGGGCGACCCGCAGCCAGTGCGACCGACAGACCCGCGGAGCGAAGGGCTCGACGCAGGGTGGCCGCGTACACCCCCGACTCCAGGGTGAGGAGCCAGTGATGGTTGGCGACCTCGCGGCCGGTCACCCTCCGGAAGCTGTGATCCTCAGCACGTGATGACGCGCTGTCAGCCGTGACGTCTCGCACACCTCTCACCACGCCTGGTGCGCCAAGGGGCATGCCCGACGTACCGGGTCTATGACTCTGCGTCAGAGACACCCGACTGTGGGGTCACTCGTCCGCGTGAAACACCTCCAGGATTGGTGTCCCGTGATCACGCCTGGCTAACGTGCCTGACGGCGCCCGAGGAGGGTGCCCGAGACAGACGTGGAGATCCGATCGGTCCCACCGACGCCACGAGCAGGTGCACGGGGGAGAAGGCGGTCGCCTGATCATTGGGGGGAAGTGTGGCGAGACCGCTGTCCTGTGGAGTCCACGAGTCCGGAGCGGGATCACCGTGACCCGCCCGCCGCGTCCTCCGCTCCACCGGTCCCCTCGGAGCTGACCACCCGAACGTCCGAGGACTCCTCAGCCGTCCACCTCAGCTGAGCGCACGCCCGCTCCCGGGCGTCTCGAGCACATCGACGTGCCTCTTCCCGCGAGATCGGTAGCGCCCGGTCGTCCTCAGCTGCCCTCACGAACGGGGTTCCCGTGTTCCTGACCGTCTCCGTGCTGCGCGCGTCCGCGTCGGCCGTGCCGTCCTGCCCGTCGGCGCCCTCCCGGGAAGGAGGCAGCCTCCTGGTCACGTCCCGGTGTGACTGAGCGCCTCCCCGAGCCCACCGCCTACCCCTACGAGGACTTCAGCGAGCTCGCCGGCCCGCTGGAGGAACCAACGGGGGACCGCCGCGTCCGGTTCCGGCCGGTGACCCGCGGCGGGGCGCGCGCCCGTGCCTGGCTGCTGGTCACGGCAGCCCTGCTCTTCGAGGTGCTGTTCCTGCTCTTCCTGCTGCGCCCGGCCAACCACCCCGAGTTCGCCGGCGACTGGCAGTCCTACCTGGCCATGGGCCTCATCGGCAGCATCGCGGTCATCGAGCTGCTGCGCCTGGTCAACGTCTTCACGCTGGCCATCGCGACGCTCAACGCCCGCGACCCGGTCCCGACGACCCCCCTGGCCGGTCAGCGGATCGCGTTCATCACCACCATCGTGCCGAGCAAGGAACCCATCGAGATGGTGCGGCGCACGCTGGAGGCCGCCGTCGCCGTCCGGTACGAGGGCACGCTCGACGTCTGGCTGCTCGACGAGGGCGACGACCCGGCCGTGCGGGCCATGTGCGCCGAGCTCGGCGTCCGGCACTTCACCCGGCACGGCGTGCCGGAGTGGAACCAGGGCGCCGGCCGGTACAAGGCGAAGACCAAGCACGGCAACTACAACGCCTGGCTGGACGCCCACGGGGACGACTACGACTACTGGGTGTCGGTGGACTCCGACCACGTGCCGCTGCCCAACTTCGCCGAGCGGCTCATGGGCTACTTCCACGACCCGGACGTCGCCTTCGTCGTCGGCCCGCAGGTGTACGGCAACTACGACAACTTCGTCACCCGCGCCGCGGAGTCCCAGCAGTACCTGTTCCACAGCGTCCTGCAGCGGGCCGCGAACCGGTTCGGCACGGCGATGTTCGTCGGCACCAACAACGCCGTCCGGCTCTCGGCGCTGCGGGCCATCGGTGGGCTGCAGGACTCCATCACCGAGGACGCCGCCACCAGCGTCGTCTGGCACTCCAGCACCAACCCGGAGACCGGCGCGGTCTGGAAGTCGGTCTACACCCCCGACGTCCTGGCGGTGGGCGAGGGGCCGACCACGTGGCGGGACTACTTCGTCCAGCAGGGCCGGTGGGCGCGGGGCACCGACGAGGTCGTGCTGCGCCGGTTCTGGCGGGTGGCCCGGCGGCTGTCGTCCTGGCGGCGGGCGCACTACGGGCTGCTGATGTCCTACTACCCGGCGACCGCGATCAGCTGGGTCCTCGGCGTCACCAACGTGGTGGCCTACCTGCTGACCGGCGTCGCCGGCCTGTTGGTGTCCGCGCAGCTGTGGCTGATGCTCTACGTCCACGCCGCGGTGCTGCAGGTGGGCGTCTACTTCTGGAACCGCCGGCACAACGTCAGCCCGCACGAGGAGGAGGGCTCCTCGGGCGTCAGCGGGATGGCGATCTCGGTGATGTCCACGCCGCTGTACGTCAGCGCGCTGTGGGCCGCCGTCCGCAACCGCAACATCGCCTTCGCCGTCACCCGCAAGGGCGCCGTCAGCGGTGACCGGCTCGGC
>DASQDP010000096.1:0-3585 GCA_035634095.1 Nocardioidaceae bacterium | reverse complement strand
TCGAACTCCGGGACGACCTCGCGCTCCTGGGAGAGGCGGTAGAGCTCGGTGACGAACGGCCACGGGTTCGAGAAGACGTCGTCGCCGAAGTTGGTCGTCCCCATGGTCAGGCTGCACGAGTCGGGGTCGGCATCCAGGACTCGGAGCCGGTCCTCGAGCGGGTCGTGCACCGAGCCACCGGTGGACAGCTGCACCACGAGGTCGGTGGCCTCGCGCAGCGCCTCGACGGTCGCGGCGAGCCGGCCCAGGTCCAGGGTCGGCCGGTGGTCGGCGTCGCGGACGTGCACGTGCACCATCGCCGCCCCGGCCGCCTGGCACCGCTGCGCGGTCTCGACGAGCTCCTCGAGCGTGGTGGGCAGCTGGGGGCAGTCCGCCTTGGTGGTCTCGGCGCCGGTCGGCGCGACCGTGACCAGGAGCTTGTCGGGGCCGGGCGTCATCCGGTCATCGTGTCAGACTGCAGGGGCCCTGCCATGCGACCACAGGAGGGTCCTCCGGTGCGTTGTGTCGTCCAGCGTGTTCTTTCCGATTCGGTGGCCGTCGACGGGACGATCGTCGGATCGCTTCCCCGGCCGGGGCTGCTCGTGCTGCTCGGCGTCACCCACGAGGATGGCCCCGACCAGGTCCGGTGGACCGCCCGCAAGATCTGGGACCTGCGGATCCTGCGCGAGGAGCGCTCGGCCTCGGACGTCGACGCGCCGGTCCTGGTGGTCAGCCAGTTCACGCTGTACGGCGACGCGCGCAAGGGTCGCCGCCCGACCTGGAACGCCGCAGCCCCCGCCGGGGTCTCCGAGCCGGTCTACGAGCAGGTGTGCGCGGAGCTCGAGCGGCTGGGCGCGACGGTGGCGCGCGGCCGGTTCGGGGCGGACATGCAGGTCACGCTGGTCAACGACGGCCCGGTGACGATGGTGCTCGACGCGCCTGCCTGACGTCGCCGTCCCGCCCCGCGGGAGCCGACTGCTGGTCTAGACTTCCCGCGCGACTCTCTGGGAGGAGGCGGCGTGCACCAGCTCGATGTACTCGTGGTGTGTCTCGGCAACGTCTGCCGATCGCCACTGGCCGAACGCGTGCTGCGACAGCGCTTCGACCAGCTGCTCGGGCGTGAGGGCCGGACGGTCCGGGTGTCGTCGGCCGGCGCTGTGGCCCTGGTCGGCCGGCAGATGGACGCCGACGCGGCGGCCGCGCTCCGGGCGCTCGGCGGTGACCCGGAAGGGTTCGTGTCGAGGCAGTGGCGCGGTGAGCTGGCCGACGGTGCCGACCTGGTCCTCGCGGCCACTCGCGAGCAGCGCTCCCGGGTGCTCGAGGACGCCCCGCGTGCGTTGAAGCGGACGTTCACGATCCGCGAGTTCGCGGCGCTGGCTCGCGCCGTGGCCGAGGAGCCGCCGGCCCCGAAGAGCCCGGCGGAGCTGGTGCGCCGGGCCGCGGCCTGGCGCAGCGCCGCGGGCATCGAGGACTACGACGTGCCGGACCCGTTCGGCTGCTCCCTGGAGGTGCACGAGCAGGTCGCGGGCCTCCTCGAGCGCGAGTGCACGACCATCGCCGAGGCGCTCAGCGCGGCCCTGCTGCGCAGCGAGCCGCGCCCGCTGGCTCAGTCGTAGCCCAGCACGTCGCGGCGATGCCGCATCCAGCGCAGCGCGGAGTCCACGCCGTCGGTGACGGTGAGCTGCGACGACCAGCCGAGCAGGTCGCGGGCCCGGCCCACCGCGGCGTACGCCCCGACCGAGTCACCCGGCCGCGGGGGCGCCTCCCGGGTCGGCACGGTGCGCCCCAGCGCCGCCTCGAACACGGCGAGCAGCTCGCGGACCGTGATGCCGCGCCCGGTGCCCACGTTGAGAACGACGCTGGGGGCGCCTGCCGTTGCCAGGGCGTCGTCGAACCGCTCGACGGACGCGACGTGCGCCTGCGCCACGTCCCAGACGTGCACGTAGTCGCGCAGCCCGGTGCCGTCCCGGGTCGGGTGCTCGGTGCCGGTGACCGTGAAGGCCTCGACCCGGCCGAGGGCGGCGAGCAGCATCTGGCCGAGAACGTGTGACGGCTCGCGCGCGTAGATGCCCGACTCCAAGTCGGGATCCGAGCCGATCGGGTTGAAGTAGCGCAGCACCACCGCCCGCAAGCCGGCGGTCGCCGCCAGGTCCTCGATGGCCTGTTCGGTCATAGCCTTGGTGCGGGCGTACGGCGAGGGCGGCTGCAGCGGCGACTCCTCGGTCACCTCGAACCCCTCCACGGCGGCGTACACCGACGCGGAGGAGGAGAACACCACCCGCGGCTTGCCCAGCCGCACCAGCTCGTCGAACAGCTCCAGGGACTGAGCGACGTTGTCGCGGTAGTAGAGGTAGGGCTGGGCCACCGACTCGGGGACCACGATCCGCGCGGCCAGGTGGATGGTGCACGCGAGGTCCGGGTGCTCTTCGACGACGCCCCGGATCAGGTCACGGTCGCCGACCTCGCCCTCGTAGAACGCGCGGTCGCGCACGAACTGCCGCGGCCCGGTCAGCAGGGAGTCGAGCACCACGGGCGTGTGCCCGGCGTTCTCGAGGGCCTTGGCCGTCGTGGACCCGATGTAGCCGGCGCCGCCGGTGACGAGAACCTTCACGCGCTGATCATCGCGGCGTCAGATCGCGACGGCCACCTCGGCGACCACGCCCTGCTGGGCGAGCACCCGCGTGTCCTGGGTGTCCGCCTTCGGAGCCAGCGTGCGCAGGGTCCACTCCCCCGGTGCGGCGAAGAAGCGGAAGTGGCCCGTGGCCGACGTCGGGACCTCGGCGGTGAACTCGCCGGTGCGGTCCAGCAGCCGCACGTAGGCGCCGCCGACGGGCTGGTCATCGCGCGTGACGACCCCCTGGATCACCGACTCCTTCTTCACGTTCACCCCGTCGAGCGACAGCCCGCCGGTGGTCGCGCCGCACATCAGGCCGCGCCCGGCTCGTCGCCGAGTGCCACCGGGACGCCGACGAGCGAGCCGTACTCGGTCCAGGAGCCGTCGTAGTTCTTGACGTTCTCCTGCCCGAGGAGCTCGCGCAGAACGAACCAGGTGTGGCTCGAGCGCTCGCCGATGCGGCAGTAGGCGATGGTGTCCTTGTCCCAGTCCACGCCGGCGTCGCTGTAGATCTGCTTGAGCTCGTCGTCGCTGCGGAACGTGCCGTCGTCGTTGGCCGCCTTGCTCCACGGCACGTTGGCGGCCGTGGGGATGTGGCCGGCGCGCTGGGCCTGCTCCTGGGGGAGGTGGGCGGGGGCCAGCAGCCGGCCGGCGTACTCGTCGGGGCTGCGCACGTCGACCAGGTTCTGGGCACCGATCGCGTCGACCACCTCGTCGCGGAAGGCACGGATCGAGCGGTCCTGCTCCTCGGCGACGTAGGTCGTGGCCGGGCGGTCGGGCAGCTCGTCGGTCAGCTCACGGGAGTCGAGCTCCCACTTCTTGCGGCCGCCGTCGAGCAGGCGGACGTCCTGGTGGCCGTAGAGCTTGAAGTACCAGTAGGCGTAGGCGGCGAACCAGTTGTTGTTGCCGCCGTAGAGCACGACCGTGTGGTCGTTGGAGACGCCCCGGTCGGACAGCAGGGCCTCGAACTGCTGCTTGTTGACGAAGTCGCG
>DASQDP010000095.1:0-50293 GCA_035634095.1 Nocardioidaceae bacterium | reverse complement strand
GGCCACTGACCCACCCGGCCGAGCTCGTCCCGCCCACCTGGTGGTCGAGCCCGCCCAGAGCCACGCCCCACCCGCCCGCCGCCCGGACCCCCGGGCGGCGTTCGGCGTCGGGGCCGCCGCCACCCGGCCGCGGGCGCGGGAACCCACCGCTCCCCGCGATGAGTCCAGAGGGGCGGGCCGGTCTACCCCTGTGCAAGCACCCGACGGGCCAGCCGGCAGGCGAGGCACCCGTGGCACCCGAGGCCCGGCCTCCGACGACCAGGAGCACCCATGAGCCGCATGATGTTCGTGAACCTGCCCGTGCAGGACCTGACCAAGTCCGCTGCCTTCTTCGCCAGCCTAGGCTTCGAGTTCAACGACCAGTTCTCCGACGACAACGCCGCCTGCATGGTGCTCAACGACCAGGCCTGCGTGATGCTGCTGGTCACCTCGTTCTTCGCCGACTTCACCACCAAGGAGGTCGCGGACGCCGCCAGCGGCACCGAGGCGATCATCGCGGTCTCCGCCGGCAGCCGCGACGAGGTCGACACACTGGTCGACAAGGCGCTCGCGCTCGGCGGGGCAGCGGCCAAGGAGCCCAACGACCAGGGGCTCATGTACGGACGCAGCTTCTACGACCTGGACGGCCACGCCTGGGAGGTCATCTGGATGGACACGGGCGACGTCCAGTAGCGCGGCCGGGACCACGCCCAGGGCCGGCACCCCGAGCGCCAGGTGACCGGTGACCGGTGACACGTGCGGCGACGGCCGAGGAGGCCCCTCCCGGCGCCTAGACTGGCCGTTCGCGCCGCACCTTTCGGAGAAGGGCCCCATGACGTCTGACGCAGCCGACCTGCCGACCGGAGTCCCCGACAAGTTCGCTGCCGTGGGCCTGACCTACGACGACGTGCTGCTGTTGCCGGGGGAGACCGACGTGGTCCCGGCCGACGTGGACACCAGCACCCGGCTGACCAGGGAGATCACGCTGCAGGCGCCGCTGGTCTCCAGCGCCATGGACACCGTGACCGAGTCGCGGATGGCGATCGCGATGGCGCGTCAGGGCGGCCTCGGCGTGCTGCACCGCAACCTGTCCATCGACGACCAGGCCTACCAGGTGGACCTGGTGAAGCGGACGCAGACGGGGATGATCTCGAACCCGATCACGATCGGCCCGAAGGCGACCCTCGAGGAGCTCGACGCGATCTGCGGCCAGTACCGCGTCTCCGGCCTCCCGGTCATCGACGAGGACTCCACGCTGCTGGGCATGATCACCAACCGCGACCTGCGCTTCGTGCCGGTCGCGGAGTGGGGCGCCCGCCTGGTCGGGGACGTGATGACCCCGATGCCGCTGATCACCGGTCACGAGGGCATCGACCGCGAGGAGGCGACCCGGCTGCTGCGCCAGCACAAGCGGGAGCGACTGCCGATCGTCGACGACCGGGGCCGGCTGACGGGCCTGATCACGGTCAAGGACTTCGTGAAGTCCGAGCAGTTCCCCGCCGCGTCGTACGACGCCGACGGCCGGCTGATGGTCGGCGCCGCGATCGGCTACTTCGGCGATTCTTGGGAGCGGGCCACCACGCTGGTCGAGGCGGGCGTCGACGTGCTCGTCGCGGACACGGCGCACGGGCACGTCCGGCTGCTCCTCGACATGGTGCGGAGGCTCAAGAGCGACCCGGCCACCCGGCACGTGCAGGTGATCGGCGGCAACGTCGCCACCCGCGCCGGAGCGCAGGCATTCGTCGACGTGGGTGCGGACGCGGTCAAGGTCGGCGTCGGGCCCGGCTCCATCTGCACCACCCGGGTCGTGACCGGCGTCGGTGCCCCTCAGGTCACTGCCGTGTACGACGCGTGGCTGGCGTGCAAGGACGCCGGCGTGCCGGTGATCGCCGACGGCGGCCTGCAGCACTCCGGTGACATCGCCAAAGCGATCGTCGCGGGCGCCGACTCAGTGATGGTGGGGTCGCTGCTCGCCGGCTGTGACGAGAGCCCGGGCGACCTGATCTTCCTCAACGGCAAGCAGTACAAGTCCTACCGCGGCATGGGGTCCATCGCTGCGATGTCCTCGCGCGGCAAGAAGTCCTACTCCAAGGACCGCTACTTCCAGGCCGAGGTGGAGAGCGACGACATGATCGTCCCGGAGGGCGTCGAGGGCCGCGTGGCGTACCGCGGGCCGCTGTCCGCGGTGGCCCACCAGCTGGTCGGTGGCCTGCGCCAGTCGATGTTCTACGTCGGGGCGAGCACGATCTCGGAGCTGCGGGACAAGGGCCGGTTCATCCGGATCACCCAGGCCAGCCTCAAGGAGAGCCACCCGCACGACATCCAGATGACCGCCGAGGCGCCGAACTACACGTCTCGGTAGAGGGCGACACCGTCACCTTTCGGCGCGCCCGGCCCACCACCGCGGTGACGAACCCGCCGAAGCCGAAGCCGCGGAGAACGCCCGCGGCGCCTGCTCAGAGCCCGAAGCCGGCCAGCCAGTCCTGCACGCCCTCGATGTCCACGCGCTGGTAGCCGTCGATGTAGCGGCAGTTGGCGGTGTAGCCGTAGCTGGTGACCGCCACGATGACGCCGTCATGGAGGAGCGGGCCGCCCGAGTCCCCGCCACAGGTGCCGCCGGTACCCCGGGTGTCGTTGATGTTGCCGTTCGCCTGGAGGATCTGGTCGGTGAGCTTCTGTCCGGGCTCCACCGCGAAGCGACGGATCAGCGGGTAGCTCATCGGCTGCGGCTTCTGCGGGCCGGAGTCCGGCTTGCGGACCTCGGTGCCGTAGCCGACGGCGGTGAACAGCGTGCGGTTGAGCCGCGGCTGGGCGAACTGGTCGAGGTAGCCCTGCGGGGCGATGACCGCCGGTGCTGTGCCGGTGACCGGCTCGTCGAGGACCACCACGCCGACGTCGTTCCAGTTGCGCAGGTCGGTGAAGTCGGAGTAGTCGGGGTGCGCGTACGCCGTGCCGGACAGGTACCCGGCGGCAACGAGCTCGTCGTCGGTGAAGCCCACGGTCGGGTCGGCCGCCTCCGGGAAGCCGGACGGCGGCTCCTCGGCGATCACGGAGTCGAAGGTGACGAGCGTCCGGCCCAGCGTGCCGTCGGTGCAGTGCGCAGCGGTGAGCAGCACCGTGGGCGACACCAGGGTGGCGCTGCAGCGGAACCGGCCCTCGGCGTCGTAGAAGAGGATCAGACCCACGTGGGGGTGCCGGTTGCCGTCCGGTTGGCCGCCGGTGATGGCCGCGGCGGGGGCAGCGCCGAGCCCGAGCAGCAGGGCCGCGGACAGGCTGAGGGCGGCGGCGATCCTGGCGAGGCGAGTGGTCACGAGCGGCTCCTGCACGGTGTGGGTCGATACGTGATCAGACCATAGAAGCCGGGGCAAGACCCTGCAATCAGGACATGTCGTCCACCCGCGGCACGTCCGCCGTGCTCGATAGGCTCCCGCCCATGCAGGAAATCGAGATCGGCCGCGCCAAGCACGGACGGCACGCCTACTCCTTCGACGACGTCGCGGTGGTGCCCTCGCGCCGCACCCGGGACCCCGAGGAGGTGTCGGTGCACTGGCAGATCGACGCCTACCGGTTCGAGCTGCCGATCCTCGGGGCCCCCATGGACTCGGTGATGTCGCCCCAGACGGCCGTGGCCTTCGGCCGGTACGGCGGGCTGGGGGTGCTCGACCTCGAGGGGCTGTGGACCCGGTACGACGACCCCAGCGGCCTGCTCGCCGAGGTGGCAGAGCTCGGTGGGCCCGAGGCGACGGCGCGGCTGCAGCAGATCTACGCCGAGCCGGTGAAGCCGGAGCTGATCACCGCCCGGCTGCACGAGATGCGCGACGCCGGTGTCACGGTCGCCGGCTCCTTGTCCCCGCAGCGCACCAAGGAGTTCGCCAAGGCGGTGGTGGACGCCGGCTGCGACATGTTCGTCATCCGGGGCACCACGGTGTCGGCGGAGCACGTGTCCAGCCAGGCCGAGCCGCTGAACCTCAAGGAGTTCATCTACGAGCTCGACGTCCCGGTGATCGTCGGCGGCTGCGCGACGTACCAGGCGGCCCTGCACCTGATGCGCACCGGCGCCGCCGGGGTGCTGGTCGGCTTCGGCGGGGGAGCGGCGCACACCACCCGCACGGTGCTCGGCATCTCCGTGCCGATGGCCTCGGCGGTGGCCGACGTGGCAGCCGCGCGTCGCGACTACCTCGACGAGTCCGGCGGGCGCTACGTCCACGTGATTGCCGACGGCTCCATCGGCCGCTCCGGTGACGTCGCCAAGGCGGTCGCGTGCGGCGCCGACGCGGTCATGATCGGGTCGCCGCTGGCCCGCGCCGAGGAGGCGCCGGGGTGCGGCCACCACTGGGGCTCCGAGGCGTGGCACCCGGAGCTGCCCCGCGGTGAGCGTATCCAGATCGGCACCGTCGGCACCCTCGAGGAAATCCTGTTCGGGCCCTCGCGCACGGCCGACGGCACCATGAACCTGGTGGGCGCGCTGCGCCGGGCGATGGCGATGACCGGGTACACCGACCTGAAGGAGTTCCAGCGGGTGGAGGTCGTGGTCCAGTGAGCGGTCCGCCGGTGGCGCCGCTGCGAGTGGCGGCGGCGCAGGCCGCCTCGGTCCCTGGCGACGTGGCCGCCAACGTGGCGACCGCGGTCGACCTGGTCATCGCGGCCGCCGACCGGCGCGCCCGGGTCGTGGTGCTGCCGGAGCTGTTCCTCACCGGCTACGACCCCGGCTGCTGGACCCACGAGGCGAGCCTGGCGCTCGACGACCCGGTGCTCGACCCGTTGTGCGCGACGGCGGCCGAGCGCTCCGTCGTGGCGGTCGTCGGTGCCGCCGTACGGCGGGCGCTGGACGCGTCCACCCTGTCCCTGCTGGCGTTCGACGCCGGAGGGGTCAGCGCGCCGTACGACAAGCAGCACGTGGACCGCGACGAGCGGCACTTCTTCACGCCGGGTCGTGCCGGGGCGTCGCTGGTCGTCGACGGGTGGCGGCTCGGGCTCGGCGTCTGCTACGACGGGTGCTTCCCGGAGCACGCCCGCGCCGCGGCGCTCGCCGGAGCCTCGGCGTACCTCTGCTCGGCCGCGTACCACGTGGGAGCCGAGCACCGGCGGGACCTGTACTACGCAGCGCGGGCGCTGGACAACGGCATGTACGTCGTGATGGCCGGGCTCACCGGCAGGTGCGGGGTGGGCACGTTCTCCGGCGGCAGCGCGGTCTACGACCCGGAGGGCCGCCCCATCGAGCGGCTGGGGGACGAGTCGTCGGGCGTGGTGGTCGCCGACCTGGACCCGGCGGAGGTGACCCGGGTCCGCCGGCGGCACCCGATGCTCAGCGAGCTGGCCCGGGCGACGGCCTGACACCCGAGCTCCCCGCCCGGGCCTGGTCGGCCGCGGACGGGGAGGCGGGGTGTGGGACCTCGGATCAGGCGCCGCCGGAGCCGGTTTCGTGCCGCGGAACGACGTGGTTGGCCATGATCCGCCCGTCCGGGTCCACCGCCGAGCGCACCTGCCTGAGGCGCTGCCAGGTCTGCTCGGGGAACGACCTGCTCACGTCCACCGGGTTCTCGGCGAAGTTCAGGTAGTCACCTCCCGACGAGTAGGACCGCAGGGCGTCGGCGAGCGCCAGCGCGTCGGCGTGGCCGAGAGCGCCCAGCTCCGGAGTGGCCGCCACCGCGACGGCGAAGAGAGCGAACCTGCCCTCGAGCAACGGGAGGGCGCCTGCTCCAGCCGCCGGCCGGGCCAGGGCACCTCCGAGCTGACGCAGCTCGGCCACCATCAGGGACGACCCGGAGCCGGGTCCGCTGAGCGCCAGGAACGTCTCGATGGCGGCCTCGGGCAGCTCGCTGAGGAGCGCCGAGGCCGAGACTGCCGGGGTGGGGCCCTCGGGGTCCATGTGCAGGCGCACCAGGGAGGACGCCGGCACCCGGGCGAAGGTGTCCATCTCCGGCTCCAGGGCGCGGAGCCGTGCCAGCACCTCGGCGGCGCGGTCGTCGTCGGCGAGCACGGCTCCGTCGATGACGACGAGCTGGCGCCCGCGCAGGAAGTCGGGCAGCTCGGGCAGCGGCGGCAGGTTGAGCAGCCGGAACGAGGTGGTCACGCAGTCCGGTGCGTGCTCGGCCCAGTCCGCCCAGGTGCGCAGCACCCGCTCCGCGTGCGCCTGGTCCCAGAGCAGGAAGCCGGCGTACGCCGTGGTGATGTCGAAGAGCCGGAACTCCATGGCGGTGACGATCCCGAAGCTGCCCCCGCCGCCGCGGACCGCCCAGAAGACGTCCGGATGGGTCGTCGCGTCGGCGCGCAGGAAGGTGCCGTCGGCGAGCACGAGCTCGACCGCGAGCACGGTGTTGGCGGCCATGCCGAGCTGACGGGCGTACCAGCCGATGCCGCCGCCGAGGGAGTAGCCGACGACGCTCACGTCGGGGGAGGAGCCGTGCAGGGCGGCCAGCCCGTGTGCGGCGGCGGCGTCCACGACGTCGGCCCACAGCACGCCGGCCTCGACCCGCGCCACCCGGCGCTCCGCGTCGATGCGTACGCCGGTCATGGCGGACGTGCGCAGCAGCACCACGTCGTCGAGCCGGCCGAGGGGCCCGGCGTTGTGGCCGGTGCCCTGCGGTGCCACCCGCAGGCCGCAGGCGGTCGCCGCGCGGACGACCTCGCTGACCTCCTCGGCGTCGGCCGGGTAGGCCACCGCCGCGGGACGCTGGTCGACGGCGACGTTCCAGGGGGTGCGGGCGGCGTCGTACCCGGGGTCACCGGGCAGGTGGACGGCGCCGGCGCACAGGCCGCGCAGCCGGTCCGCGACGGTGGTGGTCGCAAGCGGCTGGTCCGTGGACTCGATGGTCATGCTGGCTCCTGGTTCCTTGAGCTTCGGGATGTGTCTGCTCCCGGTCGGGGAGGTGCCACCACTGTGGACCGGCCCGCTTGCAGGGCACTTGGCGCCGGCTTGGAGCCGGACTTGAGAGGGGTGCGGACGCGCGAGGAGCCGGCGCTCGACGGCGGCTCAGGCGCGGTCGAGCTGCAGCAGCGCCGGGCCCAGCTCGGTCACGGAGGAGACGCCGAGCCGCTCCACCACCGACGCCAGCGTCGACTGCACCCGGTGCTGGGTGACGAACAGCGCCTGGGCGATGTCGCCGGGCGGCACGCCATCGGCGGCCATCGCCGCGATGCGCCGCTCGGCCACCGTGAGGGTGGACCGGACGTCCGGCTCGGGGGGGACGAGGAGGCCGACATCGGCCAGCAGTCCGACGACCTGGGAGCGCAGCCCGGCGGCGCCGCACTGCTCGGCGAGCTCGAGGGCCCGGCGCAGGCAGGTGCGGACCTCCTCGTCATCGGCCGACCGCCCGCCCGCTCGCAGGGCGAGCGACAGGCTGGTGAGCGCGTGGGCCTCCTCCAGCCGGCGGGGGCTGCGTGCGAGCAGGACCGCGGCCTCGCGCAGTGTCGGCACGGCGTGGTCGACGTCCTGCAGCTCGCCGAGGCACCGCAGAGTGGCGCCCAGGAGCGCCGGCGTGCCCCACCGACGGGCCAGCTCCAGCTCCTCCTCGACGAGCCGCAGCGCCTCCTCGTGCCTGCCGAGCTCGGCCAGGACCCGGGCGCGCATCGAGCGCCACGGGTGCCACACCGGGTTGAGGACGTGCGCAACGACGTCCTGAACCGACTCCAGCAGCTCGAGCGCCCGGGCCGGGTCGCCGGTGACCAGCGCGTAGCGGGCCTGCGCCTCGACGAAGAACCGGGCTCCCTCGCCGCCGCGGGGGAAGTCGCGCACTCGGTCCAGGTGCTCGCCCGCGGCGCGCACGTCACCCATGTCGAGCAGGATCTGCACCGTGAACGCGTCCGCGTACGGCTGCCCGATCCGGTCGTTGCCCCACAGCTCGCTCTGCTCGATGCAGTGCACCATGGACTGCTGGGCCTCCCGCAGCTCGCCGAACTGCCACTGAAGGTGCCCCAGCCACAGGTGCACCGACATGGCCGCGAACAGGCCACCTGTGCGGTAGGCCTCGACGAGCTCGGACTCCCAGTACGGCCGGGTGTTCTCCCCGCTGAGACCGAGCACCATGCCCGCGACCACCCAGAGCAGCCCCGGGTCGGTCCTCGCCAGGCTCCGGCCCTCGATCGCGAAGCGGGCCAGGCGCATCGCCTCGGCGCGGTCCTCGCCGCGACACAGGACGTACCAGGCCATCGCGCCGGCCAGGGCTCGTGCCCCGGTGCCGGTGCCGGTGATCTCGGGCACCGGGCCGAGCCGGGCGGTGCGGAGATCGAGGGTGTGCATGTGGGCGCTGATGTGCTCGAGCGCGACCAGCGCCTGGTGCTGGTCGGCCAGGCTCGGGTCGAGCCGGTCGGCGGCGGTCCGGGCGAGACGGGCCGCCTCGCCGGGAGGTGCTGCGAACACCGCGGTGCGGGTCAGCATGACCGCGGTGTCGGCCTGCGCGACCGGGTCCTCCAGCAGCCGGTAGGCCTGGGCGAGGTGCTCCATGGCCATCGGCCCGTCGCCCATCGCCTCGAGCCGGCCCAGCTCCATGAGGATCCCCGGCAGCTCGGCGGGGCCGGGCGGCTCGGCGACGGCGCGCCGCAGGTACGCCGTCGCCGACTCGCCGGCACTGCGCTCGACGGCCACCGCCGCAGCCGCCCGCAGGACCGACACCACTCCTGCGTCACCGCGCGGGGGGACCACCAGCAGGTGGGCGGCGACCTGCTCGGGGCTGGCGCCCGCCGCGCCGAGCACCTGTGCGGCGCGGTCGTGCTGCAGCTCGCGCTCGCCGAGAGGCAGGTCGTCGTAGACCGCGGCCTCGACGAGCGGGTGCACGAACCCGAGCGGGAAGTCCGGCCGCAGCACCTCGGAGCGGGCCAGCCCGGCGACGGCCGCGCCGGTCGCCGCCTCACCCAGACCGGTCATCGCGGACACCATCGGCAGCGAGGCGCCATCGCCCAGCACCGCGATCGCCCGCGCCACCGTGCGGTTGTCGCTGGGCATCCGGCGGAACCGCATCAGCACCATGCTGGAGACCGCCCGCGACCCGATCGCTCGCACGGTGTCGGCGTGCGAGGCGTCGGGCCGCACCCCCTCGGCCTCCAGGGCGCGCAGCAGCTGCCGCAGCAGCAGCGGGTTGCCGGACGTGGTCCGGTAGCAGGCGCCCACGAACGCCTCGTCGGCGCCGGGGAGCCGGCCCCGCACGACCTCCCGGGTGCCCGGAACGCTCAACGGGGTGGGCCGCACCGACACCGACCCCGGTCCCAGGGCGATCTCGTGGAGCAGGTCGTCGTCGGCGTGCTGCTCCCCGGTGCGCCAGGTGGCGACCACGAGCACCGGAAGCCCCTCGAGGCGATGCGCGAGGTAGCCCAGGTAGCGCAGCGACGCGGTGTCGCACCACTGCACGTCGTCGACGACCAGCACGAGCGGTCCACGGGTGCTCAGGTTGCTGGTCAGCCAGTAGAGGCCGTGCAGGATCGTGAACAGGCTCTCCGGCGCGTCACTGGGCGCGGCCGTCGCGTCGAAGACCCGGCCAGCCCCGATCGCTGCTCCCGTGAGCAGCGACTCGCGGCAGTCGCCGGCGAGAACCGGCTCGAAGAGCTGTCTCACCGCCCCGAAGCCGAACTCCTTCTCCAGCTGGCTGCCGCGCGCGCTGAGCACCGTCGCGCCCGCGGCTCGGGCCTCGTCGCGGACCTGGTGCAGCAGGCTGGTCTTGCCGATGCCCGCCGGTCCCTCGATCATCGCCAGCCGGGCGCCGCCGCCGAGGACCTCCTCGAGGCAGCGGCGCAGCTGCGCGAGCTCGCCGGCCCGGTCCACCAGCTCGGGCCGGGCTGGGGCCGGTCTCGCAGGGTCCGGTCGCGCCGGGGCTGCCTGCGCCGGCGAGACGACCGTGCGCTGGGGAGGTGCGTCGAGCTCCGGTGACTGGGCCAGCACCTCGGCCTCCAGGGACCGCAGCGCAGGGCCGGGATCGACCCCGAGCTCGTCGGCGAGCCGAGCGCGCGCGGCGCGCAGCGTGGCCAGGGCGTCGGCCTGCCGGTGCGAGCGGTACTGCGCCAGAGCGAGCAGCCGCCACCGCTCCTCGCGCAGCGGCGCCGAGGCCAGGAGAGCCTCGATCTCCGGGACGACCAGCGCTGTCTCCCCGCGGTCCAGGCGCGCGCCGAGCAGCTGCTCACGCGCGAGGTCGCGGATCTCGTCGAGCCGCCGGGCCTCCGGCTCGGCCCAGTCCGCGCCGGCGTACTCCCCGAGCGCGGGGCCGCGCCACAGCGCCAGCGCGTCGCGCAGCAGCTGCACCCGGCGGGTGGGGTCCGTCTCGGGGGCCGCCCGGTCCACGAGGTCCTCGAACCTCCACGCGTCCACCTCGGCGACGCCGAGCGGGATCGCGTAGCCGGAGCCGCGACTGGCCAGCACCCGGCCGGGTGCTCGCGCAGTGCGGTCGGGCTCCAGGGCCCGCCGAAGGTGGGACACGTAGGACTGCAGGCTGGCCGCCCCACTGGGCGGCGGACTGCCCGACCACAGGGCGTCCAGGAGCGTCTCGCTGCTGACCGCGTCACCGCGCGCCAGCACCAGCACGGCGACGACCGCGCGCTGCCGCGGACCGCCGAGCGGCACCTCCTCGCCGTCGAGCTCGGCGCGCAGCGGACCCAGGACCCCGAGCGTCAACCGGGCCCGCGGGCCGGCGTCCCCCGTGTGGGTCATCGGTTCTCCGCAGTCTGTGAGATCAACGCCCCGACCCTAGAGCAGGGCTGAGCGCCTGGGAACCGAACAGGCGACGCCGCCGGGCACCGCCGTGCGGGAGCGCCGGCGCAGGTGCGCGCCGATAGACTGCGGGCTCCCGCCCTGACACAGAAGCCGGTGCCCCCCGTGACGCAGCCGTGACCGAGCACGACCTGGTCCTCGTCGTGGACTTCGGCGCGCAGTACGCCCAGCTCATCGCGCGGCGGGTCCGAGAGGCGCGGGTCTACTCCGAGATCGTCCCGCACACCACGCCGGTCGCCGACCTCCTGGCCCGGCAGCCCAAGGCGATCCTGCTGTCCGGTGGGCCGTCCTCGGTCTACGAGCCCGGCGCTCCGGCTGTCGACGCCTCGGTGTTCGAGGCGGGGGTGCCGGTGTTCGGCATGTGCTACGGCTTCCAGGCGATGGCCCAGGGCCTGGGCGGGGAGGTACGCCGCACCGGTCGCTCGGAGTACGGCCGCACCCCGGTCGAGGTGACCGAGTCCGGCACCCTGCTCGCGGAGCTCCCACGTCAGCACAAGGTGTGGATGAGCCACGGTGACTCGGTGGTGGCCGCTCCGGTGGGGTTCGACGTGCTGGCCTCGACGACGGGCACGCCTGTCGCCGCGTTCGAGGACCTGGACCGGCGGCTGGCCGGGGTGCAGTGGCATCCCGAGGTGCTGCACACCGAGCACGGCCAGCAGGTGCTGTCCCACTTCCTGCTGGACATCGCCGGGTGCCGCCCGACCTGGACCATGGTCAACATCGTCGAGGAGCAGGTGGAGAAGATCCGTGCACAGATCGGCGACCGCCCGGCGATCTGCGGGCTCTCCGGCGGGGTCGACTCCGCGGTGGCCGCGGCGCTGGTGCAGCGGGCGATCGGCGACCAGCTCACCTGCGTCTTCGTCGACCACGGCCTGCTGCGCAAGGGGGAGGCGGAGCAGGTAGAGCGGGACTACGTCGCCGCCACCGGGGTCTCCCTCCACGTGGTCGACGCCGAGAAGCGATTCCTCGACGCGCTGGCAGGGGTCGTCGACCCCGAGCAGAAGCGCAAGGCCATCGGCCGGGAGTTCATCCGCGTCTTCGAGGCGGCCGAGGCCGAGGTGCTCGGGGACGCCGCAGTGGACGGGGAGCGGGTCGCCTTCCTGGTGCAGGGCACGCTGTACCCGGACGTGGTCGAGTCGGGGGGCGGCGCCGGCACCTCGAACATCAAGTCCCACCACAACGTCGGCGGGCTGCCCGACGACCTGAGGTTCGAGCTGGTGGAGCCGCTGCGGACCCTGTTCAAGGACGAGGTGCGCCTGGTCGGGGAGCAGCTGGGGCTGCCCGCCGACATCGTGTGGCGACACCCGTTCCCCGGGCCCGGGCTGGCGATCCGGATCATCGGGGAGGTCACGCACGAGCGCCTGGAGCTGCTGCGCGAGGCGGACGCGATCGCCCGCGAGGAAGTGACCCGCGCCGGGCTGGACCGCGACATCTGGCAGTTCCCGGTGGTGCTGCTGGGCGACGTGCGCTCCGTCGGCGTGCAGGGCGACGGCCGCACCTACGGTCACCCGGTGGTGCTTCGCCCGGTGACGTCCGAGGACGCCATGACCGCGGACTGGGCTCGGCTGCCCTACGACGTTCTCGAGACGATCTCCACGCGGATCACCAACGAGGTGCCCGCGGTCAACCGGGTCACCCTGGACGTCACCAGCAAGCCTCCCGGCACCATCGAGTGGGAGTAGCCGGCACGCGCGTGGCGGTCAGGGCAGCACCCGCAGCGACACGGTGGCGGACCACGCGGAGGTCCCGGTGACGGTGGCGCGGACCACTGCGCGGTAGCGCCACAGTCCGGTGCGGCCGGTCGGCACCCGCACCCGGTAGGACTCCGACCCGCTCAGCGGAGCGGACCGGGCCACGGTGCGCCACCCGGGCGTCCCCGCGCGGTGCCGCTGCACGAGCACCCGGCGCCCGGCGTACTCCGGCCGGACGGTGCCGGCGATCACGCCGCGGCCGTGCCGGTGGACCCGGTGGCGCACCATCCGGGCCGTCACCCGGGTGGCGCTGCGGGGAGGGGCCGGCACGGTCACCGGAGCCGGCAGCGCGGCGGGTGTCCCGGTCGCCGCGACCGGGTGCGCCAGGAACGTGAAGAACTGCAGGTAGCGGCGGTAGGCCACCCGGTCGTCCTGCACCCGCGCCACCACGTCGTCGTTGCGGAAGGACTGCTGCGACCAGTTGTCCGACCCGGTCCAGATCGCGGTGTGCGTTCCGGTGTCGTCGACGTAGGACGCCAGCATCAGCTTCGTGTGGATGCGCTTGCCGTGCGCGTACATGCCCGAGTGGACAGGTATCCCCGCCTCGGCGAGGACCCTTCGCACCCCCGAGCCCACCGACTCGCCGGCGACCACGACGACCGAGGAGCCGGCCCGCTTCTGCGCGGCCAGGGCCTCGGCGAGCCAGGTGCCGCGGGGGCCGTACCAGGCGAACTGCGACACCCGGATGCGGGTGTCGGCGCCGCTCGGCAGGGAGGAGATGCGCAGCGCAGCGGGGTCCGCCTGCTGTGTGGTGCCCGGGCGGGGGAAGAACTCGGCGCCGCCGCCGGGGAACCCTGCCGTCCGGTACGGCGCGGGCACCGGCGTGTCCAGCTTCTGCACGTCGAACAGCTCGACGTAGGCGGCGTACACGTCGGGGCGCTCGGTGTACACGTAGGCGTCGGAGTACTGCACCTCGGTCCCGTGGCCGGTGAGGTTCATGGAGCCCACCATGACGATGTCGCGGGTGCGTCCCACCTGGGAGAACGTCCAGGACTTCTGGTGCGTGACCCCTCTGGGCCCGCGCGCCGAGCCTCGGGTGAGCACGAAGAACGACCTGCGGGTGACGTCGCTGCCCAGCAGGGGCGCCAGCCGTTGCGCCGGGGCCCACTGGCGCGAATGACCGTTCATGACCACCTGCACGTGCACCCCTCGCGCATACGCGTCCTGCAGCGCGGTCGCCACCCGACCGAGCGAGAACGAGTAGCCGATGATGCGGATCGTGGCCCCGGGCGGGGTGTGCTCGATGTTGTCGAGGAGCGCGGTGAGGATGGCGTTGCTGGGAGCGGTGGGGTCGCCGAAGACCGCGCCGGTGACCGGGCGGAAGGCCTCGGTGGGCGATGCTGCGGCAACGAGGGCTGGTACGTCGCCCGGCGGCGTGTGCATCCCCGGCAGGATCAGCAGCGCGGCCGCCGCGCCGAGCGCCACCGAGCGAGCGGCTCGGCTGGTACGGGACCATCCAGGAAGTAGTACAGAAATCTGTCCTTGCATGACGCGACGGTAAGCGCGTCACCCGGGGGGTGAGGGTCGAACGTCGACATTGCCGCCGAACCGGCGCGCGGCATGAGGATGCGGGGTTGTGGGCAGTGAGGACCCAGCGGACCCGTGACCACGGGAGCAGGCCGCGTCGCAGGACGAGGGGTGTCGCCCGATGAACGACTCGTACCCGTACGACCCTGACCTGCACGAGAACGGCACGCCGGCGGCGTCGGGACAGTGCACCTACCACGGGGCGGACGGCCCCCAACGGGGTCCGTGCTCAGGTGAGGCGGTGGTGTCCTTCGAGGGTCCCGACGGGCAGTGGCAGGCGGGCTGCACGCTCGCCCTCGAGCAGCTGGTGGAGAGCGGGGCGATCGCACCGCTCGGGCAGGGCGCCTGAGCGGAGGATCGGTGCGGTCCCCCCGCTACTCGGCCTCGCCCATGACGAGACCTTCGATGGTGTGCTTCTGGGTGATCGGGGTCAGCTCGTCGACGACCGGGCAGCGCAGGTGGTCGCGCACCGACTGCGGCAGCGCCTCCCAGTAGTCCGTGGTCACCGCGAGGTCGTGGTGCGCGGCGTTCCCGCCCTCCGGGCCGTCGACCCCGAGCACCAGCACCGGCCGCGACTTGGTGGAGTGGTTGGCCGTGCCGCGATGGATGGTGAGCGCTGAGCGGACCGAGATGTCGCCCATCTGCGGGTACTTGCGCACTGCCCGCTCCTCGTAGCGCCCGTACGCCGACCGCGGCGGGAACATCTCGTGCTCGAACGTCTCACCGGTGTCCCACTGCGTCCCCGGCGCGATCTCGAACGGGCCCATGTCCGGGTCCGTGTCGACGAGCGTCAGGTTGAAGGCGAGGCTCGTGAGCCGGTGCTCGTCGCGGGTCTCGACAGGCATCGGGAAGTCCCGGTGCCACGGCTGGTGCACCGCCCCCGCGAACGGGATGTCGAAGCCGATCTCGACGATCTGGTAGTCCGGGCCCAGCACCGCCTCGGAGACGGCACGCACCCAGGGGTGGTCGACGAGCTCCACGAAACCGCGCAGCGCCTGAGGGTGCACCTCGACGTACCAGCGCTGCGGGCCGCGCCCGACCGCGCCGTTCTCCCGCGAGCGCGCCTCCTCGAAGGCGGCTTCGACGTCCTCGCGCATGCGCTGCACGAAGTCGCGCGAGAAGGCGCCCTGCCGGCCGAGGATGCCGTCGGTCATCAACGCCTCGACGGCCGCCTCCCGCTCGGTCTGCGGGATCGTGCCTGAGGCGGCGGTGTCGGTCATGGGTCCTCCTGGCTGAGGGACGAGGTCGGTCAAGAATGCAACGTTGCAATCGTGGATGCAATAGCCTTGGCCGTTCGGAAGGAGACGGCATGGCAGTCAGCCTGCGCGACGTGGCGGCGCGAGCGGGGGTCTCGGTGCGCACTGTCTCGAACGTGGCGAACGACTTCCCGCACGTCGCCCCGGACACCCGACTACGGGTGCAGACCGTCATCGACGAGCTCGGCTACCGGCCGAACGCCGCCGCCCGCCAGCTGCGGCGGGGCCGGACCGAGACGATCGGCCTGGTGGTGCCGGACATCGCCTCGCCGTACTTCGCGGAGCTGGCGTCGCTGCTCGTGCGGCTCGCGGAGCAGCGGGGCTGGACGGTGCACATCGACCAGACCGACGGCGAGGCGCAGCGCGAGCGGCGGATGACCGCGGGACCGGTGGGGCGGTCGGTGGACGGCGTGATCGTGAGCCCCTGGGCGGTGCCCCCCGACGAGCTCGCGCGGCACAGCGTGGGACCGCTGGTGCTGCTCGGGGAGCGAGCCGCACCGGGCAGCCTGGACCACGTGGCGATCGACAACATCACCGCCAGCGAGCAGGCCACCGAGCACCTGGTCGGCCTGGGCCGGCGCAGCATCGCCGCCATCGGCGCGCAGCCGCACCTGCACAACGGCACCGCGCGGATGCGGCTGGAGGGCTACCGGACCGCCCTCGCCCGGGCCGGCCTGCCGGCCCCCGAGGCGCTGGTCGAGCCGGTCGACCGGCTGCACCGCCCTGACGGTGCGGCCGCGATGACGCGGCTGCTCGCCGGCCGGCACAGCGTCGACGCGGTCTTCTGCTTCACCGACGAGCTGGCCCTGGGTGCGCTGCGGACGCTGGCCGAGCACGGCCTCCGGGTGCCCGAGGACGTCGCCGTCGTCGGCTTCGACGACATCGAGGACGGGCGCTACGCCACGCCCTCCCTGACGACGATCTCCCCGGACAAGTCGGAGGTGGCCCGGCTCGCGCTGGACTGCCTGGTCCGGCGGATCGACGACCCGGGGGCGCCGGACCGGGACCTGGTGGCGGGGCACCGGCTGGCGGTGCGGGAGAGCACCACCGGCCGGGTGTCTCGGGTCGACCCCTGACCCTCGCGGGACCTCAGCCGCCCACCGCCCTGATCGTCCAGGCGGCCGAGTGCCCGCCGCCCGGGGGCAGCACCACCAGGCCGTCCCCGCTGTTGAAGGCATCCGGGGCGCAGGTCATCGGCTCGACCGCCAGGCCGGTCCGGTGGGTGGCGGCCTCGGGGGTGTCCGCGGTGTGCACCTGCACCCAGGGCAGCACGCCCGGGTCCCACACGCACTCCACCCCCGCGCCGGAGGGAGCGCTCAGCAGCACCCGGGCCAGGCCGTCCTCGTCGGCACGCAGGCCCGTGTAGGCGTGGTCGACGAAGGTGTCGCCGATGCGGCGTGGCTGCCTGAAGTCGAGCCCCAGGCTCTCGACGGGCACTGCGCCCAGCGGCAGCAGCCGGTCCGGGGTGGCGTCGAGGACCCGGTCCGCCGGCACCGTCAGCACCACATCGTCGACGTGCTGGGTGCCGGCCCGCAGGTAGGGGTGGGCAGCGGTGCCCCAGGGCGCCGGCCGCGAGCCGGCGTTGTGCGCGGTGACCGTGGTGCGCAGCCCCTCGGCGTCCAACGCGTAGACCACCGTGACCTCGACCAGGAACGGGTAGCCCGAGCGGGGCACCAGCCGGTCGAGGAGGGTGACCGACGACGTCGTGCGCTCCTGCAGCTCGAAGCGGTCCCAGGCGGCCAGCCCGTGCAGGGCGTTGGAGCGCTCCGGCTCGCTGAGCGGAAGCTGGTGGGTCTCTCCGTCGAAGACGTAGCAGCCGTCCGCGACCCGGTTCGGCCACGGCGCCAGCACCGCACCCGAGTAGCGGGGCCGCACCTGGTCGGGATCGTAGGACCGGACCAGGTCGCGCCCCTCGTGCCGCAGCACGCGGAGGCCGGCGCCGACCTCGGTGACCACCGCCTGGTAGGGGCCGTCGGCCAGCGAGTGCTCACGCCCGCCGAGGCTCACCGGGGGCGCGCCTCCTCGTGGGTCAGCTCCGGTCGTGCGACGAGCGGCATGGGGGTCGTCCTCCCTCCGGCGCCCGACGATAGCCACGACGATAGCCACGACCGGGGCAGGGGCGACCACCGGGTTGCTCCGGAGGCCGGTCCGGACCCGGCCGGGGTCGGGCTAGCCTTCGCACGTGCTGCCGGAGGGCTACTCGATCCGCGCGCTCGCCCTGACGGACGCGGGCGCGCTGGCCGACGCCTACCGTCGCAACCGTGAGCACCTCGCGCCGTGGGAGCCCGACCGCCCCGACAGCTTCTTCACCGCCGCCGGGCAGGCCTCGGCCGTGCTCGAGCAGCTGGCGCTGGTACGCCGAGGGCTGCTCGTCGCCTGGGTGCTCACCCGTGGAGAGGAGGTGGTGGGCCGGCTGAACCTCAACAACATCGTCTTGGGGGTGCTGCGCAGCGCCAGCCTGGGCTACTGGGTGGACGCTCGGCACCTGCGTCGCGGGTTGGCAACGGGCGCTGTCGAGCAGGCCTGCGCCGAGGCCCTGGCGCGGGGTCTGCACCGGCTCGAGGCCGGGACGCTGCTCCACAACACGGCGTCCCAGGGCGTCCTGGAGGCGTGCGGCTTCCGGGTCTACGGCCTGGCGCCGTCGTACCTGTTCCTCGGCGGCGCCTGGCAGGACCACCGGCTCTTCCAGCGGGTCCTGCACGACGAGCCGTTGTGAGCGACACCCAACCCGCGGTGATACCCGGGGAGGGCGCAGTCACACGCGCGGCTCGCCGGGAACAGGCCCCTTCTCCGGCATACTCGGAGCGTCGCCCAGGCCCGTCGTACTCCAGGAGCCGCTCGTGTCCCGCCTGACCACCTCCCTCAAGGGCCGGGTGCGCCGCCTGCTGCTGGCCAGGGTCGGGGGCAACGGCATCGACCTCACGCAGCTCGACCGGGTGCCCGAGACCCTGACCTGGCCGCTGCAGCGCAGCGGTGTGGACCCGGTCGAGCGGCTCGGCGAGCTGCGTGACCGAGAACCGGTGAGCAAGCTGACCTCGTTCCTGGGACTGAACGTCTGGGTCGTCACCGGCGACGCTGAGGCCCGTGAGGTGCTGTCGGACACCACCAGCTACAGCAACGACATCCGGCCGTTCATGGGCAGGCGCGGGTCCACCACCGACGGCGACATCGGCGGGCTGGGGTTCACCGACCCGCCGGACCACACCCGGCTGCGGCGGCTGCTGACGCCCGAGTTCACGATGCGCCGGCTCGAGCGGCTCCGTCCCCGGGTGGCCGAGATCGTGGAGCGGCAGCTCGACGAGGTGGAGCGGCTGGCCGCCGAGCGGGACGGCCCCGACAGCGGGGGCGCCGGGGGCAGCGTGGACCTCGTGCCCAGCTTCGCGTTCCCGGTGCCGTTCCTGGTGATCTGCGAGCTGCTGGGTCTGCCCGACGACGACCGGGACACCTTCCGCTCGCTGGGCTCCGCCCGCTTCGACGTGTCGTACGGGGGACAGGGAGTGTTCGGGGCGGTGTCCGGCTCCCGGAAGTTCCTGATGGAGGCCACCCGCAGGCAACGCGGGAACCCCGGTGAGGGCCTGGTAGGGCAGATCATCAGGGAGCACGGCGACGAGATCAACGACTTCGACCTGGCCGGGCTCGCGGACGGGGTCTTCACCGGCGGGCTCGAGACCAGTGCCAGCATGCTGGCACTGGGCACCGCCGTGCTCCTGGACCACCCGGAGGACTACGCCGCGATGGCGACCGACCCCGGGGCGGGGGCGGGGGTGGTGGACCGCACCATCGAGGAGCTGCTCCGCTACCTCTCGGTGGTGCAGGTCGCGTTCGCCCGCTTCCCCAAGCACGACGTGCAGGTGGGCGGGCAGTCGATCGCCGCCGGCGACGTGATCATCTGCCACCTCGCCGGCGCCAACCGCGACGGCCGCACGGGCGCGGGGCTCGAGGGCTTCGACGCCTCCCGGCCCCCGACCTCGCACCTGGCCTTCGGGCACGGGTTCCACCGCTGCGTCGGCGCGGAGCTGGCCCGGCTGGAGCTGCGGGCGGCGTTCCCGGCGCTCGCCCGCCGGTTCCCGGACCTGGCCCTGGCCACCGACGAGCTCGACTACCGGCAGAACTCCATCGTCTACGGGCTCGAGTCGCTGCCCGTCCGGACGCGTGCCGGGGCGGCCCTGCTCTGACGCCGGCCGGGCGTCAGCTCACCCACTCCTTGAGCGTGCTCACGAGCCGGGCCGGGTCCCCGCCGTCGGCCGGGACGGGCATCACCTGCAGGTTGGTGACGCCAGCCTCGGCGAAGGCCGCGATGCGCTCCTTGACGTAGGACTCCGGCCCCACCAGGTTGCACATCTCCAGCAGCTCCACGGGTACGACGGACTCCGCGTCCCGCTGGTGCCCGTCGAGGTACAGGTCCTGGATCCGCGCTGCCTCCGCCTCGAAGCCGTACTCGCGCACCAGCGAGTTGTAGAAGTTCCTGCCCCTGGCTCCCATGCCGCCCACGTAGAGGGCCACCGTCGGGCGAGCCAGGTCCAGCCGCTGCTTGACGTCCTCGCCGACGCAGGCCAAGCCGCCCGCGGAGACCTCCAGCGGACCCAGGTCCGCGGGCCGCCTCGCCGCCCCGGCCGCGAGCGACGCCCCCCAGACCTCCTCGGCCCTCTCGGGCGCGAACAGGAACGGCAGCCAGCCGTCGGCGTACTCGGCGGTGGCCTCGACGTTCCTCGCGCCCAGCGCGGCCACGTAGATCGGCACCGCCGACCGCACCGGCCGGGTCAGCATCTTCAGCGGCTTGCCCAGGCCCGTGCCCTGTCCCTCGGGCAGCGGGAGGGAGAAGACCGTGCCGTCGTACTCCAGCCGCTCGCGACGCAGGGCGGCGCGGATGATGTCGACCGACTCCCGGGTGCGCGCCAGCGGCCGATCGTAGGGCAGGCCGTGCCAGCCCTCGACGACCTGTGGCCCGGAGGCGCCGAGCCCCAGGATCGCCCGACCTCCGCTGACGTTGTCGAGCCCCGCGGCGGTCTGGGCCAGGGCCGCAGGCGTGCGGGAGTAGACGTTGAGGATCGCCGCGCCGATCTCCACCGTGTCGGTCCTGGCAGCCAGGTAGCCCATCAGCGTGGGGGAGTCGAAGCCGTAGGCCTCCGCGACCCAGACGGTGTCCAGCCCCGCCTTCTCCAGGGCGGCGACCGAGTCCGCCGCCGTTCGGGGGTCGCCGGAGTACAGCAGGTGCGTGGAGAGCTTCATCGGGTCCTTCGGTGCTCGGTGCCCAGTGGCCGCCGGAATCGTGACAGTATCGCTGTCAGCATGCCGCGGTCGAGGCGCGGCCGCGAGGGGCGGAGGCAGCAGTGACGACGTACTCCATAGCGGTGGTGGGTGGCACCGGCCCGCAGGGAAGGGGCTTGGCCTACCGCTGGGCGAAGCACGGCCACCGGGTCGTCCTGGGCTCCCGCTCCGCGGAGCGGGCCGAGGCCACTGCCGACGAGATCCTCGCCCGGCTGCCCCAGGCAGCGGTCGCCGGTGCCACGAACCGGGACGCAGCCGTCGGCGCCGACGTGGTGGTGCTGGCCGTGCCCTACGACGGTCACGACCGCCTCGTCGCGGACCTTGCGCCTCCCCTCGCGGACCGGGTCGTGATCTCGTGCGTCAACCCGCTGGGCTTCGACGCTCGGGGACCCTACGGTCTCGACGTCCCGGGCGGCAGCGCGGCCGAGACGGCCGCGGCGCTGGTCCCCACTGCTCGGCTGGTGGGCGCGTTCCACCACGTCTCGGCGGTGACCCTGTGGGGCGAGCAGGAGTTCCTCGACCACGAGGACGTCCTCGTCTGCGGCGACGACCAGGATGCCAAGGCGGTGGCGATCGAGCTGGCACGAGCGGTCACGTCGCGCGACGGCGTGGACGCCGGGGGCCTGCGGACGGCACGCCAGCTGGAGCCGTGGACCGCTGTGCTCATCAACATCAACAAGCGCTACAAGGTCCGCTCCGGCGTCGCCATCTCCGGGGTGCCTCGCCGGACGTGAGGCGTTCCGTCCTTCGTGCGTCAGTTCGTCCGAAGAGGGGTAGAACGGGAGGACGGCGGCGTGGGGGTACGCCGCCGACCATCAGTGAGACCAGGGGACAAGGGGACACCCATGCCAGCACGTCGGTTCTTCGTCTGCGCAGCCGTCGCGTCGCTCGTCGCGCTCACCGGCCCTGCGCCGGTCACCGCGGCGCCAGCGCGCGGGTCCATGCAGATCATCCAGGCCGTGCCGAAGGCCACTGTCGCGGTCTCCGTCGACGGCAAGCGGGTCGAGTCCGGAGTCGGGGTCGGCACCGTCCTCGGCCCCTACGATCTCGCGCCGGGCAAGCACGACGTGCGCTTCACCGACAAGGCCGGTGACGTCTCGATGACCACCTCGGTGACGGTCAAGGCAGGGGCGAGCACCGACGTGGTGCTGCACCGGCCTGCGTCGGCGGCAGGGAAGCCGGTCGTCAACGTCTACAGCACCCCCCGCAAGCCGATCGGTCCGGGCAAGGCCCGGGTGATGCTCGCCCACACCGCGACGGTGGCCCCGGCCGACGTACGGGTGAACGGCACGGTGGTGTTCACCAACATCGCCAACGGCGAGTTCGCCGAGGCCGAGCTGCCGGCCGGCAGGCACAAGGTCGAGCTGCTGCCGACGGGCGAGACCACGAACCCGATCCTGGGGCCGATCGAGGTCGACCTGGAGCCGCGCACGGTGACGATGGTGTACGCCGTGGGCACCCCGTCGAACGGGTCCATGGACGTCATCGCGCACACCAGCGTGATCTCGTCAGACGGCACCGTCGTGCCCGACACGATCAAGACCGGGTCGGCCGGGCTCGCGGCGGGCGAGCGGGTCACCGCCTTCTCGTCCCCGGGCCGGGCGCCTGCCACCGGTGCCGGGCTGCCCGGCTGGCTGTGGGGCCCGCTCGGCGTAGCGCTGCTCCTCGCGGGCACCCGGCTCCGGTCCCTCGGGGCACCCCGGCGCGTCCAGGCGCCCAGCGCCTGCGACGACTGAGCTTGTCGACACGGCCGGTCCGCGGCGGACGCGCTTCCCCGGTGCGGGCAGCGCGTCCCCTGCTCGCGGCGGGGGTGCTGGCGCTGCTGCTGGGGCTGGTCGTGATGTCGGTCGCGGAGCCGCGCTCGCCGTCCCGTCCGGCGCGTGCGGCGGCGTCGACCACCGCGGGGGCCTTGGCGACCTCGGGCGGGCCGACGACGCGCACCCCCCCGGTCCGGCCTGCAGCACCGGCGCGGCGGCTGGCAACGATGATCGTCCCGGAGGCCCCGACGGCCGTGCGGATGCCCGGTGGCCGGAGGGTGCGGGTGCAGGCCGTCTCCACCCGCGCCGACGGGACCCTGGACGTGCCGAGGGACATCTCCACGTCGGGCTGGTGGAGAGGGGGCTCCCGGGTCGGGGACCCGTTCGGGTCCATGCTGGTGGCGGCACACATCGACTCGCGCACCCAGGGACTCGGGCCTTTCGCGGAGCTGCTGAGCGTGCCGCGCGGGGCACGCGTCGCGGTCACGACTCCGCACCTGCGGCAGGACTTCGCCGTCCGGTCCCGGCGCCTGGTGCCGCAGGGCTCGCTGGCGGACCAGGCCTGGATCTTCGCGCCCACCGGCAGCGCCAGGCTGACCCTGGTGACCTGTGCCCCTCCCTACGACGCGCGGCGTGGCGGCTACCAGAATCTCGCTGTGGTGGTCGCCGACCCGGTCGGACCTCCGGCGCCAGCGGCAGCGTGGGACCGGTAGCCGGCCACCCGGCTGCCGGCCCGTGGGGCGGGTCGAAGGGGCCCGGGCTGAGCCCGACCGCCGCCGGTCAGCTGACCGGCGGCGGTCGGGCGCTCGGCTAGAGGCCGCTGCCGGAGCTCGGGAACGGGGCCCGGTCGTCCGGGGTGCTGCTGAGCGGGTCGGTGCTCGACTGGTCGGCGCTCAACGGGTCGGTGCTCAACGGGTCCGGGTCGAGCGGGTCGGTGCCCAGGGGGTCGGGGTCCAGGGCTGAGCCGGACGTGCCGGCGAGCGGGTCAGCGCCGGTCGCGGCAGGCGACGCGAGCGGTCCTGTGGGGCTGGAGCTGCTGTCCCGCCCACTGCTCGACGCGCCCCCGGGGGCAGCGTCCGCGACCTTGTCCTTGAGGATCGGCGCCCTTCTCCTTCGCGAAGTCCTGGGCCGCCCAGGCCTTCTCCTGCACCTTGGGGTTGTTCCACAGCGTCTGCGCCTGGGACTTGATCTGCTCGTAGCGCTCACGTCCGGCACGCGTCCCGAGGACGTAGCCGACGGCGCCGCCGACGAGCAGGGGGATCTTGGCCTTCATGGTCAGCTCCTCGTGTGGTCTGCGGGTGGGTCTCGAACTGTTCGGGTGCCCCCGGATCGCGGGCCGCAAACCGGTCCGCACGGAGTGATCGGCCAGCCATCCTTCACGGGCAGTTCACCTATGTGCAGACCCAGGGACACCTCCGGACCGCACCCTGAGGCCATGAGAGGTATCACACCTGTCGTCATCGGTCACCGCGGGGCCCCGGGCTATCGCCCCGAGCACACCCTCGCCTCCTACCGCCTCGCGATCGAGATGGGCGCCGACTACGTCGAGCCGGACCTCGTCTCGACGCGGGACGGGGTGCTGGTCGCCCGGCACGAGAACGAGATCTCCGGCACCACCGACGTGGCGTGCCGCCCGGAGCTCGCCCGCCGTCGGACCACCAAGGTCATCGACGGGCGGGAGGTGACCGGCTGGTTCACCGAGGACCTCACCCTCGCGGAGCTCAAGACGCTGCGGGCCAAGGAGCGGCTGCCCGGGCTGCGCCCCGGCAACACCTGGTACGACGGCCACTTCGAGATCCCCACGTTCGACGAGATCCTCCACCTCGCCGAGCAGGGCAGCCGTCGGCGCGGCGTCACCATCGGCGTCTACCCCGAGACCAAGCACCCGACGTACTTCGCCTCGCTGGGCCTCCCGCTCGAGGAGCCGCTGGTGGCCGCCCTGCGACGCCACCACCTCGACCGTCCCAACGCGCCGGTGCTCGTGCAGTCCTTCGAGATCGCGAACCTGCGCCGGCTCGCCGCCATGGTGAGCGTGCCGCTCGTGCAGCTGGTGGACGCCGAGGGAGCGCCGTACGACGTGCGGGCCGCCGGCCAGCGGGCGACGTACGCGGACCTGTGCTCGCCGTCCGGGCTCCGAGAGGTGGCGACCTACGCCGCCGCCGTCGGCGTCAACCAGGCCCTGCTGCTCCCGGCCGGCGGCGGGGCGACCGCGGTCACCCACGGCGACCACCCGCTGGTGGACGCCGCTCACCGGGCGGGCCTGCTGGTGCACGCCTGGACCGTGCGAGACGAGAACGAGTTCCTGCACGAGGACCACCGCCGCGGGGACGACCCGCGGGCGCGCGGTGACGCGGGCGCTGCGGTCCAGGCGCTGCTGGAGGCCGGCGTCGACGGCGTGTTCACCGACCACCCGGACACCGCTGTCGAGGCCCGGCGTCACTGGCTGGCCGGTCGGGAGCGCCGGGTCACGGCGGTGGCGCCGATCGCCTGAGGGGGCTCGACGCGGGGCCTACCATGCAGTCATGGAACAGCCCCACGTCGTCGTCCTGTTCGGTGCGACCGGTGACCTCGCTCGCCGCAAGCTGCTCCCGGGGCTGCTTCACCTGCTCGAGGCGGGACTGCTCGAGCACTGCCGCATCGTCGGGACGTCGCTCGACGACCTCGACACCGAGCAGTTCGTCAAGCTCTCCCGAGAGGCGGTCGACGAGTTCAGCCGCCCGGTCGGGGACACCGTGTGGGACGACTTCGCGGGCAGGTTGTCGTTCGTCCGCCAGACCGACGGCCCGAAGGCGCTCGCGGCCGCGGTGGCCGAGGCGGAGACGGCGCTGGCCACCGAGTCCGATGACCCGGTCGGTCGCCTGCACTACCTCAGCGTGCCACCGAAGGCGGCACTGCCGGTGGTCCAGATGCTCGGCGAGGCCGGCCTCGTGGAGCGGTCTCGCATCGTCATGGAGAAGCCGTTCGGCACCGACCTGCCCTCGGCGCAGAGGCTCAACGCGCGGCTGCACGAGGTGTTCGCGGAGGAGCAGATCTTCCGCATCGACCACTTCCTGGGCAAGGAGGCGGCGCAGAACATCCTGGCGTTCCGGTTCGCGAACGGCCTGTTCGAGCCCATCTGGAACAGGCAGTTCATCGACCACGTCCAGATCGACGTCCCCGAGACGCTCGGCCTGGAGATGCGCACCGAGTTCTACGAGTCGACCGGCGCGTTCCGCGACATGGTGGTGACCCACCTGATGCAGGTGCTGGCGTTCATGGCCATGGAGCCGCCCACGTCCCTGGCGCCCGGACCGATCAGCGACGAGAAGCTCAAGGTCTTCAGGTCGATGCGCCCCCTGGACACCCAGAACGTGGTGCGGGGCCAGTACATCGGCTACCGCGACCACCCCGACGTCTCCGACGACTCGGACACCGAGACGTTCGTGGCGCTCAAGGTGGAGATCGACAACTGGCGCTGGGCCGGCGTGCCGTTCTTCCTGCGGACCGGCAAGAAGATGGCCGAGGGGGCCCGGATCATCTCGATCGCCTTCAAGGAGCCGCCCCGCACGATGTTCCCGGCCGGGTCCGGCGTCGGCGCCGCAGGGCCCGACCACCTGACCTTCGACCTCGCCGACCAGTCCCGGATGTCGCTGTCGTTCTACGGCAAGAAGCCCGGCCCGGGCATGAAGCTCGAGAAGCTGTCGATGCAGTTCGCCACGCACGAGACCGGCAGCGCCAAAGGCGTCCTGGAGGCCTACGAGCGGCTGATCCACGACGCCATGCGCGGGGACCACACGCTGTTCACCACGGCGGCCGGGATCGAGGAGCTGTGGGCGAAGTCCGACCCGCTGGTGAGCGACCCGCCGCTGGTGCGCACCTACCCGCCGGGCAGCTGGGGGCCCAACGCCATCCACCAGCTGATCGCCCCGCACGCCTGGCGGCTGCCGTTCGAGCGGACCTGGCGCCGTCCCAACGCCTACGCCGAGTAGGGGTCGTCCTCGAACCCGTCGCTGCTGCTGGAGCGGTCGGAGGGGCCGGGGCGACGCAGGCCCTTGGCGGCGCCCGCCACCAGGCCCGCAGCGCCGGCCACGACCAGCAGGAGCGGCAGCAGCCAGCCGAGCTGCCGTGTGTCCACCACCCCGGCGGTGCGCAGCGCCCAGGTGCCGGCGATGCCGAGGAACACCAGACCGACGACCAGGTAGGTGACGTTGAGCCGGTGGGTGAACCGGGAGGGGACGGAGCTGCGCATCACTGTGTCCTGACGTCGATGTGGCCGGCGAACAACCGGGCGTCCACGGCGAAGGTGCCGGAGCCGCTGCCGTAGGACTCGCTGAGGTGGCTGCCGAGCCCGCCGCTGGAGGAGTCCGGGAGGTCGACCTGGCCGGGCCCGGAGATGTCGGCGTCGACCTCCGTGACGATGCCGCGTGGCAGCACCACGACCAGCTCGCCGGCTCGGGCGCCGACGTCGACGCTGCGCCCGGCGAGTGCACTCGGGTCGCGGAGCTCGCTCAGGTCGAGCACGATCCGGCCCTCCGACACGTAGTAGCTGTCCTGGACCGCGCTCGCCGACAGGGGAGTCACGCTGAGCTGCTTCCCGTCCCCGCTCGGCCATCCCCCCGCTGCCCCGACCAGCGAGGTCACCGCCAGGGCGCCGGCGGCGAGGACCCCCAGCAGGATCAGGCCGCCCGCCCGTCCCACGACGGAGCCGACCACCAGCATCAGGCCGATGACCCCCAGGGCGAGCGCGGGGTACGCCGAGTCCACGACCGGGCCGCCGGAGGCGTCGTAGAGCCCCAGGGCGCCCAGGGCCACCGCCAGCAGTGCGACCGTGTAGCCGAACAGCAGCGGCCCCGACTTCGGGTGCGACGGGGGATCGGGTGCGACTGGCGGCTCGGCGAGCCAGGGCGGGGGCTCCGGGTACGCCGTGCCGACCGAGCTGCTCTGGGGGAGGTCCGTGCTCCCCGCGTCGTACGCCGGGGCGGGCGGCCCGACCGCGGACGCGTAGTGCCCGCCGGCTGTGACCGGTCGCGAGGAGGCGTCACGGTCGCGGAACGCGAGGTAACCGAGGACACCGAGGCCCACCACCAGCAGCGGCCACGGGAAGCCGACGCCTCCCCAGCTGTCCCCGAGCACGAGCAGGGCGGCCAGCACCACCGCGCCCCCCAGCAGGGCGTTGCGGGTGCTCGGCCGCACCGCGACCGTGCCCGTGTCCTGCCCGTCCTCGGGAACCAGCAGCCACGCCGCGCCGTACAGCAGGAAGCCGGAGCCTCCGAAGAAGCACAGCACGACGAGGACCACGCGGAGCACGGTGGGGTCGATGTCGAGGTGGCGGCCGAGTCCGCCTGCGACGCCGGCGATCTTGCGGTCGGTGGCGCTGCGACGCAGCTGCTCGTAGTGGCGGGCGCGGAACCTGTCGAAGCCGGGTGGCGGTGCGTCGTACCCGGCGGGCGGCTGCTCGGTCGTCGGCGGAGGGCCTGAGGTGTCGGTCACGATGTCGATCCTGGGCGGTCGCGCGCCTCACGACCATCGGGGAAGGCCCTGAGGTGCACCCGGGAAAGCCCAGGGTCGCTCCTCATGGGCCGGGCCCGCCGCCTGTGGAACGATTGAGCGACGATGAGCACCTCCGCCTCCCCGGCCGCCACCTCCGCCTCCCCGGCCGCCGGCCCGCGCCGCGCCTACCGCAGCAGCGACGAGCGGCTGCTCGGCGGGGTGGCCTCCGGGCTCGCGCACCACCTGGGGGTGGAGACCGTCCACGTGCGGGTGGCGTTCGTGGTGCTGGCCCTCGTGGGCGGCCTCGGCGTCGCGACGTACGCCGGCCTGTGGCTGGTGCTCCCCGTCGGCCGGCACCTGGAGCACGGCAGCCCCGGGCTGGAGGCCGCCACCCGACAGGGCAAGCGGCCCCGCCGCACCTCCCGGCTCGAGGACGTGGGCCCACTCGTGGCCCTGTGCGCGGTCGCCCTCGGCGTCGTGGTGCTGGCGCAGCGGCTGCTCGGGAGCTCGGTGCTGTTCTGGCCGGTCCTGCTCGGCGTGGTGGGGGTCGCCGTGCTCTGGCGGCAGGCGGACGAGGCCCAGCGGGAGCGGTGGGTGGACAGCTCGGGCCGGGTGGACTTCCTGCGGGCCGTGGTGGGCGCCGGCGGCTTCTCGTCGTACGCCCGGCTCACCGTCGGGATGGGGCTGCTGCTGTCCGCGCTGGTGCTGTTCGCGGTGCAGACCGGCCAGTCCGGGGTGGCCCGCGACGTGGTGGTCGCCGGTGCGCTCGGTGTGGCGGGCCTCGCGCTGGTGGTCGGGCCCTGGCTGTTCCGGCTGACCGGGGACCTGTCCGAGGAGCGCGCGGCTCGGGTCCGGTCGCAGGAGCGGGCCGACATGGCGGCGCACCTGCACGACTCGGTGCTGCAGACCCTGGCACTCATCCAGAAGCACGCTGAGGACGGCCGGACCGTGGCGATGCTGGCCCGGGCGCAGGAGCGCGACCTGCGGTCCTGGCTGTACGGCGACCAGGAGGCGGGTGACACCTCGGTGGCCGGCGCCCTCAGGGCCGTGGCCGCCGAGGTCGAGGACGCGCACGGCGTGCCCGTCGAGCTGGTCGTCGTCGGGGACTCGGTCGCCTCCGACGGGTCCCGGGCGCTGGTGCTGGCGGCCCGCGAGGCGATGGTGAACGCGGCACGCCACTCCGGGTCGGACCGCGTGGACGTCTACGCGGAGTGCGGCGAGCGGGTGATCGAGGTGTTCGTGAGGGACCGCGGTCGCGGCTTCGACGAGGGCGCGGTCCCGGCGGACCGGCTGGGGGTCCGCAACAGCATCCGGGACCGCATGCAGCGGCACGGCGGGACGGCGACCATCAGCACGGCGCCGGGCGACGGCACCGAGGTCCGGCTGCTGGTCGGCGACGTGCGAGCGGCCGGGGACCATGACGAGAACAGGAGGGCCCCATGACGAGGCGAACGGTGGTGGTGGTCGATGACCACGCGATGTTCCGCACCGGGGTGAAGGCGGAGCTGGCCGCGTCCCCCGACCGGGTGCAGGTGCTCGGTGAGGCCGCCGACGTCGACTCCGCGGTGGCGGCGGTGACGTCGCTGCGCCCTGAGGTGGTGCTGCTCGACGTGCACCTGCCTGGAGGTGGCGGCGCCGAGGTGATGCGCCGCATCGGCGCGCGACAGCCGCAGACCCGGTTCCTGGCTCTGTCGGTCTCGGATGCGGCCGAGGACGTGATCGGCACCATTCGGGCCGGTGCTCGCGGTTACGTCACCAAGACGATCACCGGGCCGGAGCTGGTCTCCGCCATCGACCGGGTAGCCGGAGGAGACGCGGTGTTCTCGCCGCGGCTCGCCGGCTTCGTGCTCGACGCGTTCGCGGGCTCCATCGAGGTGGCTCAGGTCGACGAGGACCTGGACCGGCTCACCGAGCGGGAGCGGGAGGTGATGCGCCTGATCGCCCGCGGCTACGCCTACAAGGAGGTGGCCTCCGCGCTGTTCATCTCCATCAAGACCGTGGAGACGCATGTGTCCAGCGTGCTGCGCAAGCTGCAGCTGTCGTCGCGCCACGAGCTGACCCGGTGGGCGACGGACCGCCGGCTGCTGTGAGCCGGCCGATCGTCGGCTGCGGGCTGTGGCCGGCCTGGGCGCTGGTCCTGGCGCTGAGCGCGGTGGCCGGCTGCGGCGCGGAGCGCCCGGCGGGCACGGCCTCTGAGGCTGCGTCGAGCCCCGCGTCGAGTCCCGCGTCGAGTCCCGCGTCGAGTCCCGCGTCGAGCCGCAGCGCGAGCGCCTCCAGGACGCCCGGCCCGTCGAGCCCGTCGGCCGCCGCGCCATCCCGTGCCGGGTCCCGGCCCGGCCAGGGCACGCCGCCCCGGCTGGACGTCTGGCGGGTCGGTGCCCGGCCGCTCCCGCTGCGTGCCGACGGCTTCGGGCAGGTGTCGGCGACGCCCCCACAGCTCCGGGTGCGGCGGATGCCGACCCCGGACCTGCTGCCGCCGCCGCGCACCGGCCGCTTCGCCGCCACGGTGGGACCCGTGACCCCGCAGGTACGGCGCCGGATGGGCGAGACCTGGTCACCGGCCTGCCCCGTGCCACTGTCCGGGCTGCGCTACCTGACCGTGGCGTTCCGTGGCTTCGACGGCCACGCGCACACCGGTGAGCTGGTCGTCAACGCCGACGTCGCCGATGAGGTGGTGCGGGTGTTCGGCCGGCTGTTCGCGGCGGCGTACCCCATCGAGGAGATGCGGCTCCCGACCACCGCGGACCTCGACGCGCCGCCGACCGGGGACGGCAACAACACCGCCGCCTACGTGTGCCGGGCGGTGCGCGGGTCGAGCGTGCTGTCGGCGCACGCCTACGGGCTGGCCGTGGACGTCAACCCGTTCCTCAACCCGTACCGCAAGGGCGACCTGGTCCTGCCCGAGCTGGCGAGCTCCTACCTCGACCGGACCTGGCACCGACCGGGGATGGTGCTGCGCGGAGGTGTGGTGACCCGCGCGTTCGCGGCGGTGGGCTGGACCTGGGGCGGTGACTTCAGCTCGGTCTGGGACCCGATGCACTTCTCCGCGAACGGCCGCTGAGCTCCGGCCGCGACTGTCGCCGGCGAGACGTAGGGTGAGCCCGACATGAGTGCGTCGTCCCTGATCCCCGAGCTGCCGCCGGCGACCGGCGACCGCCCACCGCGCCGCCGACCGTCCGCCGACGCCCTGCTCGACGGGCTCAACGAGCCGCAGCGCGCGGCGGTGGTGCACGCCGGTGCGCCGCTGCTGGTGGTGGCCGGCGCGGGCTCGGGCAAGACCCGGGTCCTCACCCGGCGGATCGCCTGGCTGATCGCGGAGCGCAACGCCCATCCCGGCTCGATCCTGGCCATCACCTTCACCAACAAGGCCGCGGCCGAGATGCGGGAGCGGGTGGAGGAGCTGGTCGGCCCCCGCGCACGCATCATGTGGGTGTCCACCTTCCACTCCGCCTGCGTGCGCATCCTGCGCAGAGACATCGACCGTTTCGGCTACCGGTCGTCCTTCTCGATCTACGACGCAGCGGACTCGCGACGGCTGATGGCCAACGTGTGCAAGGACCTGGACCTGGACCCCAAGCGCTACCCACCGCGGGCGGTGCTCGGCTGGGTGTCGAACCAGAAGAACGAGCTCGTCGACCACGAGGACGCCGCGAAGAACGCCGAGAACGATCTCGAGGAGCGCTACGCCGCGGCCTACGCGCTCTACCAGCAGCGGCTGCGCGCCGCGAACGCCCTGGACTTCGACGACCTGATCATGACCACGGTCCACCTGTTCCAGTCGTTCCCCGAGGTGCGAGAGGCCTACCGTCGTCGCTTCCGCCATGTCCTCGTCGACGAGTACCAGGACACCAACCACGCGCAGTATGCGCTGGTCCGCGAGCTGTGCGGGCACGACGTCGGGCGCCCGGCTGCGGTCGGCGGCGCCGACCCTGACGCGCCGGACGGCCCCGACAGCGCCGACGTCGAGCCGTCGGAGCTGATGGTCGTCGGCGACGCGGACCAGTCGATCTACGCGTTCCGGGGCGCGAACATCCGCAACATCCTCGCCTTCGAGGAGGACTTCCCCGACGCGACGTCGATCCTGCTGGAGCAGAACTACCGGTCCACGCAGACCATCCTCACCGCGGCCAACGCCGTGATCAGCCGCAACCAGGGCCGCAAGGCGAAGAACCTGTGGTCCGACGCCGGGGACGGGGAGCCGCTGGTGGGCTTCGTCGCCGACGACGAGCACGACGAGGCGCGTTTCGTCTCCGACGAGATCGACCGCCTCTCCGGCTCAGGGCAGGCTCGGCACGGGGACGTCGCGGTGTTCTACCGGACCAACGCCCAGTCCCGGGTGTTCGAGGAGGTGTTCATCCGGGTCGGACTGCCCTACAAGGTGGTCGGGGGCGTGCGGTTCTACGAGCGCCGGGAGGTCAAGGACGCGCTGGCCTACCTGCGCATCCTGGTCAACCCGGCCGATGACCTGTCGCTGCGCCGGGTCCTGAACGTGCCCAAGCGGGGGATCGGCGACCGGGCGGAGGCGTGCGTCGCGGCGCTGGCGCAGCGGGACGGCCTGACGTTCTTCGAGGCCCTTCGGCGCGCCGACCAGGCGCCCGGGATCGCCACCCGTTCGGTGAGCAGCATCCGCGGCTTCGTGGGCATGGTCGAGGAGCTGCAGTCGATGGTGGACGCGGGCGAGCGTGCCGACGTGGTGCTCGAGCAGGTGCTGGCGGCCAGCGGCTACCTCAAGGAGCTGGAGGAGAGCGAGGACCCGCAGGACGAGACCCGCGTCGAGAACCTCGCGGAGCTGGTGGCGGTCGCCCGCGAGTTCGCCGACGAGCCCGTCGAGCGTGACGAGGACGAGGACGAGGACGAGGGCGCGGGCGACGACGAGGCGGTGCCTGCGGGCCAAGGGCTGCCGGAGTTCCTGGAGCGTGTGGCACTGGTCGCCGACACCGACCAGATACCCGACCGTGACGACGCCGACGCCGGCGTCGTCACCTTGATGACGCTGCACACTGCCAAGGGGCTGGAGTTCCCGGTCGTGTTCCTCACCGGCCTGGAGGACGGCATCTTCCCGCACCAGCGCTCGCTCGGTGACCGGCCGGAGCTCGAGGAGGAGCGCCGGCTGGCCTATGTCGGCCTCACCCGTGCACAGCAGCGGCTGTATGTCAGCCGCGCGGTGGTGCGCTCCGCCTGGGGCGCCCCCTCCCACAATCCCCCGTCCCGGTTCCTCGACGAGCTGCCGGTGGACCTCGTCGACTGGCGGCGCACCGAGGCCGCGCAGACCTCGTGGAACCGACCGGTGCTGCCGTCCCTGCCCCACCGCAGCGCGGGACCGGCGACACGACGCTTCGGGACGGCGGCTGCGCGCGCCGATGCGGACGCCAAGGCGCAGAGACGTGCGGTGCCGTCTTTGGCGCCCGGCGACCGGGTGCTGCACGACTCGTTCGGGATGGGCAGCGTGGTGGCCCTGGACGGGGCGGGGGACAAGGCCGTCGCCTCGATCGACTTCGGGTCGCAGGGCGTCAAGCGGCTGCTGCTGCGCTACGCGCCCGTGCAGAAGCTCTGACTCAGGGCGTGAGGTCGTGGGCGACCAAGGCGGCGAACGGGTCGACCGGCGTCGTCGGGCTCGACCGGATCTCGAGGTGCAGGTGCGGTCCGGTGGAGTTGCCGGTCGAGCCGACCGTGCCGATCACCTCGCCTCCCGCGACCTGCTGCCCGACGCTGACCGCCGTGGACGTCTGGTGGCAGTACCACACCTCCGTGCCGTCGGCGAGCCGCATCCGGGTGCGGTTGCCGTAGGCGCCGGCGTAGGACACCTCGAGGATCCGGCCGGCGGCGACCGCGCGGATCGGACTGCCGCTGGGAGCCGCGAAGTCCAGCCCGGTGTGGCAGCTCGACCACAGCGACGAGCACTCACCGAAGCGGGAGGTCAGGCGGTAGGCCCCGGCGGCCAGCGGCAGGTGCCAGGCGTTGCGGGCCGCCAGCCGCTCGGCGCGCTTCCGCGCGGCGATCAGGTCCGCCTGGCGCTGGGCCCTCTCTGCGAGCGAGGCGAGGGCGGCCTTGCGCTGCTGGGCAGCCCTGACGGTGGCCGCCTGCAGGCGCCGCTCGGCGACCCGCTGGCGTGCCACCCGGGTGGCGTCCCGGCTGACGGCTCGCTCACGACTGTCCAGAGCAGCGGCGATGGCCTCTCGGTCAGCGGCGAGCGACAGCTCGGCGGCGGAGGACACGGTGCCGGACAGCAGGCGTGGGGACGCGTGGTCCGGGTCCACGCTCACCGCCCCGGCGGTCGTGGTCAGCAGCAGCGCCGAGCCGGCGAGGATGCCCAGCCGGATGCACCCGACCACCGGGTTCGAGCGCCCGTGGTGTCGGGCATTCTTCCCACCGTCCCTGGAATGCCGTTCTCCGGGGTCCCCTGGGGAGGCCGTCCCCGACGGGACGTCGAGGGGGCCGCGCCGGAGATCGGCGCGCGGGTCAGCACGGTGTTTCGCCACGCTCTGAGGAGTTCCTTCGATCCGGGGGACGACCAGCCGGTCACGATAACGGAACGTTGCCGTTCCGTTATCGACGGTAAAGAGGCCTGTGTGGATCCGGTCACGCACCGTTCGCCGTACCACGCTCGGCCCGGCCGGCCCGGTCGACGCGGCTGTGACGCACCTCACGCGTGGTCTACTCTGGCCGGACCGGTCGGCGGACCGTTCGGCTAGGGTGCCGACTGGGGTGTCGTCGGCGGACGTGCCGCGGCAGAGGCTCGCGAAGGGGAAGTGGTCATGTCAGCTCCGATCCGCATCGTGGTGGCCAAGCCAGGGCTCGACGGGCACGACCGGGGGGCCAAGGTGATCGCCCGGGCGCTGCGCGACGCCGGACACGAGGTGATCTACACCGGCCTCCACCAGACCCCGGAGCAGATCGTGGAGACCGCCGTGCAGGAGGACGCCGACGTGATCGGGCTGTCCGTGCTCTCCGGCGCCCACATGACCCTCTTCAAGAAGCTGATCGGTCTGCTGGACGAGCGTGACGCCCGGGACATCGTCGTGATCGGTGGCGGCATCATCCCCGAGGCCGACATCCCGCTGCTCAAGGAGATGGGCGTCGCCGAGGTGTTCACCCCCGGGGCGCCGACCACCCGCATCGTCGAGTGGGTGCAGGCCCACGTCGTCGACGACACCACCGCCAACGCCTGATCAGCGTCCCGACCGCGCCGCAGCGCGGGTGAAGCGCTTTCCCACCGCGGCCGTGCGCGCCACCAGCTCGTCGGGGCCGTCGACCTCGAAGTCCGCGTCCAGACCGGCGAGCAGGAAGAGCGCCCAGGCCAGGTCGTCGACCTCCATGGTCAGGCGGCACCGGCCTCCACCCCCCGGTCGGCCGTCCACCCCTCCGTCGGGCAGCTCCTCCACGGAGCCCCAGCGCCCCACCGCACGTCGTACGACGTCAGCGCCGGCGTCCACGAGCACGCGCACGTGATGGCGCTGCGGCTGCGAGCGCAGGCCGTCCTTCACGAACTCCGCGGCGTCCCCACCCGGGAGGTCGCGCTGACGGAACCGCACCCCGGTGCTGGCCGCCTGACTCATCCGGTCCAGCCGGAAGCTGCGCCAGTCGTGCCGGGTGAGGTCCCAGGCCACGAGGTACCAGCGGCGCCCCACCGTGACCAGCCGGTGCGGCTCGACCGACCGGCTCGTCGCCTCGCCGACTCGGCCGCGATAGCCGAAGCGGACGCGCTCGTCGTCGCGGCAGGCCTGCGCCAAGGTGGCCAGCAGCTCGGCGTCGATCGTCGCTCCTGATCCGGGGGAGAGGACGGCCGGCACCGAGTAGGACCGCAGCGCGTCCACCCGGCGACGCAGCCGGGGCGGCATCACCTGCACCATCTTGCTCAGCGCGCGCAGTGAGGTCTCCTCGATGCCCGCGACCATGCCGCCGGCCGCTGCCTGCAGCCCGACCACGATCGCCACCGCCTCCTCGTCGTCGAGCAGCAGCGGCGGCAGGGCGGCACCGGCCTGCAGCTGGTAGCCGCCGGCCGTGCCCCGGGCCGCGTGGACCGGGTAGCCGAGGTGCCGGAGCCGCTCGACGTCACGGCGCAGGGTGCGGTCGCTGACCTCGAGCCGGCCGGCGAGCTCCGAACCGGGCCAGTAGCGGTGCGTCTGCAGCAGGGACAGCAGCTGCAGCATGCGGGTGGCGCTGGACATGTGCCCAGGCTAGGGCGACGAGCGGTCAGGAGCTGACCGGAACCACCGGGCTCAGTGGCGCCCGACGTGCTCGCGGAGCAGGGCGGCCACCAGCTCGGCGTGCGTCACGGTCACCCAGTGGCCGGCGTCGACCCGTTCCACCCGCAGGTCGCTGCAACGGTCGCTCAGGTCCTCGAGCACCACGTCGGTCAGGAACGGGTCTCGGGTGGGATGGATCACCAGGACCGGCACGTCGGTCCGGAACGGTACCGGCGCCTGCATCCGCGGCCGCAGGTTGGCGCGGTAGAGCTCCAGCCCGTGCTGCGCGTCCTGGAGGAGCCCGGGACCCCAGTGGTCGGGAGGAAGCCTCTCCCGCGCGGCGACCGCCCGGGCGATGCGGGCGTGGGCCAGCCGCCAGGCGAGGTCCGGCAGCACCGGCACCTGGAACGCCTGGACGTACCAGGAGCGGGCGAGCTGGCGGGCCAGTCGTAGCCGGCGACCGCGGGGACGTCGCGACAGCAGCGCCAGGTGGTCGAGCGACGGACCGGAGATCGACGTGAAGGAGGCGATCCGGCCCTGCAGGCGGCGGTCCTCCCGCTCAGCGGCCACCGCCTGCCACAGCTGCACGGAGCCCCAGTCGTGGCCCACCAGGTGCACCCGCTCAGCCGGCCGGAGGACCGCGTCGAGGACCGCCACCAGGTCGTCGACCAGCCGGTCGATGCGGTAGTCGGCCCGCCGATGCGGCGCGTCGGACTGCCCGGCGCCGCGTACGTCGTAGGTCACCACGTGCCAGTCGTCACCAGGCAGCCGGGCGACCAGGGAGTCCCAGGCGTCCTGCCGGTCCGGGTAGCCATGCACCAGCAGCACCGTGGTCCTGCCGGGGCCCGCAGGGCTGTGCTCCCGCACCGCGATCCCCACCTCCCCGGAGCGCACGGTCGTCGTGGCAGCGGCGGGCATGTGACGAAGGGTACGGAGCCGGACCGCGACCGGCGTGACCGACCCGTCGAGCGGGGGCTAGGGTCGGGCCTGACGCCGCCTGGACCGGTCGATCGAGACCGGGTGCAGCGGTCCACCCCCCGAGAGGACGGCCGGACACCTGTGGACCTGATGGAGTACCAAGCCAAGGAGCTCTTCGCCAAGCACGGTGTCCCGGTGACCGTCGGCACCGTCGTGACCGAGGCCTCGGCCGCTGCCGACGCAGCTCGGGAGCTGGGTGGGCGCGTGGTGGTCAAGGCCCAGGTGCAGGCGGGGGGTCGCGGAAAGGCCGGTGGGGTGAAGCTGGCGGAGACCCCTGAGGCCGCGGTCGCTCACGCCGAGGCCATCCTCGGGATGCAGATCAAGGGTCTCACGGTGCACCGGGTGCTGATCGCCCCGGCGGCCGACATCGCGGAGGAGTACTACTTCTCCTTCCTGGTCGACCGTGCCAACCGCAACTACCTGTGCATCGCCAGCGTGCAGGGCGGTGTCGAGATCGAGGTGGTCGCGCACGAGAACCCCGACGCGCTGGCCAAGGTCTCCATCGACCCGCAGACCGGTGTCGACGACGCCAAGGCCGCCGAGATCGTGGCGGCCACCGGCTTCAAGCCCGAGCTCGCCGACGAGGCGGTGGAGATGGTCAAGAAGCTGTGGAGCGTCTTCGTGGCCGAGGACGCCACGCTGGTCGAGGTCAACCCGCTCGCGCTGCTCGGCGACGGCCACCTCGAGGCGCTCGACGGCAAGGTCACCCTGGATGGCAACGCGGACTTCCGGCACCCCGAGCACGCGGCGTTCGAGGTCGACGATGTCGCCGACGCGGCAGGCCGCTTGGAGGCCAAGGCAGCAGAGAAGGGCCTCAACTACGTCAAGCTCGACGGCGCCGTCGGCATCATCGGCAACGGTGCAGGCTTGGTGATGTCCACCCTCGACGTGGTCTCCTACGCCGGGGAGCGGTACGGCGGCGTCGAGCCGGCCAACTTCCTCGACATCGGCGGCGGCGCCTCCGCGCAGGTGATGGCCGACGGTCTCGACGTCATCCTCAACGACGACCAGGTCAAGAGCGTCTTCGTCAACGTCTTCGGCGGCATCACGGCCTGCGACGAGGTCGCCAACGGCATCGTCAAGGCGCTCGAGATGCTCGGCGACGAGGCCAACAAGCCGCTCGTCGTACGCCTCGACGGCAACAACGTCATCGAGGGCCGGCGGATCCTGAACGAGGCGGACCACCCGCTGGTCACGCTGGTGAACACCATGGACGGCGCGGCCGACCGCGCCGCCGAGATGGCGAGCTGAGGCGCGACATGTCAATCTTCCTCAACGAGAGCTCCAAGGTCGTCGTGCAGGGCATGACCGGCTCGGAGGGTCAGAAGCACACCCGCCGGATGATCGCCTCGGGGACCAACGTCGTGGGCGGCGTCAACCCGAAGAAGGCGGGCCAGACGGTCGACTTCGACGGCACGTCCGTCCCCGTCTACGGCTCTGTGCAGGAGGCGGTCGACGCCACCGGCGCCGACGTGTCGGTCGTCTTCGTGCCTCCCGCCGGCACCCGCAACGCGGTGGTCGAGGCGGTCGACGCGGCGATGCCGCTGGTCGTGGTGATCACCGAAGGCGTCCCGGTGCACGACACCGCCGACTTCTTCGCCTACGCCCAGGCGAGGGGGACCACCCGCATCATCGGCCCCAACTGCCCCGGGCTGATCAGCCCCGGCCGGTCGAACGCCGGCATCATCCCCGCTGACATCACCAAGGCGGGACGGGTCGGCCTGGTGTCGAAGTCCGGCACGTTGACCTACCAGATGATGTACGAGCTGCGTGACTTCGGCTTCTCCTCCGCGGTCGGCATCGGCGGCGACCCGATCGTGGGAACGACGCACATCGACTGCCTGCAGGCCTTCGAGGACGACCCGGAGACCGACGCGATCGTGATGATCGGCGAGATCGGCGGTGACGCCGAGGAGCGCGCGGCGGCCTACATCGACGAGCACGTGACCAAGCCGGTGGTCGGCTACGTCGCCGGCTTCACCGCGCCGGAGGGCAAGACGATGGGTCACGCGGGCGCCATCGTCTCCGGCTCGTCGGGCACCGCGCAGGCCAAGAAGGAGGCCCTGGAGGCGGTCGGCGTCAAGGTAGGGAAGACGCCCTCGGAGACCGCACGGCTGATGCGCGAGATCCTCGAGCGCTGAGCGTCACCGGGGGACGATGACCGGGTCGGATCCTGTGTCGACCACCCGGAAGGCTCGGTCGGACACCAGGGAGCTCGGCGAAGGGGCGCAGGTACGCCCTCGACCGGGGCGAAGCCGGAGGCTTGACGCGCTGGTCGTGCCCGAACCGGTCCTGCCGCACGCTCGACCAGCGGTAGCCGTCCCCGTCACGCGAGCTGGTCGCGAGCAGGTCGCTGTGGCCGGTGAGGACCACGATCCGGTCCGCCGGGCGGCCGACTGCCCGCTCCACCGCGGCGGCCAGCCGGCGGGCCTCCGTCGGTGGTCCGGTCGACCTGGCTCCCACCGCACCCTGGAGGTCCCGCTGGGCGGCCCACCAGGTCGAGGTCCACATCACCCCCACGGCCGCCAGCGTCCCGGCCAGGCTCACGGCCACAGCCATGCGCGCTCGCCCGGCCCCTGTGCCGAACGAGCGACTTCGCCTCGCGCGGCTCAGCCACCTGCCAGCGTGTTGTGCCGCCGGGCCGCAGCAGGCGCAGGCAACCAGCACCATCAGCTCACCGACCCGGTTGGGCTGGAGCTGGATGCCGGCCACGCGGGAGAGCAGTACCGAGGTGCAGCACCACAGCGACGCGACGCCGAGGAAGGCCAGCACCGAGGTCCCCCAGTCGGTGCGGCGTCCTGCCAGCAACAACCAGCAGAAGCCGACGGCTGCGAGCACCGGTGTCGGCGACGCCGTGCTCAGCAGGTGCCATGGAAGCGTTGTGTTCTCGGTGGACAGCCACGTCAGCTGGGCGGGCACGCCGTCGGTGCCGTCGGCGACCCAAGCCGGCGCCCAGTACCAGCAGGTCCCAGCGAGAGCCACCGCACCTGACACCGCCACGACGAGCAGCCGAGGTGTGCGAGGTCGCTGCAACGCTTCCACGGCAAGGCAGCTCAGCGCCAGGATCGCCGCGCCATGGGTGTAGCAGAGGAAGACGGCGGCGAACCCGGCAGCCAACCCTGCGACGCTGCGAGAGCTCGCGGCGCCCCGGGTGAGCACGTCGGGCAACCGCACGAGGCAGCCCAGGACGACGAACCCGCCAGCAGGAGGTACGGCTCCCACAGGGTGGCGGTGCCGAACGCGGCTGCGAGCGCGACCCCCAGTGCGGCCGCACGCGTGCCGAGGGCTGGTCGGGCCAGGAGTGTCCCGACCCCCACCATGAGCACCACCGTGACCGTGGTGGCCGGGCGCATGAGCTGCCACGCGGGGACACCGGTCAGGTGGGCGACCTGCCCGCCCACCCAGAACCAGGCCGGCGGGTAGAAGGCGGGCAGGTCGGCGTAGGTGTAGTCGGCCAGGGCCGGTGAGCCGGCGAACCGGGTGAGGTACTCCGTGCGGAAGGTCTGGTCCCCGGCCAGTCCGTTCCACGCCCACGGCGAGGCGCCGAGTGCGCGCTCGTACGGGAGCACCGCGCCCGGCACGCCCAGGAAGGCGAGCGCGCCGAGCGAGACGTGCGCCGGCGTACGTCTCGAGAGCGTCAGGGCGGCGACCAGGGTGGCCACCGCGGCAGTGACGGACAGCCAGACCTTCCCGCGCGGTGCGAGCTCGCGTCCCAGCACCACCGCGACCAGCCACCCGAGGGCAGCCGCGGCGAAGGTCGTCAGCAGCAGCCCGCCCGAGAGCGGGTCGACGCCTGGACGTCTGCTCGGGCTGCGTTCGGCGGGTGGCTCAGTGGCTGCGGCGGCCACGCTGCGAGGTCAGGACCGGCGGGATCCACGCATCCGCGACCAGGCCGGTCACCAGGGAGTAGACCGCCTTGTGGGTGTAGTCGACGAGCTGCTCCTTGACGGGCCAGGTCGCCGGCGGCGCGCCTCTTCCGGTGCCGTTCTCCAGGGTCTGGTCGAACGCCAGCCGGACGAACGTGTGCGTGAGGTGCGCCTGAGGTCCGCGGATGCCGGTCACCGACCACACCCCGCGCAGCGCCCCCACCACCGCACCGGTTCCCCAGTGCATCGCGTGGTTGTAGACGAGCGGGCGCTCGATGTCCGTGCGCGGGCGGCCCAGCAGCGTGGACAGGGTGCGGGCGGGCACGTAGGAGTTGGGCCGCTTGGTCAGGCCCTGCTCGAGCTTCTCGCCCAGGGTCATCGCCGCCACCCCGGCCAGCCCGGCCAGGGCACCGCGTCCGGCGGCTCCGGCCAGGACAGGGGCTCGTCCGTTCGACTTCGTCTTCGTCATCTGCTCACCGCTCCTCTCGGGGACCGGCGTTGTGCCCAGTCGCGGTGTGAGGATGCCTGTGGCTCTGCCGGTCAGGTGACGGCGTTGCGGACGGCGTACTGCGGGCGTAGGTGCTCCTCCCCCTCGACGACCGCGACGAGGTGGTCGACGGCGTCGTGCACGTCGGCGTGCGTCACGTACAGCGGCGCGAAGCCGAACCGCGCCAGGTCCGGGGTGCGGAAGTCCCCGACCACGCCGCGCTCGATGAGCGCCTGCACCACGCCGTACGCCGAGGGGTGCCGCAGCGAGACCTGGCTGCCGCGCACCTCGTGCCGGCGCGGTGTGACCAGCTCGAAGACCGACCCCAGCCTCGCGTCGACGAGAGCGATGAAGTGGTCGGTCAACGACAGCGAGGCGGCGCGCAGCTCGGCCAGATCCACCCCGTCGAAGGCCTCGAGGGCGGCGTCCAGCGCGGAGAGCGCGAGCACCTGCGGGGTGCCCGAGGCCATCCGGGCGACGCCGGGCGCGGGGGCGAAGTCGCGCTGCATGGCGAAGGGGCTGGCGTGCCCGAACCAGCCGGTGATCGGCTGCTCCCAGTCCGCCTGGTGGCGAGGGTGCACCCAGGAGAAGGCGGGAGATCCCGGCCCGCCGTTGAGGTACTTGTAGGTGCACCCCACCGCGACGTCGGCGTCCGCGGCAGCGAGGTCCACGGGGACCGCCCCCGTCGAGTGGCACAGGTCCCAGTGCGCAAGGGCCCCGACCTCGTGGGCCGCGCGGCTCAGCCCGGCCAGGTCGAGCATGGCGCCGGTCCGGAAGTCGACGTGCGTCAGCGCCAGCACGGCGACGTCCTCGTCCAGGGACGCCGCGGGGTCGGCGGGGTCGCACCAGCGGAGCTCGAGGTCGAAGGCGGAGGCCACGCCGGCCGCGACGTAGGCGTCGGTGGGGAAGGTGGTCGGCTCCAGGACCACCACGCGGCGTCCGGGCCGTAGCCGGGCGGCCGCCACGAACGTCTTGAACAGCGTCACGCTGGTGGAGTCGCCGACGTGCACGTCGGCACCGTCCGCACCGATCAGCGGGGCGATCCGGGCGGCGACCCGACTGGTGAGACCGACCCAGTCGGCGGTGTTCCACGAGGAGATGAGGCCGGTGCCCCACTCCTGCCTCGCCACCTGCTGCAGCCGCTCCGGGACGCTGCGCGGCAGGGCACCGAGCGAGTTGCCGTCGAGGTACACCACGCCGTCGGGAAGGTCGAAGAGCTCGCGGCGGCCGCGCAGCGGTCCGGACTCGTCGAGGGCGACCGCCTCGTCGCGGGTGGGGGGTGCAGCCGGGGTCACGCCGCGCAACCCTAGCGAGGCGCGGTCAGGCCAGCTCGCGGAGCCGGTCGCCCGCGCGGTCGAGCACCCCGGCGAAGTCGCTCGGCGAGAGGTCCGCGCCCGGCGCCGGGGTGAACGTCAGCTGCGCGACGTGCCGTCCGACCCGCACCACCGCGACCCGGACCGGCACCATCTCGCCGGCGGCAACGGTGACGGTGAGCAGCCATGAGAAGGTCCGCACGGGGGGTGAGCCTCGTGCCGTGCGCCGCTCCGGTCCCACCCGGGTGGACAGCGCGCGCCGCTCGCAGCCTCGGAGACCGGCGCGCACGCCGGACACGAAGCGGTCCGCGACGCGGCGGGAGCGGAAGGAGCCGTAGGTCTCCGAGAGCCCGAACCGGTCCGCGAGGCCGGCTCCCGGGATCAGGTAGGTGCGGGTGCGGCTGCGGGTAGCGCCTGCCGCGAGGAAGTCGGCGCGGGCGCAGGGGGTGACCGACGGGCTGCCTGCGGGACGCCGGGTGCGGGTGGCGGCGGTGGCCACCCAGGGCCGGTCCACCCGTCCGACGGGCGGCAGGTCGGCGGCAGAGAGCAGTCCCGGCTCCTCGCCGGGGGCCGGAGGAGGCGCTGCCAGAGGCCGGTACGTGGGCCGGGCCACGCACCGACCGGCGGCGCGGCTGCCGCACAGGTTGCGCACCGCGTCACCGAGCGCCCCGACCACCTGTCCCACGTGCGGCGGCCGGACCCCGACGCTGCCGCTGACCGTGGCGGTGACGAGCGCCCCCGTTCGGGCGACGGCCACCCGGATCGTGGTGGCCCGGCGGCCCTCCACCCGCAAGGTGAGCACCTGGGCCTGGTTCCCGACCTGCTCCACCGCGAACGCCTCGACCAGCCGCAGGCGCGCGAGCCGGCACTCGGCGTACCACCCGAGCGTGGTGCGGTAGGCACGCTGCGCCGCCGCCGGAGACCGGGAGACCTCGACGCTCTGCACTGCCGAGCGGCGGACGGCTCCGGGCGCCCGGAAGACGCGGACCAGTGCGGCGAGTCCTCGAGGGTCGGCGAACCGCTGCTGCTGGCACACCGAGTTCAACCCGTCCCCGGAGGTGTTGGCGTCGGTCCGCAGGACCGTCCAGCGGCGCGGCCCGCCGAGGCGCGCGACCTGGCCGGCGTCGAGCAGGTCGTCGGCGACCGGCAGCCGGGTCGACGAGGCCGAGCCCGCGGGGCCCGCCGTCGCGGACCCCGACGCCGGTCCGGACCCTTCCGCCGCCGCGCCGGAGCGGGCGTCCAGCGCCGGGCCGCGGTTCGTCACCACGAGGGCGGCGGCTGCCAGCACGACGGCCACCACCGCGGCCGCCGCAGCGAGCCGCCGTGGACGCCGTCGGCCACGCACCGTCCTGCCCTCCGACATGGCCTCCACGGTACGACGGGCGGGCGGTCCGCGCCCTCGGCGTGGGAGCCGCACCCGGCTCGGTCCCTGCGCCAGGATGGCCGCGATGACCGACCTCCTCGGCCCTCCGGGCGCCCGTGCGCAGGCGGAGAGCCCTCCGTCGCGGGACCCCGCCGGTCCCGCGCCCCGAGCCCCGGCCCTCACCGCAGCGGTAGCCGGGCTGGCGTCCGCGACCGCGGTGCTGCTCGGGTGCATGGCCCTCGGGCTGGTGGGCTGGTACGCCTCGGACGCGGGCAGCCACGGCAGCACCCGCGACGCCCTCCGGGTGGGAGCGGACGGCTGGCTGCTCGCCCACGGAGCATCGCTGCAGCTCACGACCGGTCCGGCCGCGACGACTCTCACCGCGCTCCCGCTCGGCCTGACCGTGCTGTGCCTGTGGCTGGCGCACCGCTGCGGTCGGCGGGCCGCGACGGCGTCCGCGGTCGAGGACGCCCGCGGCCTGCTGATCGCCGTCTCGGTGCTCTCCGGCGTCTACGGGCTCGTCGCCCTGGTCACGGCGGTCCTGGCCTCGACCGCCGACGCCCGTCCGTCGCTGATCGGCTCCTTCGCCGGCGGGGTCCTGGTCGCCGCTCTCGGCGGGGGCAGTGGCCTGCTCGTGGGGAGCCGGTCCGTCCCCGGTCGACCCGACCTGCTGCGGGACGTGCCGGAGACGGTGCGGGCGATCCTCACCGGGGCCGTCGCGGCGGTCCTGGCCCTGGCCGCCGCCGCGTCAGTGCTTCTGAGCGTGGCACTGCTGCTCGACCTCGGCTCGGCGGCCAACGTGCTGTCCCGGCTGCACGCCGGCGTCTCCGGCGGCCTGCTCGCCACCGTCCTGGTCGCGGCAGTCGCCCCGAACGCCGTGCTGCTCACCGGCTCCTACCTGCTGGGGCCGGGCTTCTCCGTCGGCTCCGGCACCCTTGTCTCGCCGGGGGCCGTCGTCCTGGGGCCCGTGCCCGCGTTCCCGCTGCTGGCCGCCCTGCCCGCCGAGGGCCCGCAGCCGGCCTGGCTCGGCGCCCTGGTGGTCGCGCCGGTGGCCGCCTCCGTCGTCGGGGTGGTGCTGATGCTGCGCCGCCACCCGGCCCTCGGCTACCTGCAGGCGGCGACCCGGGGGCTCGGCGCGGGCGTTGCAGGTGGACTGCTGGTCACGCTGCTGGTGGGCCTGTCCGGTGGAGCGGTCGGCCCCGGGCGGATGGCCGACGTCGGCGCCGACCTGCTCCCCACCGTGGTCTCCGCGACCGTCGGGATGGGGGTCGGCGGGCTGTTCGCGGGCATCGCGGTGACGGCCCTGGCGCATCGGGCGCTGCCGACCCGCGGCCGGTAGCCTGTCCGCCGTGCCCCCCGCCCCCGCCCGTGTCTCCCCGGGCCGGAGTCCGTCGCGACTGGTGGTCCTGGTCTCTGGTGCGGGCACGAACCTGCAGGCGCTGCTCGACGCGAGCGGCGACCCGGCGTACGGCGCCGAGGTGGTCGCGGCGGGCGCGGACCGGGACGGCGTCGAGGGCCTGGAACGGGCCCGGCGCGCGGGTGTGCCCACCTTCGTGCACCGGGTCAAGGACCACCGAACCCGCCGCGAGTGGGACGCCGCGCTGACCGCGTCCTGCGCCGAGCACGACCCGGACCTGGTGGTGCTCGCCGGCTTCCTCAAGCTCACCGGCGCGACGTTCCTGGACGCGTTCGGCGGCCGCTGCGTCAACACCCACCCGGCGCTGTCACCGTCGTTCCCGGGAATGCACGCACCCGCCGAGGCGATCGCCTACGGCGTCAAGGTCACCGGGGCGACGCTGTTCCTGGTGGACGCCGGCGTGGACACCGGCCCGATCGTCGCCCAGGCCGCCGTGCCCGTCGAGGACGACGACGACGTGGACACGCTGCACGAGCGGATCAAGGTGGCCGAGCGGGCGATGCTCGTCGCGACCGTGGGCCGGATGGCCAGAGAAGGGTTCACCGTCTCCGACAGGAAGGTCCGGATCGGCCAGTGACCGAGCACCCCGCCCCCTCCAGCCCCCCCGACGCTCGCCGACCGGTCCGGCGGGCACTGGTCTCCGTCTACGACAAGAGCGGGCTCGTCGAGCTGGCGCAGGCCCTGGACGCGGTCGGGGTGGCGATCGTCTCCACCGGCTCCACGGCCGAGCGCATCGCCGCGGCGGGCGTCGCGGTCACGCGGGTGGAGGAGCTCACCGGGTTCCCCGAGTGCCTCGACGGACGCGTCAAGACCCTGCACCCGCGTGTGCACGCCGGGCTTCTCGCCGACCTCCGGCTGGACGCGCACCGCGATCAGCTCGACGAGCTGGGCATCGAGCCGTTCGACCTGGTGGTGTCCAACCTCTACCCGTTCACCGCGACGGTCACCAGCGGGGCGACCCCCGACGAGTGCGTCGAGCAGATCGACATCGGCGGGCCGTCGATGGTGCGGGCCGCCGCCAAGAACCATCCGTCGGTGGCCGTGGTGACCTCCCCGGAGCAGTACGACGAGCTGCTGGCCGCCGTACGCGACGGCGGCACGACGCTCGGTCAGCGGCAGCGGCTCGCCGCGGAGGCCTTCGTGCACACCGCGACCTACGACGTGCACGTGGCGTCCTGGATGGGCAACGTCCTCACCGACACCTCCGGGGGGAGCGGCTTCCCGGCGTGGATGGGCGCCACCTGGGACAAGGCGGCGGTGCTGCGCTACGGGGAGAACCCCCACCAGCGCGCGGCCCTCTACACCAGCGGGTTCGCGCCGGAGGGCGGCCTGGCCTCCGCCCGGCAGCTGCACGGCAAGGAGATGTCCTACAACAACTACGTGGACGCCGACGCGGCCCGGCGAGCCGCCTACGACCTCGACGGTCCCGCGGTGGCCATCATCAAGCACGCGAACCCGTGCGGGATCGCTGTCGGCGCGGACGTCGCCGAGGCGCATCGCAAGGCGCACGCCTGCGACCCGGTGTCCGCCTTCGGAGGCGTCATCGCCACCAACGTCCCCGTGACCGTGGCGATGGCCGAGCAGGTCGCGGACGTCTTCACCGAGGTGCTGGTCGCACCCGGCTTCGAGGACGAGGCGGTCGAGCTGCTGTCGGGGAAGAAGGGCATCCGGCTGCTGGAGTGCCCGCCGGCGTCGCGGGGCGGGGTGGAGACCCGCGCCCTGTCGGGCGGACTGCTCCTCCAGTCGGTCGACACCGCCCAGGCGGTCGTCGACGGCGGCGGGGACCACCCGTCGGCGTGGACCCACGTGACCGGCGCCGCCGCCTCGCCCCAGCAGCTCGCCGATCTGGCGTTCGCCTGGACGGCCTGCCGGGCGGTGAAGTCCAACGCGATCCTGCTCGCCCGCGACGGCGCCTCGGTGGGGATCGGGATGGGCCAGGTGAACAGGGTGGACTCCTGCCGGCTGGCCGTGGACCGGGCCGGCTCCCGGGCGGCGGGCTCGGTGGCCGCGTCGGATGCCTTCTTCCCGTTCGCCGACGGGCCGCAGATCCTTCTCGACGCGGGAGTCAGCGCCATCGTGCAGCCGGGCGGATCGGTCCGTGACGAGGAGGTGCTGGCGGCTCTCGAGGCCGCCGGCGTCACGTCGTACCTGACCGGCACCAGGCACTTCTTCCACTGAGGCGGCGCTCCCGTCCCCGGGGCCCTCCGCGTGGCAGGATGCTCCCCGTGACGGCACAGATCCTGGATGGCACCGCGACGCTCAAGGCCATCAAGGCCGACCTGAAGGAGCGGGTGGCCGCCCTGGCTGAGCGTGGCGTCGGCGCCGGCCTGGGGACGGTGCTGGTGGGCGACGACCCCGGCTCGCAGTGGTACGTCGGAGCCAAGCACAAGGACTGTGCCGAGATCGGCATCACCTCGATCCGCCACGACCTGCCGGCGACCGCGAGCCAGGCGGACGTGGAGGCCGTGATCGACGAGCTCAACGCGGACCCGGCCTGCACCGGCTACCTCATCCAGCAGCCGACCGGCCTCGACGAGTTCGCGCTGCTCTCCCGCGTCGACCCCGGCAAGGACGTGGACGGGCTGCACCCGTTCAACCTGGGCAAGCTGGTGCTCGGCAAGCCTGGGCCGCTGCCCTGCACGCCGTACGGCGTGATCGAGCTGCTCCGCCGCCACGACGTCCCGATCGCCGGCGCCGACGTGTGCGTCGTGGGCCGCGGCATCACGGTGGGCCGTCCGCTCGGCCTGCTGCTGACCCGCCGCAGTGAGAACGCGACCGTGACGCTGTGCCACACCGGCACCCGCGACCTCGCCGCCCAGGTGCGGCGCGCCGACATCGTGGTAGCCGCCGCCGGTGTCCCCGACATCGTCACCGGCGACATGGTCAAGCCCGGCGCTGCCGTGCTCGACGTGGGGGTGTCCCGGGTGGACGGCAGGATCGCCGGGGACGTGGCGGCGGACGTGACCGAGGTGGCCGGGTGGGTGTCGCCCAACCCCGGCGGGGTGGGGCCGATGACGCGAGCGATGCTGCTGTCGAACATCGTCGCGGTCGCCGAGCAGTCGCTCGAGCCGGCACGGGCCTGACCCGACAGTGCGCGAGGACGGGCCGCTACGGCGGCCCTCGACGCTGGGTGGAGTGGTCTACCTCGCGGTCCTCGGCTCGGTGGCCGCCGGGCTGCTCCTGACGGTGGCGGGAGCCTGGCGGGTAGGGGTGAGCGGCATCGGAGCCGGCCTTCTCGTCTCCGCGCTGACCCGGCTGCTGCTGTCCGAGCGCAGGGCGGGGATGCTGCGGGTGCGCCGCAAGTGGTCCGACGTCGCCATGCTCACCCTGGCCGGCGTCAGCCTGATCGTCCTCGCGGTCGTGGTGCCCGACCAGCCGCCGGCGTGAGCCGTACCCCGGTCGGGAGGCGGGCCCGTCCCTGTCCTTGGCCCGGTGCCCTTCACTCCCGCCCACCCCGCGGTGGTGTGGCCGCTGCGCCAGACGGGCCTGCCGGTGGTGGCGATGGTCGCTGGCTCGATGGCACCTGACCTCCCCCTCTTCGTCCCTACGCCGGTGGGATACAGCGGCACGCACAGCCTGCTGGGCCTCGTGACGGTCGAACTGGCCGTCGGCGACGTGGCGGTCGCGGTCCGGTTCGCGGTGCTCCCTGACCCTCTGGTCGACTCGGCACCCGTGCGGTGCGCCGCCGGGTGCCCGCACGGGCCCGGTACTCCGGTCGTCAGTGGCTGTTGACGCCGATCCCGGCGTGCACGCCATGGCGTACTCAGGTGCCGTGGCCGGAGTGGTCGCGCTGGTCGCGGGCACGCTCGGCCTTTGGCCGCGCTGTGGCACCTGCGCACACCGCCCTCGCGCACCCCCTGTGACGGTTGACACACCTACGCCGAATCGACAGGATCCTGTCTGCCTACGGGTGACACAGGGGTCGATTCGCCAGCCAGCACTGTCATCACAGACGTCGCCAGACAGCCGTGACGGCGCGGGTCGGGAGTCGGCAACCGCTTGGACGATCACGAGAGAACTCGGCTTTCGACGCACGCGACGCCCGAAGGAGCGCTGGCCATGTCCACAGCACTGGCAGAAGTCACGGAGGTGGGGGACGACGACGAACGTCGTCCCCTGATGACCTCGAGGAACATCGCCTGGATGAACCTCGGGTTCTTCGGGGTCCAGTTCAGCTTCGGGCTCACGCAGAGCGCGGTGAACCCGATCTTCCTGTTCCTGGGCGCGGAGGCGCACGACCTGCCGATCCTCAACATCGCCGGCCCGATCACCGGCTTGTTGATCCAGCCGATCATCGGTGCGATGAGCGACAAGACGTGGCACCCGAAGTGGGGGCGACGCAAGCCGTACATCCTCGGCGGCAGCATCGTCATGATCATCATCCTGTTCCTGTTCCCGCTGGTCACCGCGCTGTGGATGGCCGTGATCTGCCTGTGGCTGGTGGACGCGGGCAACAACACCGCCATGGAGCCCTACCGGGCGCTGATCTCCGACCGGCTGCGCAAGATCCAGATACCCAAGGGCTTCCTTCTCCAGAGCATGTTCACCGGTGCCGGGGCGGTGCTCGCGAACGTGTCGCTGTTCATCTTCCAGAAGGTCCTCCCCGGCGGTGGGGAGGGATCGGTTCCCACCTGGGTGTTCGTGGTCTTCTGGTTCGGCGCCGTGTGCGCCATCGTCACGGTCGGCGTCGCCATGATGCGGACCGACGAGGTCTCCCCGACCGACGAGGAGCTGGCGCACGTCCGGTCGCAGTCCAAGGGGCTCCCCACCACGGTCAAGGAGATCGCGGAGGCCGTGAAGGTGATGCCGATCGGCATGCACAAGATCGGACTGGCCTTCCTCTTCCAGTGGTACGCGATGTTCATCTACTGGCAGTTCGTCAGCGTCAGCGTCGCCGAGTCGGTCTGGAAGGCAGCCCCCGACACTCCTGGCTACGAGGAGGCGGCCGGCTGGGTCGGCATGATGAACGGCACCTACAACTTC
>DASQDP010000094.1:0-9791 GCA_035634095.1 Nocardioidaceae bacterium | reverse complement strand
GGTGCCGCCGAAGCTTTCCACCCGACGCCTCTCATGGGCGATGGTGATCCCCGCCTGCGCGTGACCGCCCAGCAGATCCGCCGCGGCCGCGCTGATCCGGTCACCGGCCCGGGCCACGTCGTCGGTGGACCGGACTTCCCGCGCGATCTGCTCCATCCGCGCATCGATGTCGTCTACCGCCACTGCCGAAGGCTACCCGCGGGTAGCGTCCGCGGGAAGGGAGACGGCGCCCCCACCGCTGGCCTCCTCACCTGGAGGACCCGTCCAGTCGCCAGACGAACCTCCGTGGGGTCCGCGCTCCGCTTTCATGCAAGTGCACTTGCAAATAGCGTGTAGGACCTGCTGGTTTGCCCCCGGCGCAGGACGGGAACACTTGGAGCCTGCCGTGGCCGGTGGGCGCCTCCGGCCCCCGCGCCGGTCAACATGGGCGCCGCGACCCTGGGAGGGCCGGCATGCCTGACACTTGGTTCTACGACGACACCCTGGCAGCCCTGCGGTGGCAATGGGTAGCCGCTCATCCGCGCCGCCTACAGCGTACTTCGTCGTCGACAGCCCCGACCCTGGCCCGGCCGCATGCCGCAGCAGCGGCCTACTTCGCCCGCGTAGAACGGCTCCGTCGTGAGCGCTCTGACTGCACGGCGAAGCCCCGACTACGGCGCCCCCCCTGAAGCGGCATTAGCGGGTTCGACCGAGGCGACATCCGGCGGGCCTAGCCGAGGCGTCGAGGAGGGGGAGGCACACCGTCCCGAGCTTCACAATGACCCAAACTCGCCAAGGCAGACTGCGCGCCTGTCTCTAGCCTTGTCGCGCTGGCGGGCGCTCATCAAGGACGCTCCTAGCCCAACTCGGGGGAACACCATGGCCAAGTTCAAGCGCACCGTGGCGTCCGCAGCCGTAGCAGCAGCTCTCGCCGCACCGCTAACCGTCTCCGCACCAGCGCACGCCTACGCCGGCACACCCGGCTGTGTCACCGTCACTGAATACCGCTCGATCACCAAGGGCATGAGCCAACTGCAGGTCGCGAGGCGCTTCGGAAGCTACAGCGGCCCCGTACTGGAGACTTGTCACGTGGCGATTGGACTCCACGTTCAGCAAGGACATCGACCGCGAGTGGCGCATCTGCAACTCCGCCGGCAAGCCACGAGGCTACTCCGACGGCAGCGTTTCGGTCAGCTTCGTGAAGGAGTCCGACTTGGAGACGGGCGCCTTCCCCCCGGTCCGCTCCTGTCGACGTACAAGAGCCGCTGGTCGTCCTGAACACTTGACCGCCGCTTAGCAGCGTCGGGAAGTTGGTCCACGAGGAGTATCTGGGGGAAGCATGTGGACGCTCATCGCGATCATCCTCGTGGTGCTCGGTGTGGCGCTTCTGCTGCGCGCCGCCACCGCGCGGAGGCGGCCCAGCGACGACGCACCCGCACCGTCCTCGAGCATTGACAGCAACAGCGTCGAGCTGGGATCAATCAACCGGTCCCGGTCCACGAAGAACGTTGTCCCCGCGCCACTGAGCGACTCTCCCACCCGGCTGAGTGCGCGAGGACGCCTGCCGGTGGCGGGGAGTCCCACCATTAGCCGGCCCTCCAGACCGTTTGCGGTGACCGGATCATCTCGGCCGACGCAGCCTGGGAGGACACGCTGCCGGTCGTCGCCGCCCTCGTCCCCGAGCCTGACAACAGCTACGACCGCAATGCCGTTCGGGTGGACCTTCGATTCGGTGACGGCTGGCTGCCGGTCGGCTACCTGTCACGCGAGAACGCGAAGGAGTACCAACAGGTTCTCCTAGGCGTGCGGAGCCGGGGGCAGCTACCGGCGGCTGAAGCCCGCTTGTGTCGCGCCAGAGGCGGCCCGCTCGCGGTGTACCTGCACCTCAACGAACCAGACGCCTGCGTCATGGCCAACGCGCTACCGGGCGGCGCGCGCCCACTGCCGCCCGAGCGACAGTGCGCCGTGACAGGCGAAGCCAAGCACCAGCCGGCGCTGCAGCCCTGGGCGCCGACCGGGGACCGAAGTTCGCACGTGTGGGCCACCTTGCACACAGCCTCGGTGCCGGCTGGGAAGCACGCGGGCGACCCGACCATAGAGGTCCGCATCAACGGCCAGCGCGTCGGTGCGCTGAGCGGGCCGCAGGGTCAGCGGTACGCGAATGTCCTCGCCAGCGGTCGCTTGGTGGCTTGTCAGGCCTCGGTACACCGCGGTGGGAGCGGTCTGGAGGTCCGGCTCTACCTGCCGACGGTGGACTGACCTCCTCGAGGCACGCCCAGACCGGGCGTCTTGACCCGTCGTGCGGCGACTCCGACGCGGTCGGCGCTCGCCCGTTGGCGTCTAGAGGCGAGGGCCCGCCGCCGCCTCGAGGGTTCCTCATCGGATGCGTCGCTCGCCTGTGGACAGCGACCCCGCGCGCCTCTAGCGTTGATTGATTGAGGCGCGAGGAGGCCCACCATGTGGATTTGGATCGTTGTCGCCGCACTCATCGTGAGCTTAGCGCTCGTCTGGTGGCGCGACAGGCGACACCACGGGGCCGTCGACCAGAGAAGGATCAACGACGGAATCACTCGAAACTGGACCGACGCGGAGAGCCTGTCGCGCCGCGACACGTACCGCCACGACAAGCGCCGTCACGACTGAACCCCCAGCATCACCGTCGAAGTCCACGCCCACGGCACCTGGTGGCTCGGCTGGCTCGACCCCGACGACCAGCGGCGGGTCGACGGCCGCTGGCGTGCGATGGTCCGCTACCAGACCGGTGACGCCGAGTTCGACCAAGCCTAGATCAGGCGGGTCTAGGGCTTCGCGGCCGGAATCTTGATGGAGAACCCAGGAAGGTCAGGCTCTGGCGAGAACACCAGTCGACCGCCTTCGTCCGGCAGGTCGTAAGAGATGCACCCCTCGGCGTACTGACCTTTTCTCAGCGACTTGTCAGGCAGATCGCCGGTGTTACAGAAGTACGCAGTGTTGTCGTAGACCCGCCCATCGTTAGCCTCGAAGTGCCCGTGCAGAGAGTTCGTCGCGAACGGCGCGGCACCCACGCTCCGCACCCGGACCCAGAATTTGGCTCGCCGCGGTAACTCGTCACCGGACCTGAGCCACTGCATCCTCAACAGCGTCAGTTCCCCTCACCTCCCTCGGCGGGGCAAAACCAAGCCGGCTCGCCGCCGACCTTCAACTCCGGGTAAGGGGCCCACCTATCGGCCCGTGCGCCGGGCTCGCCGGTGACTTCGGGTTCGTGGATCGGCTCATCCAGCTCCTCTGGCGACGGGGGAAGCCGTCACCGTGGCCGTGACAGTAGCCGTCGCAGTCCCCCCGCGTCTCCGTCTGCCCCGCAACTGGTGAGCGCGAGTACCAGGACCAGTCCCCCGAGAAGCCTCGTGCGTGGCAGCGTAGATCAGCGAGGGAGCGCCTGGCCAGCGCACAACCAGGCTGCTCCCCCGCTGCTCCCAACTTCTCCCAAAGAAGAAGCCCTGCCGAGCATCCCTGCAAGTAATACGGGTGGGGCGGGTGGGGCTCGAACCCACGACCCAAGGATTATGAGTCCTCTGCTCTGACCGGCTGAGCTACCGCCCCAGACGGACGCTCGGGCGCCGTCCGGGGCGGAATCCTACCGGTCCGGTCAGTCCTCCGGCTCGGGCTCGGGCTCGGCCTCGTCGTCGTCGCCGGGCTCCGGCTCGGTGTCGGGCGAGCACAGCTCCTTCAGCTCCTTCAGCTCCTGGAGCTCCGCCTTGGCGGCCTTGACCGCGGCTTTGGCGGTCTCGCGGTCGGCCTTGATGGCAGCCTTCAAGGCCCGCTTGTCAGTCAGCAGGTTGCGCGAAACGGCGACGTGCTGGCGCTCGGCGCGGATCTGTGCGCGCACGGCCTTCAGCTCCGCCGTCTTGGCGCCGCGCGCCTTCTTCGCCAGCCCCTTGAGCTCGGCCCGCGACTCGACCATCTCCGCTCGGGCCTCGTGGCGCTTCGAGGCCACCAGCGTGCCGATGGGACGGTTGGCGGCCTTGCGCTGTGCCTTGGCTGCGGCGAGGCCCGCCTCGGCGGTGAGGAGCGCGGCGTCCACGCTCTCACAGGTGGCGTCCTCGGCGGATGCGGATGCGGCCGGCAGCAGGCCGCCGACGAAGGCCAGCACGAGACATGTGCCGCTCGCGGCGACGCGTCGGAGGTCGATCGACATGATGGGGCTCCTCATCGGGACAACGGGCGCCATCGTTGGAGCCCTCCAGAGCGAGCATCGGCCCACCGCCGACACGGGTTGAGTCCTTCCGGGTTAAACCAAGGCAAAAGCCGCAACGCGTCGGAGCCATGCCGTCGCACAAGTCGTCGATCAGCGGTGAGCCGGGGCGGCGATCCTCTAGCCTGTGGCCGTGACGCGGCCCGAAGCACGACGCCTCGGAACCGCGTTGGCCGCAATGGGCCTGCTGGCTGCGCCCGCCTGCAGCTCAGGGCCCCCCGGGTCCGAGACAGGTCCCACCTCGTCCTCGGCGGGGACCACGTCCAGCTCGACCGCATCACCGACCGCCACCCCAGCCCCTGCCGGCGTCCCTCGACCCGGGTCGATGGACCGGCCTGCGACGTCCTCAGGTCCGTTGTCCCAGGCGTCCTTTCCCCGGCCGCGACAGCTCGGACGAGGCTGGCGCTACGCCGTGGACCCCGGTGACGGCGAGGAGGGGTACGCCGGGAACGGCACACCCGCCTTGGCACGCGACCCGCGCGAAGTGACGCAGACGGCCGTTCCTCTCGGATGCCCCCGGCGAGCCACGATGCCGAAGCCGACCCACGCCCTGGAGGTGGACTACACCCTGGACGGCGCACGGGTCGTGGTGGTCCGGAGCTCGTTCGCGGACCCGACCCTGGCGAGGCGCTTCTTCACCGCCCGCTCCTCCATGGTGCGCTCGTGCGCCGGACGCGTCGGCAGCACCGCTATTGGGCCGCTGGTCGGCGGCATCGTCGAGCCGGCCGCAGGCGCGCTAGCCTCCGACCGGACGCCGGAGTCCGACCCCTGGCGCGAGGTGGCCGTGCTGGACGGCGAGACCGTCGTGCTGCTGGCCCTGCAAGGTCGTGACGGGCTCACCCCCCGGCAGACCCGCCGGCTCGTGCGGCTGCTCCGGACCTGAACCGCCGCCCCCCGAACAGTCGGCGGTCGCGACGACCGTGACCGCCGCCCCCACCCTGCGAGAGGACCCTGCGTGAGGCACTCCGGACCCATCGCCGTCGCCACCCTGCTGGTGGCCGGCCTGCTCACGCCTGCAGGCGTCGCCCTCGCGGCGGTCGAGCCGAGCCCTCCTGCTGGCGACGTAGCGCGGGATCGAGTCGAGCCGAGCAGCTCCGTCGGGTCCCCTGCCGAGACGGACCCGGCGCCGGCAGACCCTGCCCCGACAGGCCCCGGCGGCCCGGCGGCCTCACCCGGGCCGACCGGCGAGTCGGCGCCGTCCCAGGCCGAGCCGCCCACCCCGGCCGAGCCGCCCACTCCGGCCGAGCCGCCATCCCCGGCCGATCCGACGGCCTCGGACCTCTCGGCCGCCCCGGCCGAGACGAACCAGCCTCCGGTCGCCGTGGACGACCCACCGGTGCGAGTGGTCGCCGGAAGCACCGTCACCCTGGCGCCGCTGGCCAACGACACCGACGATGGTCTCGGGCGTCCAGCCGGCGAGACCCCGCACCTGGAGGTCGCCGCCTTCACCGCCCTCGGCGCCCGGGTCAGCACCGGGCCGCACCGGACCCGGCTGCGGTTCACGGCCCGGCCCGACGACGCCGGACGCAGCTTCGCCCTCAGCTACACCGCCACCGACGGCTCGCTGGAGTCGGAGCCGGCGAGCGCTCAGGTGACTGTGTCGGTCCCTCCGGTGCTGCACCGCGTCACCCTGCACGTCCCCCCGCTGGTCGTCCTGCGCCCCTCCCTCCTGCGTGGGTCGGTGCGTCCGCTGGGTCCAGCCACGGTCCGGGTGCAACGACTGGTCGGCACCCGCTGGACGGCGTTCCGGTCCGACCGTGCGGACGCACGCGGGCGGTACGCCGTACGGTTCCGGACCGATCGGCCTCAGCGCCTCACGCTCCGCGCCGTCGCCACCTGGAACGACGACCGCCGGGCGGTCAGCGGACGCCTGACCCGGACGGTCGTGGCCCGCCCCGACGTCCGCGTCTCCGGACCCTTGACGCGAGCCGACGTGCCCCACTCCTACCGCGCAGGCTGTCCGGTCCGGCCCAGCGGCCTACGGCGTATCTCGGTGAACCGCTTCACCTACCGGCGTGTGGTGGCTCGCGGCTCGCTGGTCGTGCGCGCGAGCGCCGTGCCCGACCTGGTGCGGGTGTTCCGGGCCTCCTTCCTGTCCCGCTTCCCGGTGCGGACCATGATGCCGAGCGACGCGTTCTATGCGGGCGGGCGGCGTACCCCCACCCAGTCCGACCTCGCGGCGATGAGGGCCGACAACACCTCCGCCTTCAACTGCCGTCCGGTGACCGGGAACCCTTACCGGATCTCCCAGCACTCCTACGGCAACGCCATCGACATCAACACCGTGCGCAACCCGTACGTCGTCGGCGGCCGCGTCTTTCCCGCCTTCGCACGGACCTACCTCGACCGGTCCCGGGAGCGGACCGGGATGATCCTGCGCGACGGCGTGATCGCGACGTCGATGCGACGCAACGGCTGGCCGTGGGGTGCCCGCTGGTCGCACCCGGACTACCAGCACTTCTCAGCCAACGGCGGCTGACGGATGACCGCCGTCGGCCGCCGGCTGCTGCTGGCGGAGGTCGTCCTGGTCCTGGCGCTGTCGCTGGGCCGATCGGCGGTCTACGCGGTCGTCAACCTGCTCGAGGCGGCCACCGCCCCGGGCGCGCTCGGTGACCAGCAGGCGGTGCTCAACGGCAGCCTCGCGCCGGGACGGGTCTGGTTCGACCTCGTCTACCAGCTGCTCTCGATCGGCTTCGGGGTCGTGCCGGTCCTCCTGGTCGCGTACCTCATGGCGCGCTCGCAGGACGACCCGCGCGGGATGTGGTCGCGCGGCGCTGCCGAGCACCGGCGCGACCTGCTCCGAGGGCTGGGGGTCGCTGCTGTCGTCGGCAGCACCGGGCTGGCGTTCTACCTCGCGACGTACCTGCTCGGGGTCAACCTCACCGTCGTCGCAGAGGACCTGCCGTCGGTGTGGTGGCGCTACCCGGTCCTCGTCTTGTCCGCCCTGCAGAACGCGCTGCTCGAGGAGGTGGTAATGATCGGCTACCTGCTGACCCGGCTGCGACAGCTGGGCGTCTCGCAGCCGGTCGCGACGGCGATCAGCGCACTGGTCCGCGGCGCCTACCATCTGTACCAGGGGCTCGGCGGCTTCGTCGGCAACGCCGCCATGGGGCTGCTGTTCGGCTGGCTCTACGCCCGCTGGGGTCGGGTGACGCCGCTGGTCGTCGCGCACACCGCGTTGGACGTCGTCGCCTTCATCGGGTACGCCGTGCTCGCCGGGCGGGTGTCCTGGCTCCCGACCTGAAAGGGGCGGGCCACGTCGTGGCCCGCCCTGGCTCCCCCGCCTGGACTCGAACCAGGAACCCTCCGGTTAACAGCCGAATGCTCTGCCAATTGAGCTACAGGGGAATGTCGCAGCGGCAAGGGTAGCAAGGACCTGCTCGGCCCGCTAAATCCGACGCCCGCCCTCACCGAGCTCGTCCTGGGCGGCCCGGAGCCCCTCCTCGGCGGCGCGGGCGACTGCTGGGTCCTCGGGATCGACCCCGGCGTCGAACTCGAAGGCCCAGGTGATCTCGCCGCTGCCCCGCGGGGGTCGGCGGGCGATCACGAGCACGCCGCGTCCACGACCGGTGACCACCCGCCGCTGCAGCAGCACGCTGGCGGTGACCCGCTCCCGCACCAGAGGCAAGAGGTGTCCGGGATCAGGCACTATGAACGCATGCACCGGCCGGGACCTGCCGAACTCGCCGACCTCGGTGATGCGGAGCAGGTCCTCGTCGCGCTCCCAGTCGGCGGCCTCCACTCGCTCCCACGGGATCGACAGCGTCTCGTCCGTGTCGACCAGGACCAGCGCGTCCCGGGTGCCCAGCAGCCAGGGCCCGTCGTCGCTGGAGGCCCATGCCAGGACACGCACGCCCCGCGGCAGGGCGGCTCGTCGTAGCACCTCCGCGGACAGGCGGGTCCGGCGCGCGAACGGCCGCCTCACCCGGCTCCGCCGATGGCCTTCTCGCGCAGGGTCCGGCGGTGCTGCTCCAGGGCGACGAGCTCCCCGAACATGCGGTTGTAGTCGGTGGCCTGCTCCACGGGACTGGTCCGCTGCAACCGTGACTTGAGGTCCGCTATCGCCCGCAGCGCCGTCACCTCCTGGAGCCGGAACACGTGCGCGGCGACGTACGCCGGGGTCGGCTCCGTGACCATCAGCGGCTCCACGGCGAGGGCGGACAGCGCGGAGGCCACAGCGGGGTCCGAGACGCTGTCACGAAGCTTCGCGACCCACACCTCCCCACCCGGCGCCCCGGACGGGCCGCCGCAGGCGGTGACGCGGTCCCAGACCGCGCGGTATGTCGGGTGCAGGAAGTCCCCACCGTCCACGTCGCTCGCCATCCGTCCGACGGCCTCGGGGTGCTGGACCACGAGCTTGAGCGTCTCCCGCTCCAAAGAGAAGCGCGGGTCACGGAGGTCCGGCAGCGGTGGCGCTGAGGTCTCGCCGGGCTCGACCGCCGGGCCAGGCCTCGCAGACGAACCTTGGCGGCCACGCTCCTCGGACCGCCGGCCGCCGGCCCTGCGGATCTCCGCGCGAGCGTCCTCCACGTCGACCCCGACCATGCCGGCCAGCTCTCGGGCGAACGCCTCGACCTTCGACCGGTCACGGATCGCGGAGACCAGCCTGGCGGCCTCGCGCACGGCGTCGACGCGGCCGTCGGCACGGTCCAGGTCGTAGCGGTGCACGACGTTGCCGAGGACGAACCGGTAGAGCGGGATCCGCCGGGCGACCAGCTCGCGGACGGCAGCATCGCCGTGCTGGAGCCGCAGGTCGCAGGGGTCCAGCCCGCCAGGCTCCACGGCGACGTAGGTCTGGCCGGTGAAGCTCTGGTCGCCCTCGAAGGCCCGCAGCGCCGCCTTCTGGCCGGCGGCGTCGCCGTCGAAGGTGAAGATCACCTCGCCGCGGAACTCGTCGTGGTCCTGCAGCAGCCGCCGCAGCACCCGGCCGTGCTCGTCGCCGAACGCGGTCCCGCAGGTGGCGACCGCGGTGGGCACGCCCGCCAGGTGGCATGCCATCACGTCGGTGTAACCCTCCACCACGACCGCCTGCGAGGCGCGGGCAATGTCGCGTCGGGCCAGGTCGATGCCGTACAGCACCGAGCTCTTCTTGTAGATCGGGGTCTCCGGGGTGTTGAGGTACTTCGCCTCGATCCGGTCGTCGTCGAAGATCCGCCGCGCCCCGAAGCCGATGACGTCACCGTTCGTCTCGCGGATCGGCCACAGCAGCCGGCCGCGGAAGCGGTCGTAGTGTCCTCGACTGCCATCGGCGACCAGGCCGCCGGTGACGATCTCGGAGTCCTGGAACCCCTTCGCGCGCAGGTGCCGGTAGAGCTCGTCGCCTCCCCGGGGCGCGAAGCCCACCCCGAAGGTGGCGGCCGCGTCGGCGTCGAAGCCGCGGGAGTCGAGGAACTGCCGCGCCGGCATTGCTTCGGGCGTGGCAAGGTGCTCGGCGTAGAAGGCCTGCGCCACCTTGTGCGCCTCCAGCATCCGTGGACGCAGGTTCTGCTCGCGGCGGGCGGGGCGGTCGGTTCCGGCTGTCTCGGAGTAGCGCAGCTGGACGCCGTACTTGTCGGCGAGTCGCTCGACGGCCTCGGAGAAC
>DASQDP010000093.1:0-6404 GCA_035634095.1 Nocardioidaceae bacterium | reverse complement strand
ACGGCGGGTACCTGACCACCTTCCGCGGGGGGACGGTGTTCTGGTCGTCCTCGACGGGGGCGAAGGCGCTGCGGGGGTCGATCCTGGCGCGGTACGTGGCCCACGGCGGGCCGAAGGTGCTGGGCTACCCGACCACCGACGACGTCAAGGCGGTCGGTGGCGCGAAGGCCGAGCTGCAGGGCGGGGCGATCTACTGGTCCGCCGCGACCGGCGCCCACGTCGTGCGCGGCGAGATCCTGGCGCGCTGGCGTCAGCTCGGCGCGGAGACAGGGCGCCTCGGGTACCCCACCGGGGATGACACCGCGGTGTCCGGGGGGTCCCGGTCCGCCTTCCGCGGCGGGACGATCTGGTGGTCCCCGACCACCGGGGTCCGCGTGGTCGAGAGCCCGGCAGCGGAGGCCTACGCCGACCTGGGCGGTCCGACCTCCTACCTCGGGTTCCCGACGCGCGACACCCGCGCCGTGGCCGGTGGCCGCCGGACCGACTTCCAGGGCGGCTACCTGCTGGTCGCCGCCGACGGGGAGGTCAGCGCCCACCGCAACTGATCCGCACACGACGGCGGCCGCCGGTCCCCCTCCCGGGGCCGGCGGCCGCCGTCGTGCGTCTGCGCCTCGGCCCCGGTGCCGCCGGGGCGACGGTGACGGACGGGTCCGCCTGTGCCCGCCGGCCCTCCCGGGAGGGATGTGGTGCATGGGGTCCCGCGACCGCCGGTGCCGGGCCGGGACCGGGCCGCGCGGCTATGCTGCCGACATCGAACCGGTCCGGGGCCAGTCCTCGGTGCGTCCGGTGGGTTGTCCGCGCCAGGGTCCAGTTCCCGAGCGGACCGGCCCCGTACTTGCCGTCGTCCTGAGGACTGCACATCCCAATGACCACCACCTCCGCCGAGCCCGCAGCCGCGCACGAGCAGCCGGACACCGCCAGCCTGGCGCAGCGGGTGCTGACCCTGCCGCCGGCCCTCGGGCTGCCGGCCGAGCTGTACGCCAAGCGCGTCCAGGGCCGCGTCCACCTGGAGCGCACCGCCTTCACGCTGGACCCGCACTCCGCGCTCACCACGAACACCTACTTCGGCCGGGTCCCCGCCTCCTACTGGCAGCGCTGGACCGGCGTCACCGAGGTGACGTTCGAGGCGGAGTTCTCCGGCGAGGGCGTGGTCGAGCTGTTCGCCAGCGACTTCGCCGGCGAGGAGCGGACCGTGGGCGGGCAGGAGCTCGACGGCCAGGGCCGCGTGCGGCTCACCGTGGCCATCGACAAGTTCGTCGACGGCGGGGGGATCTGGGCCGACTTCCGGGCCGGCGAGGGCGAGCTCGCCATCTCCGACGCGCGCTGGACGATCCCGCACCCGCCCCGGCCGCGGAAGACCGCGGTCGTGATCTGCACCCACAACCGGCCGACGGACTGCGTCAAGACCCTGCAGGCGCTCGCCGCCGACCTGCCGGCGCTCGACGGGCTCGACATGGTCTACGTCATCGACCAGGGCGACAAGCGGGTCTCCGCCCAGCCCGAGTTCGAGCAGATCCAGGCCGACCTCGCCGGCCGGCTGCGCTACATCACCCAGGCCAACCTCGGCGGTGCCGGGGGCTTCACCCGCGGCATGTACGAGATCGCCGAGGTGGAGTCCGAGCACCACGCCAACATCCTGTTCATGGACGACGACATCGTCCTCGAGCCCGAGTCGATCATCCGGCTGACCGCGTTCGCCAACTCCGCCCGGCAGCCGATCATCGTGGGCGCGCAGATGCTCTACGCGCTGCACCCCAAGCGGCTGCACACCGGCGCGGAGTACGCCGACCTCAGCACGCTCGAGGCCGGCAAGGTCGTGGACGGCGCGCTGTGGAACGAGGACATGACCGAGGAGAACCAGGAGGTGCGCGTCGACGCGGTCTACAACGCCTGGTGGAGCGCCATCCTCCCCTCGGAGATCGTCTCGGCGACCGGCTACCCGCTGCCGGTGTTCTTCCAGTGGGACGACATCGAGTACGGCCACCGGGCCCGCGAGAACGGGTTCACCACGGTCACCCTCCCCGGCGCCGGCGTCTGGCACGCCGACTTCACCTGGAAGGACCAGGACGACTGGTCCCGGTACTTCAGCGTCCGCAACAGCCTGATCACCGCCGCCCTGCACTCGGGCTTCTCCGGCCCGGGGCTGGGCCGGGTGCTGCTCGGCCGGATCGTGGCCTACGTGACCGCGATGCAGTACGGCCTGGCGGCCACCGCGATCAAGGGCGTCGAGGACTTCCTCGCCGGCCCCGAGCTGCTGCGCGACGGCGGCAAGAGGGCCTTGGCCGAGGTCCGCGAGCTGCGCCGGGCCTACCCCGAGACGGTCCGGTACCCCGCGTCCGACGTCCCCGGGACGACGCTGCGCGGCGAGAAGACCGTGCGCGCCGACCCGCACCCGTCGATGCTCAAGGCCGTGCTGGCCAAGCGGATCCTCTGGCAGCTGACCGGCCGCACCACCGGCGCGGCGAACGTCTCGCTCGACGACTCGCAGTGGTGGCACGTCTCCCGGTTCCGGAAGGTCGTCGTCACCGACGCCTCCCAGGAGGGCGTGCGCATCCGCGAGTTCGACCGGCAGACCGGCCTGCGACTCCTGCGTGAGGCCGCCGCGGTGTGCGTGCGCCTGGCGAAGGAGGGGCCGGCCGTCGCCGCGGCCTACCGCCAGGCGCTGCCCGAGCTCACCAGCCGGGAGAACTGGCGGCGACTGTTCGACGGCGGGGCTGAGTAGACCCGATGTCGTCCAGCAGCACGACCACGCCCGACTCCGCCGCGGCTCCCACGGCGGCGGCGCCACCGGGCCTGCGGCCCCCCGGCCGTGACTTCGGATCCACCTTCCGGGACCTGCGCACCGGGTGGAACCAGCGCGAGCTCTGGCTCCACCTGGGCTGGCAGGACATCCGGCAGCGCTACCGCCGATCGGTGCTCGGCCCGATCTGGATCACCATCAGCATGGCGGTCACCGCCATCGCGCTCGGGATCCTCTATGCGGGGCTGTTCGGCAACCCGCTGGAAGAGCAGCTGCCCTACATCCTCGTGGGCTTCATCGTGTGGACCTTCATCTCGGGGTGCATCTCCGAGGGCTCGGAGGTCTTCGTCGCCAACTCGGGGCTGATCACCCACCTGCCCGCGCCGATCAGCATCCACGTGTACCGGTTGGTGTGGCGGCAGTCGCTGTTCTTCGCCCACAACCTGATCGTGTACGCGGTCATGCTGGTGGTCTTCCCGCAGCCACTGCTGTGGACCGACCTCTCCGCGTTCCCCGCCTTCGGCCTGCTCGTGCTGAACGGCGCCTGGGTGGCCTTGCTCATCGGCATCGTGAGCACCCGGTTCCGGGACCTGCCACCGGTCACGCAGAGCGTGGTCCAGCTGCTCTTCTTCCTCACCCCGATCGTGTGGATCTACGAGGACCTGCTCGAGAACCCGAACGTGGCCCAGCGCGCTCGCATCGTGGAGTTCAACCCGATCTTCCACTTCGTGGAGATCCTCCGGCGACCGATGCTGGGCATGGACCAGCACCTGCACAACTGGGTGATCGTCGCCGCGATCACCGTCGTCGGCTGGACCCTGACACTGCTGGTCATGCGCCGGTACCGCGGCCGCGTCGCGTACTGGGTCTGAGGAGAAGACGGCCATGGTGAGCATCGACGTCCACGACGCGAGCGTGGACTTCCCGATCTTCGACGCGAAGTCCCGGTCCCTGAAGCACACGGTGCTCGGCGTCGTCGGCGGCAACGTCGCGGCCAACGCACGCAAGGTCGTCGTCATCGAGGCGCTGCGTGGCATCGACCTGCACCTGCAGGACGGGGACCGGCTGGCGCTGGTCGGCCACAACGGGGCGGGCAAGTCGACCCTGCTGCGGCTGCTCTCGGGCATCTACGAGCCCACCCGCGGCCAGGCACTCATCAACGGCCGGGTCGCCCCCGTCTTCGACCTCGGCGTCGGCATGGACCCGGAGATCTCCGGCCTGGAGAACATCCTCGTCCGGGGCCTGTTCCTCGGGATGACCCGCAAGCAGATGGAGGCGCGGGTCGACGACATCGCCGAGTTCACCGAGCTCGGCAACTTCCTGAACATGCCGCTGCGCACCTACTCCACCGGCATGCGGGTCCGGCTGGCGCTGGGCGTGGTCACCAGCATCGACCCCGAGATCCTGCTGCTCGACGAGGGCATCGGCGCCGTCGACGCGGCGTTCCTCGAGCGGGCCAAGGGGCGGCTGAAGGCCCTCGTGGACCGCGCCGGCCTGCTGGTCTTCGCGTCGCACTCCGACGACCTGCTCAAGCAGCTGTGCACCTCGGCGCTCTGGATGGAGCACGGCACCATCCGCCAGCAGGGGCCGCTCGACGAGGTCCTCGACGCGTACGCGGGCCGCGAGCACGTGCCCTCGGGAGCTGACTGAGTGTCCGCAGCGGCACCGCGGACGCCTCACCCCCCGGACGGCGAGCGCGTCGTCGCGGTCATCGTCACCCGGCACCGGCCCGAGTCCCTCGCGCAGGCGCTCAAGGCACTGGCGATCCAGACCCGGCCGGTCGACTCCGTGGTCGTGGTCGACAACGGGCCCGACCAGCCGGCCGAGGAGGTCGTGCGCGCCAGCGGGCTGCCGCACACCTACCTGCTCTCCCAGGCCAACCTCGGTGGGGCGGGTGGGTTCGCCCTCGGCATGCTCACCGCCCTCGCCGACGGCGCGGACTGGGTCTGGTGCGCCGACGACGACGGCCGGCCCGCCGACGAGCACGTGCTCGCGACCCTGCTGTCGGTGGCCCGGGAGCGCGGGCTGGCCGAGGTGTCGCCGGCCGTCGCCGACATCGACCGCCCGGAGAGCTTCGCCTTCCCCGTGCGCACGGGACTGCGGTGGAAGGGGGAGCGCGACCGCCTGGGCGGCGAGGACTTCCTGCCTGGCTACGCCTCGCTGTTCAACGGCGCCCTGTTCGCCGCGGCCACGCTCGCGCAGACCGGTGTGCCGGACCTGCGGCTGTTCGCCCGCGGCGACGAGACCGAGATCCACCGGCGGCTGGTGCGGGCGGGGTTGCCCTTCGGCACGGCGCTGACCGCCACCTACCTGCACCCCAACGGCCGCGACGAGTTCAAGCCGATCCTCGGGGGGCGGCTGTCCGCGCAGTACCCCGAGACGGAGTGGAAGCGCTTCTACACCTACCGCAACCGCGGGTACCTGATGCGCCAGCCGGGGATGCGGTGGCTGTTCCCCCTCGAGCTGGTCCGCTTCTCCTGGTTCTTCCTCGTCACGCGGCGCGACCTGCCCGGGTTCCGGGAGTGGCTGCGTCTGGTGCGCGCCGGCCGCCGCGAGCGGTTCACCCCCGCCGCCTGAACGAGGACCCCGCCCTCCCGCCCCGAGCCTGGTGACGTGCTGGAACGGCCCCCCTGCAGGGTCCCGCCGCGAGCCTGCGAGTGGCGGGGGGCAGGGGGGCCTCCTTCAGTCCTCCAGGCGGCCGTCGAGGGAACCGCCCTCGGCGAAGAACGGGCGGATCCGGTTCTCGTACATCGTCAGCGCCGAGCCGATGGCCATGTGCATGTCGAGGTACTTGTAGGTGCCCAGCCGGCCGCCGAAGAGGACCCGCTTCTCGGCGGCCTCCTTCGCGGCCAGCTCGCGGTAGCGCTCCAGCTTGGCGCGGTCCTCGGGGGTGTTGATCGGGTAGTACGGCTCGTCGCCGGTCTCGGCGAACCGGGAGTACTCGCGGACGACGACGGTCTTGTCCGCCGGGTAGTCCCGCTCGGGGTGGAAGTGCCGGAACTCGTGGATCCGGGTGAAGGGCACGTCCTCGTCGGCGTAGTTCATGACCGAGGTGCCCTGGAAGTCGCCGACCGGCAGGACCTCGGTCTCGAAGTCCAGCGTCCGCCAGCCGAGCTCGCCGGCCTCGTAGTCGAAGTACTTGTCGATCGGGCCGGTGAAGACCGTCGGGACGTCGCTGGGCAGCTCGTCGCGGACGTCGAAGTAGTCGGTGTCCAGCCGCACCTCGATGTTCGGGTGGTCGGCCATCCGCGTCAGCCAGGCGGTGTAGCCGTCCTTCGGCAGACCCTCGTAGGTGTCGTTGAAGTACCGGTTGTCGAACGTGTACCGCACCGGGAGGCGGGCGATGACCGCGGCGGGCAGCTCGGTGGGCTCGGTCTGCCACTGCTTCTTCGTGTAGCCGCGGATGAACGCCTCGTAGAGCGGGCGGCCGATCAGCGAGATGGCCTTCTCCTCGAGGTTGGCGGCCTCGGCGGTGTCGATCTCGCCGGACTGCTCGGCGACGAGCGCCCGGGCCTCGTCGGGGGAGAAGCTCTTGCCGAAGTACTGGCAGATCGTGGCCAGGTTGATCGGCAGCGAGTACGTCTTGTCCTGGTAGATGCTGAAGACGCGGTGCTGGTAGTTCGTGAACTCGGTGAACTGGTTGACGTACTGCCAGACCCGCTCG
>DASQDP010000092.1:0-13829 GCA_035634095.1 Nocardioidaceae bacterium | reverse complement strand
GACGTACGGCGGGTTCCTGGCCGTCGATGACGTCTCCTTCACCTGTCAGCCAGGACGTGTCACCGGGTTCCTCGGCCCCAACGGCGCGGGCAAGTCCACGACGATGCGCATCATGGTCGGCCTCACCCCGGCCAGCCGCGGACGCGTCCTGATCGGCGGGCACCGCTACGCCGACCTCCCCAACCCCGGCCGCCACGTGGGCGTGCTGCTCGACGCGTCGGCGCAGCACGCCGGGCGCACCGGGCGCGAGGTGCTCACCATCGGCGCGGTCACCATGGGCCTGCCGATGTCGAGGGTCGACGAGATGCTCGAGGTGGTGTCGCTGTCCCCGAGCGAGGCCAAGCGCCGGGTGGGCAACTACTCCCTCGGCATGCGCCAGCGGCTGGGCATCGCTCACGCGCTGCTCGGCGACCCCTCCATCCTGGTGCTCGACGAGCCCGCCAACGGCCTGGACCCGGCCGGCATCCACTGGATGCGCGGGTTGCTCGCGGACTACGCCGAGCGAGGCGGCACCGTCTGCCTGTCCTCCCACCTGCTGCACGAGGTCGAGCGGATCGCCGACGAGCTCATCCTTATCGGGCACGGGAGGATCGTCGCCCAGGGCACCAAGCAGGAGCTGCTGCAGACCCGGGGGGCCTACGTGAGGGCCGTCGAGCACGAGGCCCTGCTCGATGCCCTGCGCCGCGAGGGCATCGCGGCCCTGCCGTCGGGTGAGGGCCTGCGCAGCGACGCGGAGGCGATCCAGGTCGGCAAGGTCGCCGCGGCCAACAACATCACCCTGGTCGAGCTGCGCCCCGCCGAGGGCGAAGGGCTTGAGGAGCTCTTCCTCCAGCTCACCGCCGACACCCAACGCGAAGGAGTCGTGGCATGAGCGCCACCGCCGTACAGCCGGGAACCCTCGACGTCTCGGGCACGCCTGGGATCCCGATCTCCCGCCTCATCCGGGTGGAGCTGCGCAAGCTGGTCGACACCCGGGCCAGCCGCTGGCTGCTGGCCACCATCGCGGTGGTCACCGCCCTGATCGTCGTGATCGTCTTCCTCACCGCTGACCGGGCGGACCGGACGTTCCTCAACTTCGTTGGGGCGACCGCCACCCCGCAGGGGTTCCTGCTGCCGGTGCTCGGCATCCTGCTCGTCACCAGCGAGTGGTCGCAGCGCACGGCCCTGACCACCTTCACGCTGGTGCCCGTGCGGGGCCGGGTCCTGATGGCGAAGGTGGTCGCGGCGCTGCTCGCCGGCCTGGCTGCCATCCTGCTCGCGCTGGCGGTGGCCGCGCTCGCCACCCTGGCGGGTGGCGCGGACGATGCCTGGCGCAACATGGGGATCGACGACCTGGCCAAGTTCGGCCTCCTCCAGTTCACCGGGGTGCTGCAGGGGCTCGCGTTCGGCTTGTTGTTCTTGAACTCCGCTGCCGCGATCGTGACGTTCTTCGTCCTGCCGACGGCCTTCAGCATCGTGGCCAACCTGTGGGGTGCGCTGCGCGACGCGGCTCCGTGGATCGACCTGGGGACGGCGCAGCAGCCACTGTTCCAGGGCGTGAACCTGACCGGTGAGCAGTGGTGGCAGGTGGTCACCTCGACCCTGATCTGGATGGTGCTGCCGTTCCTGGTGGGCCTGGTCCGGGTGCTGCGGGCCGAGGTCAAGTAGTCGGCTTCCCCGCCGCCGGTTACCAGGGGATGCAGGACGTTTGGCGCCCCCCACGGGTCACAACCCATGGGGAGTGCCAGATTCCCGGCATACCCTGGTAATCCGGCGGGCACCAAGCCGGTATGACGACGGCGCGCATCGTGTTCCCGCACCAGCTGTTCCTCGAGCACCTGGACGCCGAGCCGGGCATGCTGATGGCGCTCGTCGAGCCGGACCTGTTCTTGCGGCAGCTCCGGTTCCACAGCCACAAGCTGGTGCTGCACCGGGCGGGGATGAAGGCCTTCGAGGTGCGGCTGGCGGAGGCCGGGTTCGCAACGGCGTACGTCGACAGCTCGGCGGACCACACCACCCACGACCGGCTCCGCGGGCTGCTGGAGGACCGCGACGTCACTTCCGTCGAGGTGTACGACGTCGTCGACGACTGGCTCGAGCGTGACACCAGGCGCCTGTGTGACGAGGCCGGCGTGGAGCTGACCGTCCTGGAGACACCCGCCTTCCTCACCACGCACGAGCAGATCCGCAGCATGTTCGACGGGGTGCGTCAGCCGCGGATGCAGCACTTCTACGAGAAGCAGCGGCGCCGCCTCGACCTGCTCATGGACGGCGACCGGCCCGCCGGGGGCCGCTGGAGCTTCGACACGGAGAACCGCAAGAAGCTGCCGAAGGACGTCGAGGTCCCCGAGCTGTCCTGGCCCGAGCCGACCCGGCACGTCGAGGAGGCGTTGACCTGGGTGCGCGAGGAGTTCCCCGACAACCCCGGCGACCTCGACGCGTTCGTCTGGCCGACCACCCATGAGCAGGCCGAGGCGTGGCTCGACCAGTTCCTGACGGAGAGGTTCGCCAGCTTCGGCCCCTACGAGGACGCGATCGCCGCCGACGAGCCGTGGCTGTTCCACTCCGCGATCAGCCCGGCGATGAACGTGGGGCTGCTGGACCCGCGGATGGTCGTCGACCGTGCCGTCCGGCACGCCGAGGAGCACGACGTGGACCTCCCGAGCGTCGAGGGCTTCGTGCGCCAGGTGATCGGCTGGCGTGAGTACATGAGGGCGACCTACGTCGTGCACGGCCGCGGCATGCGCACCCGCAACCTGCTCGGGCTGACCCGCGAGCTGGACGAGTCGTGGTGGCAGGGCACGACCGGGCTGGACCCCGTGGACACCGTGATCCGGCGCGTGAACCAGCACGGCTGGTGCCACCACATCGAGCGGCTGATGGTGCTCGGCAACGCGATGCTGCTCTGTCGAATCGACCCCGACGAGGTCTACGAGTTCTTCATGGTGATGTTCATCGACGCCTACGACTGGGTGATGGTGCCCAACGTCTATGCGATGAGCCAGTTCGCCACCGGCGAGCTGATCACCACCAAGCCCTACGTGTCCGGGAGCAACTACCTGCGCAAGATGAGCGACTTCTCTCCGGGCGACTGGACCGCGGCGTGGGACGCCCTCTACTGGCAGTTCGTCGCCGACCACCGCGACGGGTTCGCGGCCAACCCGCGCAGCCGGTTCGCCGTGCAGACGCTGGACCGCATGGACAGCGGTCGACGTCGCACCCTGGAGGCCGAGGCCAAGCGCTGGCTGGGCTGACACAGGGGCCGTCTCGACGTGCGGTTGCCGGCCTCGCCGAGGCCGGCCCCGCCTGGCACCGCCTAGAACTGCGCGCGAGTGCACGTCCTGTTGGCCTCACATCGCCGGGTCACCCGGCGCCCTCGTCGGCGACGATCCCGTGGCCGAGGCGCTCGCCCGGCTTCGAGAGGGCCTACTACGGCGACAAGCCGTGACCCAGACAGGTCGCCCCCGAGGGGGTCGAGCAGCCCTTGGGTAACAGGGCCATGGCCGGGGGCCGCCATGACCGCTCTCGTGCGGGACCGGGGGGGACGATCCCCTGGCGGTTGCTCGACGCCGCCCCGTTCCCATGCGCACCGGCAGTAAACGGTTCGACACCAAAAAGTCGAGGTCGCCGCCGGTAGGCTGGGTAATGCAGCAGGCTTGGCGGTAACGAGCATCGCTCTATCCGCCGCATGCGAGACCGGCGTGACCGGGCGCCTCCCACTACAGAGGCCGCTACTCGCCCCGGCCGCACCGCGTGACTCTCGCCAGGGCACTCACCCTTTTCCCTCGCTGAGCCCTCTCGTGCGCGCAGCCGCCACTCCCTTGGAGTCCCCATGCCGAGGTAGAGGAACGCCGATCAGCTCGACGCCGAGGGCGCAAGCACCGAGACCATCACAGCGGAGCGCGAGCAGGCTTGGCCCGGATGGGCTACCTCATCCGGCACGCCCAGGACGCGGCCCGAGACCTCACCGCCGACGAGTCCCGGGAGTACCACGCGCTCGACAAGATCCTCGACGGGCTCGACAACATGCCGCGGAGGAAGGTCGTCCACCGCTCCGCGATCTTTCCCGGCGGTACGGGCGAGACCTCCCACCTGGAGGGCCAGCCACTCGCCGCCGGGCAGACGTTCGCGGGCTTCGCCCGCGATGGGCCACCCGGGCGCCGGGCACGACGAGGAGCCCTTGAACCTCGGAAAGTGCCTCCGGCGCGTTCAGCGGCGACTGGAGCGCCGCCGACCGCGAGGAGGAGAGATGGCCGCCCTCGCCGGGGCCTCCTCCGCGGGCGCCGGCGGGGTGCTGATCCGACCGTTCTTACCTCTAGGATCATCGACCTCGCGCGAGCGAAGTCGCGGGTCCAGCGTGGGCAGCCGAAATGAGAGCGACGAGCCGGACGCCTGGACCGAGCCTCGCCAGGTCCGGTCCTCAAGGCAATGCAACAAGCAGCCGATGATGGGGCGTTACGACAAGCCCCCATGCCTCGACCAACTGCCCAGGGTGGCCGCGCGCCTCAAACCGCGAAGGCGATCGCGGCCACCGCGAGTCCGGCAACACAGAAGGCGGCGGCTCGCGCCCGGCTCGGGGGGATGGTGGCGTCTGTGCCGAACCGGGTGTGCAGACGGTGTAGTCCGGCGATGACCCGGTCACCATGGCTGAGTCCGAGAGCGAGGAGCACCAGGCACGGTAGGCAGTAGACGAGTGCGTAGGCCAACAGGACGATGACCGCAGTGGTTGTGGTGATCTCGGCGGCGAGTAGCCGCTCGATGGCGATGAAGTAGGGAAACGCGTTGGGCAGGTCGGCCCCGGTCATCACGACGCCGAGCCCCGCCGCCGTCAGCGGTGTGAACCAGTCTGGCAGAGCGATAGCCGAGCGATGCCTCACACGAAGGGACCGCGCCGCTGAAACAAACAGCACCAAGGCGGCAAGGCCGAACGCGCCCCGGCGCAGCCAAGTCAAGGCACCGGTGATGGACGACGCAGCGGCCTCGGCACCGACATAGAGCGCGAGCCCGATGACGAAGACGGTCGCGAACGCGCCGAGGACGAACCCGAGAGCCTCTGGGAGCGGACGGCGACGGGAGGCAAGCAGGATCAGCGAGATGGCGACGAGCGTCGCAGGGTTCAACGAATCCAACGCCGCCAAACCCGCGATGGTCCCACTAAGTGCCCAAGTCATGACTGTCGCCCCGCAGGGGCGCCGCGCAGATGCTCTACCAGGCGTTCGATCCGCTCGTTTGCAGGGGGAACCCCGGTGACTAGCGACTCGGCGAAGAGACCGTCACCCACGAGACGCACGACTTCCGCCCGAACTGCATCGCCCACCTCGCAGGTGATCAACATCTCCCACCGCCTGGCGGCCTCCTCCAAATGGGGAGGCAAGCCACTCTCCAGCCGTTGGGCGGCAGCTGCCGAGATGACCGCGGCGGCGGCCCAGTCCGCATCGTCGGGCGAAGAGAGGCGGAGGTAGGTCGCAACCGGTGATCCTCCATCCGACGCGGCAGCCTCCTGCATCGCGATGTCAACCTTCGCTACTGCGCGCGCGACGACAGCTGCATCGAGGGCCGCCCGAGTCGGGAAGTAGTGCAGGACCCCCTGCTTGGTCAGTCCCACCTCGGACGCAACTTCGAGAATGGAGGGCAGCCTCCTCTTTGCCGTCGTCAACTCGGCTACCGCTTCAAGAATGCGCTCACGTCGATCCACAGTCGTCAACCTACCTTATGGTAGGTAGGAGCCCTGCCGCGGGCGTCGTAGGGCCGCTTCGAGGCGCGGTGGGGCGACCTTCCGAGCCGGCATGGCAGGCTGCTCCCGGCAGGACACGGCATCCCTGATGCCTGCTTGACCGGTGCGCAGGTGGACCTACCGCTCCAGGAAGGCGCAGAACTCGTTTCCGTCCGGGTCCTGCAGCACAACGGGAGAGGGTAGACCTGTAGACACGCTATCGTCGGGGTCCGCGAGCACCGTCCAGCCGATCTGGTCGTCCTGCGGCCGGAGCACGTCGGCGCCGGCAGCCACGAGCCGGTCGAGGTCGGGCGTGGTCACGTCGAGGTGGATCCGGTTCTTCACCGTCTTCTGCTCCGGCACCGGGACGAAGTCGATGGACTCGAACGGTGCCTGCGGGATGTCGTGCACGTAGGCGAAACCGCGCCCGGTGTCGGTGACCGCGGCACCCAGCATGTCGGCCCACCACGTCGCGATCCGCAGAGGGTGGCCGGGAGAGTCGGCGGTGTCCACGACGATCTCGAACAGCCGTGAGGTGACGTCCCCCTCGCGCACGAACGCGCAGAACTCCCCGCCCTCCGGGTCGGCCATCAGCGTCCACCGGAAGCTGTCCGCATCCAGGACCGTCGCGCCGAGCGCCACCAGATCCTCGACCGAGGAGGTGTTCACGTCCAGGTGCACCCGATGCTTCACGGTCTTGGGCTCCGGCACCGTGTTGAGCCAGACGCGGTGCTGCGGGGTCGGCCCGGTCAGCTCGGCGTCGCCGTCGTCGTGGCGGTGCAGCTCGAGGTCGAGGGCCCCGGCCCAGAACGTGCCCAGCACACCGGCGTCGATGGCGTCGATGCAGAGGTCCTTGTACGTCGCGAGAGCCATGCGCGCCACCCTAGGGGGCCGACGGGTCCTCGACCCCGCCGCGGCGGCTCAGTCCAGGAAGGCTCGGATCCGATCGTGGTAGCCGGGCGGCTCGAGCAGGAAGGAGTCGTGTCCCCAGGGCGAGTGCAGCTCCTCCTGCACGCTGGGCACGCCCGCCGCCGACAGGTGCTCGTGGATCCGGCGGGAGTGGAAGGTGGGGAACCGCCAGTCGCTGTCGAAGGACAGCACCAGGAACCGGGCGGTGCCCGCCGCGATGCGCGCGGCGGCGTCGGCGGAGGCGAACGGGTCGAAGTAGTCCATCACCCGGGTCAGGTAGAGGTAGCTCAGCGCGTCGAACCGGGCCAGGAACACCGCCGCCTGGTGGTCGAGGTAGGACTCCACCTCGAAGTGCGTCCCGAGCCGGGGCGGGCCCTCGTCGCGGCGCCGGCGGCCGAACTTGTCCTCCAGCGACTGCTCGGACAGGTAGGTGATGTGCGCGAGCATCCGGGCCACGGACAGCCCCACCTCGGGCCGTCGACCGGTCCCCGGGTAGCGCCCGTCCGCGAAGTCCGGGTCGCGCAGGATGGCGGTGCGCGCCACCGTCGAGAAGGCGATGTTCTCCGCCGTCAGCCGCGAGGACGCGCCCACCAGCACCGCCCGGTCGATCTGGTCGGGTGCGTCCAGCGCCCACTGCAGGATCTGCATCCCGCCCAGCGACCCGCCGACGGCCGCGTGCACCCGCTCGACGCCCAGGTGCGCCAGCAGCCCGCGGTGCACGGCGACCAGGTCGCTCATCGCCAGCAGCGGGAAGCCCAGGCCGTACGGCGCCCCGGTGCGCGGGTCCACCGCCAGCGGCCCGGTGGTGCCCTGGCACCCGCCGAGCAGGTTGGCGCAGACCACGAAGAACCTCTCGGTGTCCACGGCACGGCCGGGCCCGATCAGGTTGTCCCACCATCCCGGGCGCAGCGGGTCGCCGTGGTGCCCCGCGGCGTGCGCGTCGCCGGTCAGCGCGTGGCAGACGACCACCACGTTGTCGCGTGCCGCCGACAGCACGCCGTACGTCTCGTAGGCGACGTCGACCGGCCCGAGCCGCTCCCCGGAGGCGAGCAGCAGCGGGTCGGCCTCGGTGTGCAGGCCGACCCGCTGGGTGGACACCAGGCCGAGGCCCGGACGCGGCGTCACCTCACTTGGCGGCGTTGAGCGCCTGCTCGAGGTCGGCGATCAGGTCCTCGACGTGCTCTATGCCGATCGACAGCCGCACCAGGTCCTCGGGCACGCCGGCGTTGTCGAGCTCGTCCGGTGTGAGCTGGGAGTGCGTGGTGGTGGCGTTGTGGATCGCCAGCGACTTCGCGTCGCCGATGTTCGCCAGGTGGCTGAACAGCTGCAGCCCCTCGACGAAGCGCCGGCCACCGTCGCGACCCGACTTCAGTCCGAAGGCCACCAGGCCGCCGTACCCGCGCCCGGTGAAGATCCGGTCCGCGATCTCCTTGCTCGGGTCGGCATCGAGGCCCGGGTAGTTCACCCAGGCGACTGCGTCGTGGCCCAGCAGGTACTCCGCGACCGCGAGCGCGTTGGAGCTGTGCCGCTCCATCCGCAGGTGCAGCGTCTCCAGCCCCTGCAGGAACAGCCAGGAGTTCATCGGGGTGATCGCGGCGCCGGTGTTGCGCAGCAGCACGGTGCGCGCCCGGATGATGTACGCCAGCTCGCCGACCGCCTCGGTCCACACCGCACCGTGGTAGGCCGGGTCCGGCGACGTCAGTCCGGGGTAGCGCTCGGCGTGCGCAGCCCAGTCGAACTTGCCCGAGTCCACGATCACGCCGCCGATCGAGGTGCCGTGGCCGCCGATGTACTTCGTGGCCGAGTGCACGACGACGTCGACGCCGTGGTCGAAGGGCCGCGCGAGGTACGGCGTCGGGGTGGTGTTGTCCACGATGATCGGCAACCCCTGCGCGTGCGCCGCATCGGCCCAGGCAGCGAGATCCACCACGTTGTTCTTCGGGTTGCCGACGGTCTCGGCGAACACCAGCTTGGTCTTCGCGTCGACGTGCTGGGCGAGCTCCTCGGGCTTCGTCGGGTCGACGAAGCGGACCTCGATCCCGAACTGGGGCAGGGTGTGCGCGAACATCGCGTAGGTCCCGCCGTACAAGGTGGAGATCGCGACGATGTTGTCCCCGGCGTAGGTCAGGTTCAGCACCGAGTAGAAGGACGCGGACGAGCCGGACGCGACCGCGAGCGCGCCGACGCCACCCTCCAGCTGGTTGACCCGGTCCTCGAAGACCGACTGGGTCGGGTTCATGATCCGCGTGTAGATGTTGCCCGGCTCGGCGAGCGAGAACAGGTTCGCGGCGTGCTCGGTGTCGTTGAAGACGTAGGACGTCGTCTGGTAGATCGGCACGGCCCGCGCGTTCGTCGTCGGGTCGGCCTCCTCCTGCCCGGCGTGCACGGTGAGGGTCTCGGGCCGGTGGGTGGGGGCGGTCTCGGTCATGGCGGGTTCTCCGGTCGAAGAGGGACTAAGTCGCCTGGCCAGCATGACTTCGGACCGGCGACTTCCCGCGGGCGTCCGCAGGGCGAGACGGGATGCTCCCCGGCCGGTCGGTGTGACGGATGTGCCAGACCAGCATCTGCAGGCTGACGACGACGTAGAACGCGTGCAGCAGCCAGATCGGCCCGAACGGCAGGCTGTAGACGTAGACCGAGTGCACGGCGTTGCCGACGTTGCTGAGCCACAGCTGGCCCCGGCTGTAGGAGGCCAGGTCTCGGGTGCGCGCCGCCCGCAGCAGCATCGGCACCATGCTGCCGGCGAAGAGCCCGGTGGAGGCCAGACCGGCCAGGGTGGCGGCGTCGAGCGTGGTCATCGCTGCTCCCCTACCGGCGTCGGCGGCGACGCCGCAGCCGAAAGCCGCGGTCGACCTTCGTCGGCTCGACCGGACGCGGGCTACGGGCGCTGCGTTCGATGGTGCGGAGGTGCTCACGGACCAGCAGGTCCTGCAGTGCGTTGGCGTACATGACGGTCTCCCGGCTCTGGGTGAAGGGCGGCGCGGGGGCGCCCGGGCCGACGGCCCTCGTGCTCCGAGCGCCGCGTGTCCACCCTCGCGCGTCCCGCCGTCACCTCGCGGTCACGCTCCTGTCACGGGCACCGATGGGATCGGGCGAGGTGTCAGCGCCCTCACAGCCGCTCCTCCAGGGTCGCCAGCTCCTCGAGCGCCCGGTGCCCGGCCGCGGCGACGCTGCGGGCCGCACCAGCAGCCCGAGCACGCTCGAAGCCCCCGTCGCCGAGGGCCTCGCGGGCGCGGTCGAGGGCCTGCTGCATGCGCTCGGCCTCCGCTCCGTACGACGGGCGGGTCGGGGTGCCCTCGATGGTCGCCGCGGCCAGCTCGACCACCGCGGCATGGGCGCCGAGCCTGTCGAGCAGCGGCAGCGTGTTGCGCAGGCAGGTGACCAGCAGGTTGACGCTGCCGGCCTGGGCGAGCCAGTGGCTCAGGGTGCGCCGCGCCCGCGCCAGGGTGGCTGCCTCCAGGGAGCCCGACCGGCTCCGGAGCGCGGTCTCCGCGGTCAACGACACCCCGGCCACCAGCCGGTTGCCGACGGTCTCCGCGATCGAGAGCGCGTCCACGAACAGCCCGAGCGCTCGCTCGGGGTCCGACTCGGTCAGCGCCTCACCCACGCAGTACCTCGTGAGCGCGGTGAGGGTGGGGTTGTCCGCCCGGCGGGCCGCCTCCTCGGCGGTGCGGACGTCCTCTTCCCGCGCCCGGCCGGCGAAGGCACCGGCCAGCACCGCGCCGCAGGCGGCGGTCGCGGCCTCCAGCCACAGCCCGGCGGGCGCGCAGAGCCGGTAGGCCTGCTCGGCGCAGGCCCGGGCCCGGTCCAGGTCGCCGACGGCGAGCGCGGTGTCCACGAGCACGAGCAGCCCCGGCACGGCCTCAGGCACCTCCCGGCCCCCGGCCGCGTCGAGGGCCTGCTCGCCGTAGGACGCGGCGTCGTCGGGGCGCCCGGCCATCCAGGCATGCTCGGACGCGGCGGCGTACGCACCCGGGGTGCGGGCCTCCGCGCTGTCGACTGCGACCACGTCCAGGGACCAGGCGAGGACGTCGGCGCGCAGCCGGTAGTAGGCCCACTGGTGCAGGGCGGTGACGATGCGCGCGCCGTACGACGGCTCCCCGCTCGTCGTGGACCAGCGGACGGCGGCCGCGAGGTCCGGCAACGACAGGTCGACGTCGGCGCACCACCGAGCCTCGTCCCGACCGCGAAGGCCCGCGGCGAGCCTCTCGGCGAGGCCGGCCGCCCACCCGGCGTGGGCGCGCGAGAGGGCCGTCGACTCCTCGGCGGTGAGCCGGCTGCGGGCGAAGGCGCGCAGCGTCTCGAGCATCCGGTAGCTGCCTCGGCCGCTGGCGCCCGGGCGCGAGAGCAGGGAGCGCTCCACCAGGTCGGCGACGCGGTCAGCGGCGGCCGGACCGAGCACCGCCTCGGCGGCGGAGAGGTCGAACCCGCCGGCGAACACCGACAGGTGCCGGAACACCCGGGCGTCCTCGACGTCGAGGAGCGCGTAGGACCACTCGATCGTCGAGGTGAGGGTCAGGTGTCGCGCGTTCCCGCGGGAGCTCGGGCGGTGGGTGGTGGACCGCAGCAGATCCAGCCGGTCTCCCAGCCGGTCGGCGAGATCCGGGAGCGTCAGCGTGCCCACCCGGCCGGCGGCCAGCTCGATGGCCAGGGGCAGCCCGTCCAGGGCCCGCACCAGCCCGCCGACGGTCGCCAGCGTGTCCGGGTCCGGAACCAGCTCCGGGGCCACCGCCGTGGCCCTCTCCAGGAACAGCGCCACCGCGGGTCCCTCGGGTGCGTCGGACCTGCTCGGCAGCTGGAGGGGCGGCAGTGGGAAGACGTGCTCCTCGGGCACCCCGAGCCGCTCTCGGCTGGTGGCCAGGACCGCGACGCCGGTGCCGGCCTCGAGCAGGTCCGCGACGAGGTCGGCCGCGGCCCCCAGCAGGTGCTCGCAGTTGTCGAGCACCAGGAGCCCCGAGGCGGTGGCGAACCGGTGGCACAGGGAGTCCCGCAGCGTCCCGCCCGGATAGACCTCGACCTGCATCGCGCGCGCCACCGCCGGCACCACCCCCTCCGGCGTCTGCACGCTGGCCAGGTCGACCCACCAGGCCGACGGGCTCACGCCGGTCAGCGACCGGGCAACGCTGGTCTTGCCCACTCCGCCGGGACCGACGACGCTCACGCAGCGGTGCTGGGCGAGCATCGCCCGGAGGGCCGCGAGGTGGGTCTCCCGTCCGTGCAGCCGCGGTCCGGTCGCATCCGGGGGCGCGGCCCCCCGGCTGTCGGCGGGCGACGCGTCCCGATCCTCCGGCCCCCCCGGACGGGCGGCCCGCTCGCCGGGCACGTCGCGGCGCAGCACCTGCTGGTGCAGGGCGGACAGCTCGGGTGCCGGGTCCAGCCCCAGCTCGTCGGCGAGGAGGTCCCGGTGGGCGGCGTACGCCGCGAGGGCCTCGCCGACGTCACCGGAGCGGTGCAGGACGCGCATCAGCAGCGCGACGGCCCGCTCCCGCAGCGGCTGCTCGGCGACCAGCACGCGGAGGTCGCCCGTCGCCTCGGCCCACCGGCCGGCGTCCAGCAGTGCCGCGGCGCGGTCCTCACGCGCGGCCAGCCGCGCGTCCTCCAGCCGCCGGGCCTCGCCCAGTGCCAGGTCGCGGGCCAGCTCTCCCCACGCGGGCCCGCGCCACAGCGCGAGGGCCTCGTCGAACCGGGCCACCGTGGCGGTCGGGTCCTGCTGCTCGCGGGCCCGTTGCGTCAGGTCGAGGAACTGCTCGCTGTCCACACGCACCCGGCGGGTGTCGAGCAGGTAGCCGGGGCTGCGCCACGACACCAGGCTTCCGGCGGGCGCGAGGCCGCGCCGGACCCGAGCCACCGTGGTGTGCAGCGCCGCGCGGGCGTCTTCTGGCGGCTCGTCGCCCCAGACGTCCTCGGCCAGCTGCGAGACGCTCACGACCCGGCCCCGCGCCAGCAGCAGGTCGGCCAGGAGCCGGCCGGGCCGGCCCGGCGGGAACGGACGCTCCTCGCCGTCCACCACCAGCACCAGCGCGCCGAGGACTCGCACCTGCACCGTCGCGGCGGTGCGGTCCGTGCCGGGCATGGCGACAGCATGCCCAGTGGCGGGCGGGAGGGTCCAGCGAGAAAGGGGGTGTCAGCCGGCTGTCGGTGCGGTGTCAGTGGGCAGCGCCAGGGTTGCCGTCGTACCGCTGCTGCCGGGAACCCCCGGCCTCTCGACCTCAGGAGCACCACATGGACACCGACGCCTTCCTCGACCACCTCTTCGACTCCGCGCTGGGCGCCTTCGACACGCTCAGCGTCTTCGTCGGCGACCAGCTCGGGCTCTACGAGGCGCTGCGCCAGCACGGCGCGCTCACCGCCGACGGGCTTGCCAAGCACACCGGCATGCACCCCCGCTACGCACGGGAGTGGCTCGAGCAGCAGGCGGTCGCCGGCATCCTCACGGTGGAGGACGCTGCCGTGCACGCCGACGACCGGCGCTTCGTGCTGCCCGCCGAGCACGCGGCCGTGCTGGCCGACCGGGACAGCCTCTCGTTCTTCGCCCCCTTCGCGCGGATCATCGGAGCCGCAGCCATCCAGCTGCCCGCGCTCCTCGACGCCTACCGCACCGGCGGCGGGGTCGGGTGGGAGCAGTACGGCGAGGCGATGCGCACCGGCCAGGCCGATGCCAACAGGCCGCTGTTCCTGCATGCGCTCGGGACGGACTGGCTGCCCTCGCTGCCCGACGTGCACCGCCGGCTCAGCGACGGCGGCCGGGTTGCCGACGTCGGCTGCGGGGACGGTTGGTCCTCGGTGGGCATCGCCTTGGCCTACCCCGACGCGACGGTCGACGGCTTCGACCTCGACGAGTCGTCGGTGCAGGCCGCGACCGCCCACGCGGCGTCGTACGGCCTCGCGGACCGGGTGCGCTTCCAGGCAGTCGACGCCGCCGAGTCGACCGGAGCGGCGGCGGGCGACTACGACCTGGTGACCGCCTTCGAGTGCGTGCACGACCTCGCCGACCCGGAGGGGGTGCTCGCCGGGATGCGCCGGCTGGTGAAGCCCGGCGGCACCGTGCTGGTGATGGACGAGCGGGTGCCGGAGGAGTTCACCGGTCCGGGCGACCCCGTCGAGCAGCTGATGTACGGCATGTCGTTGCTGATCTGCCTGCCGGACGGCATGTCCCACGACGGCTCGCGGGCCACCGGGACCGTGATGCGCCCCGCGACGCTGCGCGGATACGCGAGGGAGGCGGGCT
>DASQDP010000091.1:0-5870 GCA_035634095.1 Nocardioidaceae bacterium | reverse complement strand
CTTCCCCGTCGAGCGCTACATGCGCGAGGCCAAGGTGATGCAGATCTTCGAGGGCACGAACCAGATCCAGCGGATGGTCATCGCCCGCGCCCTCTCCAAGCCGGACCGGGCCGCGGGCGCGGTCACCACGACCGGGAAGGGCAGCTGACATGCAGCTCGACAACACCGCCGCCGTCGTCACCGGGGGCGCCTCCGGCCTCGGGGCGGCGACCGCGCGTGCGCTCGCCGCGAAGGGTGCGCTCGTGTTCGCCCTCGACCTGCGCGCGAGCATCGACAAGGCGGAGGAGGCGGGTGGGCGCCCCGACCGGGTGACCCACCTCGAGGCCGACGTCACCAGGCCGGATGACATCCGCGACGCGCTGGCCGTCGTCGCGGAGGCCGGGGCCCCGCTGCGCACAGTCGTCAACTGCGCCGGGATCGCCCCCTCCGCCCGCATCCTCGGCAAGAAGGGCCTGCACGACCTCGACCTCTACGCCCAGGTGGTCTCGGTCAACCTGGTCGGCTCGTTCAACGTGCTGGCGCTGGCCGCCGAGCACATCGCGCGGACCGAGCCGGACGAGCACGGCCAGCGTGGGGTCGTCGTCAACACCGCCTCCGTCGCGGCGTACGACGGACAGATCGGCCAGGCGGCGTACTCCTCGTCGAAGGGCGGCATCGTCGGTCTCACGCTGCCCGCGGCACGCGACCTGGCGCAGCACGGCATCCGCGTGTGCACCATCGCCCCCGGCATCCTGGACACCCCGATGCTGGCCACCATCTCCGAGGAGTTCCGGGCCAGCCTGTCCGCCGGAGTGCCCTTCCCGCAGCGGCTGGGGCGCCCCGACGAGTACGCCCAGCTGGCACTGGCGATCATCGACCACGACTACCTCAACGGCGAGGTGATCCGGATGGACGGAGCGCTGCGGATGGCGCCGCGCTGAGCCTGCCGCCGGTGCGGAGCTGTCAGGGCGTCAGCATCTGCAGCACCGCGGTCTCCAGCGCCTGCTGCCGCTCCTCGGCGGAGTCGTGGCTGCGTTTGAGCGCCTCCGCGATCGTGACGCCGTCCTCGTAGAGGTCGACGACCCGCGGATCGACGTACGACGCCTTGGCGATCGCCGGCGTGTTGCCGAGGTAGTCCGACACCTCGACCATGGCCTGCCGGATCGCCCGCTGTCGCGACCGCTTGGTGTCGCCGCGCTCGGTCGACCCCGCCAGCGCCGCCGCCGCGAGGACGGTCGCGTGCCAGGTCCGGAAGTCCTTGGCGGTCATGTCGCCGCCGGTGGAGTTGCGCAGGTAGTCGTTGACCTTGGCGGCGTCGAGCGACTGCCAGCGACCGTCGGCCTGGAAGGCCATCAGCCGCGCGTCGTCGCCGCGCCGCTTGCGCATGATCTCGACCGCCTCGATGCAGCGCGGGTCGTCGATGACGATGGAGTGGGAGACCCCGGACTTGCCGACGAAGTCGAACACCAGGGTCCCTCGCCGCCGCCGCACGTGCCGGCGCTCGAGCGTGGTGAGGCCGAAGCTGCCGTTCTCGTCGGTGTAGGCGTCCGAGCCGATCCGGAAGTAGCCCAGGTCGAGCAGGCGTACGGCGGTCGCGGCGGCCCGCTCCAGCGGCATCCCCGGCAGCGCGAGGTGCTCGAGAACGGAGGTGCGGGTCCGCGACAGCTCGTGCGCGACCTGCAGCACCCGGTCGAACTTCAGCTGGTCTCGCTTCGCCCGCCACTCGGGGTGGTAGAGGTACTGCTTGCGGCCGGCAGCGTCGACGCCGACGGCCTGGATGTGGCCGTTGTGGATCGGGCAGATCCAGACGTCCTGCCAGGCCGGAGGGATCGCCAGCGACTTGATCCGGGCGACGTCCTCGGGCCCGACCTTGGCGCCGGTGGCGTCGACGTAGCTGAAGGCCTTGCCGGTGCGCCTGCGCGTCCAGCCCTTCGAGCCGGGGCGCACGGTGCGGAGTCGGACCATGCGCAGGGTGTGCCCGGGGGCCGTGCCGCGAAACGTGCGTCAGTAGGCGCCGGTCTTGCCCAGCACCGCCTGAACGGTCTTGGCCATGATGACCAGGTCGGCCATGAGGGACCAGTTGTCCACGTAGTAGAGGTCGAGCCGGATCGCCTCGTCGAAGGACAGCTGCGAGCGGCCGGACACCTGCCACAGCCCGGTCATGCCGGGACGGACCCGCAGCCGCCGGTGCTCCCAGTCGGTGTACGTCGCCACCTCCCACGACTGCTGGGGGCGGGGCCCGACCAGGCTCATCTCGCCCCGGACCACGTTCATCAGCTGCGGGAGCTCGTCGACGGAGTAGCGGCGCAGGAAGCCGCCGACCCGGGTGATCCGCGGGTCGTCCTTCATCTTGAACAGGGCACCAGCGTGGCCCGCCCGGTCGCGCAGCCGCTGCTCCATCCGCTCCGCGTCGACGAACATGGAGCGGAACTTGTAGCAGCCGAAGGTCCGGCCGTCGCGGCCGATCCGAGGCTGCACGAAGAGGACCGGGCCGCGGTCCTCGCGCCTGATCAGCACGGCCACGGCGAGCATCAACGGGGACAGCAGCGCCAGCGCCGTCAGCGCGCCGACGACGTCGAAGACCCGCTTCGCGAGCCCCCCGGCCTCACCCGCCTGCGGCTGCTCGACGTGCAGCAGCGGCAGGCCCGCGACCGGGCGCATGTGGATGCGGGGACCGGCGACGTCGGTGACGCTGGGTACGACGACCAGGTCGATGCTCGACCCTTCGAGGTCCCACGCGATCCGCCGCAGCTCCTTGGCGGAGGCGTAGCCACCCCGGGTGACCAGGACGGTGTCCGCGCCGACCTCGTCGCAGAGCCGGCGGGTGTCGGCGACGGAGCCGAGGATCGGCACCGGGAACCGGGCGGGCTCCGCCGCGATGCCGTCCGGCACGCAGGCTCCCACCAGCTGGTAGCCGGCCTGCCGCTCGCGGCTCAGCGAGTCGAAGACCTCACAGGTCCCCGAGGGCCCGCCGACCGCTATCACGCGGTGCACCATCCGGCCGCCGCGGCGCAGCTCGGAGGTGACCCGTCGGACCACCAGCCGCCCCAGCAGCAGCATCGGCGTGCCGAGCAGGAAGGAGAGCGCCACGAAGCCGCGGGACAGCGGCAGCTGGAACAGGTAGCAGGTCATGCCCACCAGGCCGCCGGCGACGACCGACGCCGTCGCGACCACCCGGTACTCGTCGGGGCCGCCGCCGAACGTCCGCCGGGAGTAGGCGCCGTGAGCGGCGAGCACCAGGAGCCAGCCGGCGACCAGCACCGGCGCGGACCGACCGAGCGGACTCACCGGCGCGGACGAGGCCCAGACGTCCACGTTCCACCGGAGGTTCCAGGCCAGCAGCACCGCGTAGGACAGCACCAGCAGGTCGACCAGGGCGGTTGCCGTCAGGAGGACCCGCACCCAGCGCAGCACGGATCCGGCGGCCCGGACCGGCGCGGCGGCGCCGACATGCGTCTCGAGGGCCACGATCCCCCTTATCGAACCTCAGCGACGGGTGAGCGACTGCATCGCCGGCCGAGCGTCGATGATGTAGACGATGGCTGCCACGGCGCCGGCGAGCACGAGCAGGCTACCGGGGTGCCAGATGAGAATGTGGGCGAACAGCGTGATGCCGAGGATGATGAGCCACGCGGGCTTGGTGAGCTTGTCGGCCGCGACGAAGACCTGCCGGCTGCGGGACAGGGCGTCGAGGAACGCCCAGGCCTTCAGCGCGAAGAGCACGAGCGTGACGATCGTCAGGAAGCCGCTCTGCAAGGCGAAGAATGTCGACACGGCTCAACAATACCTACCGGCAGAGGGAGCGCCGGGTGGACGAGCCGTCAGCGGCCGGTCTTCGCGGCCGCTGCCCGGGTCGCCTTCGTGGCGGCACCGGCGGTGCGCCCGGCCTTGGTGCGGGTGGCCTTGGCCGAGCTCTTCGCGGTGGCCGCGGAGGCGGCGGTGGAACGCGCGGCCCGGCTCGCGGTCGTGCGGGTCGAGGTGCGGGTGGCCTTGGCGCGGGACACCGTCTCCCCGGCCTCCTTCACCAGGTCCTCTGTCGCCTGCTGGCGGCGAACCCGGGCCACCAGCCGGCGGCCGCGGGCGGCGAGGTCGTCGTACTGCCGGTTGAGGTCCTCGACGGTGTCACCGAGCTCGGTGACGTAGCTGTCGAGGAGGGCCTCGACCCGACCGGGGAGGGCCTTGGCGCCCCTCTGGAGGCCGCTGGCCAGGGCCGTGGGCTCGAGCTCGACCCGCGTGAGGCGGGTCTGGAGGCGCACGAGGCGGGTCTGGGCCTCGATGACGCCGGTGCGGGCGATCGCAGCGGCGGCGTCCACGCTGCCGACGGCAGCGTAGAAGGGGCGCGTGGGGTCGGGTCGGTCCTGCTGGCGGGTGTTCGGCATGTCAGCCTCCTGAGGTTGTTCGGTCTGGATGGTCGGCGCCGGACGGGTCGGTCTCGTCCCCGGCGACGCCGGCGTGGTCGCGCCCCGGGTCGGCTGGGGCAGGGTGGTCGGTGCGTGCGGTCCCGTTGGATGAGCGGAACGACGTGTAGACGTCCAGCAGCGTCTGCTTCTGCCGCTCGGTGAGCCCGGTGTCGGCGAGCACCGCCAGCTCGACCGAGCGCACCTCGCTGTCGTCGAGGTTCAGGATGCCGGCGCGGACGTAGAGCGTCTCCGCGGAGATCCGCAGGCCCTTGGCCAGTTGTTGCAGCACCTCGGCCGACGGGCGGCGCAGCCCGCGTTCGATCTGGCTGAGGTAGGGGTTGGAGACCCCGGTCTGCTCGGCGAGCTGCCGCAGGGACAGCTGGGCACCGAGCCGCTGCTCGCGCAGGTAGTCGCCGAGGGTCTCGACGGTCTTGCCCACTCCGAACTTGGCCACAGGTCCATAGTGCTAGCCGCAGCTAGCACGACGCAAGGCCGCCGCGCGTGTGATCGCCCACAGCTCGCTCCTATGGCCCGGTCATCCGCCTGCTCTGGTGCGTGCACCAGCATGCATCTGCTCAGCAGGTGGAGGCGGACACCCGCCCCGTCGCGGTCCCGCGAACGCCGGGGGTGACCTGCACCTGCGCCTGGTCGGTCTGCCCCGGCCCGGCGGTCATCCGGAACGTCGCGGTGGCCCGCTGGCCGGGAGCCAGCCCGATCGTCTCGGCTACCAGCGGACGCCCGAGGTGGCGGCGGGTGGTGAGCACCAGCCGCTCCCCGTCCAGGGTCGAGTCGGAGAACGAGCCACCCACCGGTGCGTAGACGTAGAGCATGGTGCGGATCGTGGCGGGGGCCAGCCCCGCCTTGCTCCCGAGGACGTAGTCGCCGAGGGCCCGGGTGTCGCGCGGGACCCGGGAGGCGAGCCGCACCCGGACCTCCAGCTCCTGTCGGCCGGCCCGTCAGCCCACGGAGCGCACCGCGACGGCGTGGGCGAGGGAGTAGTCGAGCTTGGACTGGCTGCCGTCGTTCAGGTACACGCCCACCTGCGGTGCGCGCCCGGCGCGAACCGGCAGCGCTCCCCCCATCCGCGTCGGCTCGATCAGGCGCTGCTCTGCCGGGTGAGCGGACCACAGCAGGACGCGTCGCTGCGTCGCCGAGGTCACCAGGCCGTCGAGCACCTGCTCCGGCCGGCCCTGCCCGGAGGCGACGGCCTCGAACGTGCGCCGGGCCACCCTGGCGAAGTAGGCGTCCTGGTCCTCGGGGTCCGGAAGGTCGAGATACACCTGGTTGAGCAGCGTCGAGACGGCACTGTCCGCGTCCAGGGACCGCCCCCGGCCGATCTGGACGGGGCCGGTGCCTCGCAGCAGGTAGGAGAGGGCGACAGGGTCGACCGACAGCACGCCGTCCGGCGCCGAACCGCGCACCCGGCGCCACATCGCGGAGATGAGCTGGGCGCTGCGGGGGAAGTGCGGGGTCGCGGTGACGTCCTGGGAG
>DASQDP010000090.1:0-2486 GCA_035634095.1 Nocardioidaceae bacterium | reverse complement strand
ACCCGGTAGACGATCGGGTACAGCCGGCGCACCGGGTCGGGGCCGCCGGTGGCGGAGTCGTCGTCGGCGGCGTCGTAGAGGGCCTCCACCAGGCTGCGCGTGGCCGCCTCGCCGGAGAGGTCGGGCCGCCAGGTCTTCTTCAGCGAGCTGCGGGCGAAGATCGACCCGGAGCCGACGGCCGCGTAGCCGCGCTCCTCGTAGTTCCCGCCGGTGACGTCGTAGCTGAAGATCCGCCCGGGGGCGGCGCCCGGCGCGGCGTCGAGGTCGAAGCCGGCGAACAGCGGGACGACGGCCAGGCCCTGCAGCGCGGCGCCGAGATTGCCGCGGATCATCTGGGCCAGCCGGTTGGCCTTGCCGTCGAGGGAGAGCGTGAGGCCCTCGATCTTCTCGTAGTGCTCGAGCTCGACCTGGTAGAGCCGGACCATCTCGATCGCGATGCCCGCGGCACCGGCGATGCCGATGACCGACCAGGCGTCGGCCGGGTAGACCTTCTCGATGTCCCGGCTGGAGATCAGGTTGCCCATGGTCGCGCGGCGGTCGCCGCCCATGAGGACGCCGCCGTCGTAGCTCACCGCGACGATGGTGGTGCCGTGCGGCGCGATGTCGCCGACCGGCAGCTGCGGGATCGGACGACGACCGGGCAGCAGGTCCGGCGCGGCCGTGGCGAGGAAGTCGGTGAACGAGGAACCCACCCGGTCCAGATAGGCGGGCGGGAACCCGCTCCGGCCAGCCGAATACTCGCTCACCCATCCGCCTCTCGCCTGCGTGCCGGTGTCTCTCGTGCTGTCGCTGGCGACCCTACCGGCGACCCGGACGGGCAGCTGTCCGGCCAGGGTCAACAGCGTGCCGCCTCGGCACGAGAGCGGAACGGGGCGGTGGCTCGACGATCAGCTGCTCGCCTGCATCACCTTCCAGCGGGCGAACCCATGGCTGCACTGCTGATCACGCAAGACGCCAGGCCGACGCCGACCGGGCGGGATGCCGGGCTCCTCCCCGGCCTCCGGCCGGCCGCTGACGGAGCGCGGCAAGGCCCGGTGTCGCTCGACGTAGTCGGCGGCTGCACGGAGTACCTCAGGGTCGTCCTTGAACTGCCCGAGCCCACCGTTGCAGTTGAAGCACAGCAACTCGCGGACCTCGCCCGTGTCATGGTCGTGGTCCACGTGAGCAGCTGGCGCTGTTCGACAGATCCCGCAGAGTCCATCCTGCGCCTCGAGCATCGCATCGGACTCCTCGGCCGTGATGCCGTACCGCCGCTTCAAGTGATAGGTCCGCGACCCACCCACCTTCTCCAGGCTGGCCCGCCCACGAGCGTTATGGCACGGCTTGCAGTACGTGTGCCGGCCGGTGCGGCTGGCCGGAGTGGTCGGGAAGTCCTCCAGCGGCTTCACTGCATCGCAGTCAGGACACCACTTGTGTCCGGCCGGAACCTCCTGGTCTAGGACATGTCGCGACTTGGATGGCCCCTGACGTCGCGCCTTTGATTCCCTGAGTCGTTGACGCGCGTGCTCCCGACAATAGAAGGCGAGACCATCCCCACGCCGCCTATCCCTCGTGAAGTCGACTTCCGGACGAGAAGCACCACAGTCGGGGCAGTATTTCTCCGTAGCCATTCTGTGTAGATAGCTGGCGCGGAGGAATGGTCACTCCCCGCCTTTTTGTACATAACTCCTAACAAATTCCTCAGAGTTTTCCTCCAATACCTCGTCGATCTCGTCGAGGATGGAGTCGAGGTCCTCGGTGACCTCCTTGTGCCGCTCGGCGACCTCGGCGTCGACGGACGCCTCGACCTCCTCGGTCTCCTCTCGCGTGCGCGTCGAGCGCTGCTGACCGCCGCTGTCCCTCGTGGCCATGGGTTCCTCCCGGTGCAGGTCGTGGCTGGTGCCTCGCTGGTGAAGTTACCCGCGGGGTGTGACGAACGGAGGTCGACCGACCGGGATCAGCCGCCGGTGATGGTGTCGACCAGCTCCTGCGCCGAGGACGTCGAGTCGAACAGCGCCCCGACGTGGTCCCGCGTACCCCGCAGCGGCTCCATCGTCGGGATGCGCACCAGGTTCTCCCGGCCGAGGTCGAAGACCACCGAGTCCCAGGACGCCGCAGCGACCTGGGCCGGGTAGCGGCGCAGGCACTCCCCGCGGAAGAACGCCCGGGTGTCCGTCGGCGGGCGCAGCATCGCCGTGACCACCTCGTCGTCGGTGAGCAGCCGCTGCATGGAGCCGCGGGACACCAGCCGGTGGTAGAGCCCCTTCTCGGGCCGCACGTCGGAGTACTGCAGGTCCACCAGGTGCAGCCGGGAGTCGCCCCACCCGAGACCGTCGCGCGAGCGGTAGCCCTCCAGCAGCCGCAGTTTCGCCGGCCAGTCCAGGCGGTCGGCGCAGCGCATCGGGTCCACCGCGAGGTCCTCCAGCACCTCGGCCCACCGGCGCAGCACGTCGGCGGTCTGCCCGTCGTCGTCCCCTCGCCGGTCGACGTGCCGCTGGGCCATCTCC
>DASQDP010000089.1:0-3077 GCA_035634095.1 Nocardioidaceae bacterium | reverse complement strand
CATCATCGCCAGGCCGCGTCCTCGGATCGACGGGGACGTCGGCTGCCGCCACCCTCCGTGGTCCCGGATGACGATGGTCACCGCTCCGTCATCGACCACGGCGCAGACGTCGAAGAAGGGCTTCGTCGGCCGCTGTGCGTGCTCGATCGCCTTGTTGGCTGCCTCGCTGTCGGCCAGGACCAGGTCCTCGATCGCGTCGGCGGACAACGCCGTGGCATCGAGGAAGCCGCGCAGCTCCCGGCGCATCCCGCGGACCGAGCTCAGGACGGCGGGGAGACGCCACTCGCAGCGCTGCCCGTCCGGCGTGGATACCGGGTACGCCGACGTGCCGGCGCTCGTGACTGTCTTCGACGGCTGGTGCCTCACCGTGCGCCCATTGCTGATGTCGCGCAGGAACCGGCGGGGGAGTCGTGCAGCATGGACCCACTTCCGGGACGAGGATGTCGAGGTCGCCGGGTCCGGGGCCACCAGGGTGAAACGGCTGAACCACTCGGAGTCACCCCGGCCCCCGGCGGAGAATACCGGTCCGACCGCACACCGCCGGTGCTCCCACAGCCGCCTGCAGTGACCCGAGATCCCGGTCGCCGTGGGTGCGTCGGATGCGCGATGTCCTGGTCCGTGAGCTGTTCCACCAGTGATCCCGGTGTGGCGACGGCAGGCGACGCAGGTGGCGCTCGAGCTGTCGATCGAGGAACGGGGGCGGCATGTCCCAGGCCTGGAACACTGGGTCTGCCAGGATCGGAGTCGTAGCGGCCCTCGGCGCGCAGCACGTGGGTTCTCCTGCCGTCGGGAGCGGAGGTCGGAGCGGGGATGGCCGAGCTGGTGCCGGTGGGGCGGCAGGGTGCGCCAGGGGATGCACCGGCGTCGGAGGCGGCCTGGTTCGAGCCACACCGGCGGGAGCTGGTCGGGTACTGCTACCGCATGCTGGGCTCGGGGTTCGAGGCCGAGGACGCGGTGCAGGAGACGCTGCTACGCGCCTGGCAGAACCTGGACCGCTTCGACGAGCGCCGCTCGGCCTGGCGGTCGTGGCTGTTCACCATCGCCACGAACGTCTGCCTCGACATGCTGCGGGCCGCGCAGCGCCGGGCGCGGGCGATGGACCTCGGTCCGGCCTCGCAGGGAGCTCCGGACCTGGGGGCCGTGCTCCCGGAGTCCCGGTGGGTGTACCCGATGGCCGATCGGAGCGTCCTGCGGGAGGACGGCGACCCGGCAGAGCTGGCCGCGCAGCGCGACACGATCCGGCTGGCGTTCATCGCGGCGCTGCAGCACCTGCCGGCATGCCAGCGCGCCGTGCTGATCCTCCGCGACGTCCTGCGCTGGAAGGCCGATGAGGTCGGGCAGCTGCTCGGCGTCACGGTGCCCGCGGTCAACAGCGCGCTACAGCGCGCCCGCGCCACGCTGGCTGCCCGGAGTCCCCGCCTCGGCGACCCCGTCCCGCCGGTGGCGGACGCGGAGCAACAGCGGCTGGTGCGCCGGTACGTCGACGCCTTCGAGCGTCACGACGTCGAGACGCTGGTCTCGCTCCTGCATGAGGACGCGATCACCTCCATGCCGCCGTTCGCGTGGTGGCTGCGCGGCCGTGCGGCGATCGGGCGGGTGATGACGGCCAGCGACGCCTGCCGCGGCGACCGGTTCATCCCGACCCGGGCCAACGGAACGGTGGCGCTCGGCCAGTACCGGCGCGGTGGCCCCGACGGTGCGTACGAGCCGTTCGCCCTCGTCGTGGTGGAGACGGCGGAGGGCGTCATCACGGAGACGACCACCTACCTGGGGGCATCGCGACTGTTCCCCTCCTTCGGCCTGCCGCTGGGGTGGCAGCCGTAGCGGTACCGCGTCGTCGATGGCGACGAGTGCACCGATCGGCGATGAGTTCTCCACCGCCGATCCGTACTACCGGTATCGATCCGAGGAGGAGATCCGGATGTCGGCAGTGCTCTCGCGCGATGGAACGACGGTGGCCTTCGATCGGTCGGGTTCGGGCCCGGCGGTCGTCCTGGTCGACGGGGCCATGTGCTCCCGGACCTCCGGCCCGATGCCGGCCCTGGCACGGGAACTCGCACCGAGCTGTGCGGTGTACACGTACGACCGTCGCGGGCGGGGGGACAGCGGGGACACCGCTCCATACGCGGTCGCCCGCGAGGTCGAGGATCTCGCGGCGGTCATCGAGGAGGCGGGCGGATCGGCGTACGTCTACGGCATCTCCTCCGGCGCCGCGCTCGCCCTGGAGGCCGCCGCCAGTGGACTACCGATCATCAAGCTCGCCCTGTACGACCCCGCGTTCACAGCCGAGGCCGGGGACCCGCAGGAGAAGAAGGCGTACTCCCACCGGCTGGGCGAACTGCTGGCCGCCGGCCGCCGAGGTGACGCCGTCGAGCTGTTCCTGACGACGGTCGGAGTTCCACCGCAGGCCGTCGCCGCGATGCGCCAGCAGCCCGTGTGGGCACTCTCCGAAGCGATCGCGCCGACCCTGGGCTACGACGACGCAGTGCTCGGCGACGGGACGGTTCCCCGGGAGAAGGCGGCCCGGGTCGCTGTCCCCGTGCTCGTGCTCGACGGTGAGGCCAGCCCCGCCCCGCTTCGTCACGCGTCCACAGCGACTGCCGAGGCCCTGCCGCACGGTCGTCACCAGACCCTGTCCGGCCAGGGGCACGATGTCGCTCCCGAAGCGCTCGCGCCGGTGCTCCGGGAGTTCTTCAGGTGACCGTCCGGGTGATCCACAGCTCTCCCTCCTCGATGGGGCCCGTCCCGGACAGGGACGGTCGGAGGAACTGACCTTCGCGCCTCGTCGGGGAACTGGTGGATGAAGGACATCAGCTTGTCCTGGTCGACGGTCATGAGAGCTCTCCATCTGACGTTCCGGATCGGACGTCAGCGACCCCCCGACCGGTCGTTGCAGGCCGATTGCACCCCGGCTGCACCCGGACGGCGGCACCGCGCGCCGGGAAGTCGCGCGGGTCAGGCCCCTCGGCGGAGCGCGGAACGCGCGTAGGTCACGGCCGCCGCACCCGACAGAGCGGCCCCTCGGGTCACGGCTGCGGCGTACCGACAGCCGTCCGGGCCGTCCAGCAGGCGGGCCG
>DASQDP010000088.1:0-48701 GCA_035634095.1 Nocardioidaceae bacterium | reverse complement strand
GATGGCCGAGAAGGAGGGTGTCGAGATCCGCTACTACTCGGTCATCTACCAGGCGATCGAGGAGATCGAGGCGGCGCTCAAGGGCATGCTCAAGCCGGAGTACGAAGAGGTCTCGCTCGGCCAGGCCGAGATCCGGGAGATCTTCCGCTCCAGCAAGATCGGCAACATCGCCGGGTGCATGGTCACCAGCGGTGTCATCCGGCGCAACTCCAAGGCGAGGCTCATCCGGGACGGCAACGTCGCGGCCGACAACCTCGACCTGTCGTCGTTGCGGCGCGAGAAGGACGACGTCACCGAGGTCCGTGAGGGCTTCGAGTGCGGTCTCACCCTGCGCGGCTTCAACGACATCAAGCAGGGCGACATCGTGGAGTGCTTCGAGATGAGGGAGATCCCGCGCGCCTGAGCCGGCGAGTGACCGACTGATTACCAGGGGATGCCGGAGTTCTGGCACTCCCCATGGGTTACGGCCCATGGGGAGTGCACAACATCCTGCATCCCCTGGTAATCCGCGCCCCCCAGCCCACCCGCAGCCCATTCCGCAGCAGAGCAGGAGCACCCAGTGGTCAACCCCAGGGTCCGCAAGGTGGCGGACCGGATCCAGGTCATCGTCGCGGAGATGCTGGAGCGCCGGGTCAAGGACCCGCGTCTCGGCTTCGTGACGGTCACCGACGTGCGGGTCAGCGGGGACACCCAGCAGGCGTCGGTGTTCTACACCGTGCTGGGTGAGGACGAGGAGGTCGCCGGCTCGGCCGCCGCCCTGGAGTCCGCCAAGGGGCTGATCCGCTCCGAGGTCGCCAAGCAGCTCGGCATGCGGCACGCGCCGACCGTGGAGTTCATCCACGACGCGCTGCCGGACACCGCCCGCCACATCGACGAGCTGCTGGAGAAGGCTCGTGCCTCCGACGCGGCGGTGGCCGCGGCAGCCGCCGGGGCGACGTACGCCGGTGAGCCGGACCCCTACCGCAAGCCGCACGAGGCCGACGAGCTCGAGGAGGAGTGAGCGCGCCGTCCGGGCTGGTCGTCGTGGACAAGCCGGCCGGACTGACGTCCCACGACGTGGTGGCCCGCGTCCGCCGGCTCGCGGGGACCCGCAAGGTGGGTCATGCCGGCACCCTGGACCCGATGGCCACCGGCGTGCTGCTGGTGGGGGTGGAACGAGCCACGAGGCTGCTGGGGCACCTGGCGCTGACCGAGAAGGCGTACGACGCCACGGTCCGTCTCGGCGCGGTCACCAGCACCGACGACGTCGAGGGCGAGGTGCTGCGATCCACCTCCGCCGCCCACCTCGACGAGGCAGTCGTGCACGCAGCAGCGCAGACCTTCGCCGGGGAGATCGAGCAGCGGCCGTCCGCCGTCTCGGCGATCAAGGTGGACGGTCGTCGGGCGTACGCCCGGGTCCGCGCCGGCGAGGACGTCGTGCTGCCGCTCCGGCCGGTGACCGTGCACGAGCTGCTGGTGCGCGCCGTGCGTCCGGCGCCTGCGAATGCCATCGACGTGGACCTCACGGTGCGGTGCAGCAGCGGCACCTACATCCGCGCCATCGCCCGGGACCTGGGCGAGCAGCTCGGCGTCGGCGGTCACCTGACCCGGCTGCGGCGTACGGCGGTGGGGACGTTCACCCTGGACGCGGCCCGGAGCCTGGAGCAGCTGGCGGAGTCCTTCGCGCCGACCAGCCTGTCCGAGGTGGCCCGCCGGTGCTTCCCGGCGCGGGAGCTCGACCCGGACCAGGCCCGTGACGTGGGCTTCGGGCGCCGGCTGACGGTGCGGCTCGAGACGGCGGGTCCGGTGGCGGTGTTCGACCAGCACGGCCGGTTCCTGGCGCTCTACGAGCAGAACGGGGAGGTCGCAACGCCGGTGGCGGTGTTCGTCTGAGTGCGCTGTGCGACCATTTCTGCGAGTCGGCCCGCGCACGGTCCGGCCGCACCGCCGAGCCGGGGAGGAGCCGACGTGCACGTCTGGCGCTCGCTCGACGAGGTCCCGGTCTCGCTGGGCCGGACCGTGGTGACGGTCGGCAACTTCGACGGCGTCCACCTCGGACACCAGCACGTGGTGCGCCGGGCGCGTGAGGTGGCCGCCGAGCTCGGCGGTCTGCCGGTGGTGGCGGTGACCTTCGACCCGCACCCCATCGCGGTGCTCCGCCCCGAGCACGCCCCGCCCACGCTGACCTCGCTGGAGGCGCGGGCCGCCCGCCTGGAGGCTGCCGGCGCCGACGACCTCCTGGTGGTGCCGTTCAGCAGGGAGATCGCGGCTTGGCCGCCGCAGCGCTTCGTCACCGACATCCTGGTCGACGCGCTGCACGCCCGCGCGGTGGTGGTGGGGGCGAACTTCCGGTTCGGCGCCAAGGCGTCGGGCGACGTCGCGCTGCTGCGTGACCTCGGCGCCGTCCACGACTTCTCCGCCGAGGGCATCGCGCTGGACGGCGGCCCGCAGGTGTGGTCCTCGACGTACGTGCGCAACTGCCTGGCCGCTGGCGACGTCGAGGGGGCCGCGGAGGCGCTGGGGCAGCCGTTCACCGTGCGCGGTGAGGTGGTCAAGGGCGACCAGCGGGGCCGCGAGCTGGGCTACCCGACCGCCAACGTCCCGACCTCCGGGATGCGCGCGGCCCCGGCCGACGGTGTGTACGCCGGGTGGCTGCGCCGCCTGGACCGCCCCGCCGACCCCGCACTGCCGGCGGCGATCAGCGTGGGCACGAACCCCACGTTCGACGGCGAGCGCGAGCGCCGGGTGGAGTCCTACGTGCTGGACCGCGACGACCTCGAGCTGTACGGCGTCGAGGTGGAGGTGGCGTTCGTCGGCCGGGTCCGCGGGATGACGCGGTTCGACTCCGTCGACGAGCTGGTGCAGCAGATGCACGCTGACGTGCAGCGCTGCCGGGTGCTGCTCGGGGTCGCCGGCTGAGCCGGTTCCCGAGGGGGACATGGGAAGCTGCCACTGCCCAGGGGGAGCATCCCCTGGGCAGTGACAGCTCTGTGGGCAGTGCCGCCGACCGTCAGGCGTCGAGATCCTTCTCCACCAGGGCGGCGATGACGTCCACGTCGGCCTGGTTGTCGCCGGAGACCTCGACGGTGTCGCCGTGCGACGCACCCAGCGTCATGATCAGCAGCGAGGAGGCGGCGTCGACGGGCTCCTCCCCGGGCACCGCGAGGGTGACCTCGCTGTCGAGCTCGGCGGCCGCCTCGGCGATGGCTGCGGCGGGACGGGCGTGCAGGCCGACGGACGAGCCGACGGTCACGGTCTTGCTGGGCATCCTCTGCTCCTTCGGTTTGGTCGAGGTCAGGGTCAGACCGTAGCGAGTTCCGCGTCGGACTTCGCCTCGGCCTCGACGTCGGAGTCCTTCTTGCCCATGGACTTCAGGACGACGACTGCGGCGGCGCCCACCAGGACCCCGGCGATCAACGCACCCACGTAGCCCAGGATGTTGTTGACCGCGAAGATCACGAAGATGCCGCCGTGCGGTGCCCGGACCGCGATGTCGAAGGCCTGGGCGAGACCGCCGGTGACCGCACTGCCCAGCATGATCGCCGGGATGACCCGCAGCGGGTCCGCGGCCGCGAACGGGATGGCGCCCTCGGTGATGAAGGAGGCGCCGAGCAGCCACCCGGCCTTGCCGTTCTCTCGCTCCGCCTGGGTGAAGAGCTGCGGGCGTACGACGGTCGCCAGCGCCAGCGCGATCGGCGGGACCATGCCGGCGAGCATGACCGCCGCCATGATCTTCAGGCGCGGGTCGTCGAACGAGGCGGCTGCTGCGGCTCCGACCCCCGCGGCGGCGAAGCTGTAGGCCACCTTGTTGAGCGGACCGCCCATGTCGAAGGCCATCATCAGGCCGAGGATCACGCCCAGGACGATCGCGTTCGAGCCGGACATGCTGGTCAGGCCTTCGTTCAGCTTGTCCATGAGCCAGGTGATGGGGCGGCCGAACACGAGCAGCATCAGGAAGCCGGCGATCAGGCTGGTCAGCAGCGGGATCACCAGCACCGGCATCAGGCCGCGTGCCCACTTCGGGACGTTCCAGCCGCCGATCCAGCGGGCGATGACACCGGCCAGGACCCCGCCGATGATGGCTCCGATGAAGCCGGTCACCGGGAGCTGGCCCCCGTCGGAGTCGGTGAACTTTCCGACGTTGGCAGCAAGTCCGCCCATCACGAACCCGGGCGCGATGCCGGGGCGGTCCGCGATGGCGTAGGCGATGTAGCCAGCGAGCGCGGGGATGAAGAACGCGAAGGCGGTCTGTCCGATGACGAACATCAGCGCGCCCAGGTAGGCCATCACCCCCGAGCCGAACAGGGCGTGGTCGAGCCCGAGTGCCTGGACGTCCGGCGGGTCGAACAGGGTGTTGTTCTGCACGATGTCACCGAACGGCCCGACGATCTCGTAGCCGCCGAACAGGAACGACAGGGCGATCAGAAGCCCGCCGGCAGCGACGAACGGGATCATGTAGGAGACGCCGGTCATCAGCACCCGACGGGTGCGCGCCCCCCAGGACTCGCCGGACCCTCCGCCGCCGGTGGCGGCCGCGTCCCCGTCGCCACCGCCGGCGCCGCCCTCCACCCTGGGGCTGTTCGGGTCGTCGGCGTAGCGCAGGGCCTCGGCGATCATCGCGTCCGCGTCGTCCATGGGCCGCTTCACCCCGGAGGCGACCAGCGGCTTGCCCGCGAAGCGGGAACGGTCGCGCACCCCTACGTCGACCGCGAAGATCACCGCGTCGGCGTTCCGGATGGTCTCCGGGGGCAGCGGCGTGGCCCCCGCGGAGCCCTGGGTCTCCACCACCAGGTCGATGCCCGCACGCTTGGCCGCGGCCTCCAGCGCCTCGGCGGCCATGTAGGTGTGCGCGATGCCCGTCGGACAGGCGGTCACGGCCACCAGGGCGCGGCGGCGGTTCGGGTCCGCGGTGGTGGTGCCGGCCGAGCCGCCGGCTGTGGAGGTCCCGTCGCCGGCCGAGCCGTTCGAGCCGGCAGCGCCGGCGCCGACTGCGGTGGCGCCTCCGCCGGCGGAGGCGCTCCCGGACGACGTGGTCCCCGCACCCGCCGGGCCGGACGATGCGGCGCCGTTGGCGGCCGTGCTCTCTCCACCGGCCGCGGGGGCGGCCGGCAGGGTGACCACGCCGGTGACGAGGCCGACGACCTCCTCGGGCGTCTGCGCCTGGCGGAGACCGTCCGTGAAGTCCTTCTTGACCAGCGCCCGGGCGAGCTGGGTGAGCACCTTGAGGTGGGTGGCGCCCCCGCCCGCGGGTGCGGCGATCAGGAAGGCCAGGTCGGCGGGCCCGTCCTTGGCGCCGAAGTCGGTGCCGGGGGAGAGCCGGGCGAAGGCCAGGGTGGGGGCGTCGACCGCCTCGGTGCGGCAGTGCGGGATCGCGATCCCCCCCGGAAGACCGGTCGCGGAGGTGGCCTCGCGTGCCAGCGCGTCCTCCACGAGCTGGTCCGCCCGCGTGGTGCGACCCGCGTGCGCCACCTGCGCGGCGAGCGCTCGGATCACCTCGGTCTTGTCGCTGCCGAGTGAGACGTCCAGCCGGACGAGCGCCGGGGTGATGATCTGGTCGGTGTCTGCGGAGCCGCTGGTGGGGGTGCTACCGGCACCGGCGGCACCCGCGGCGTGACCGCTCCCCGAGCCGGACGGCACCGGCCCGCCGTCGCCTGTCGAGGCGGCGGGGGCCGGGGTGTCCGACCCGGCGTTCGGCGCCGATGCGGCCGACGTGGCGGCGACCCCGGCAGGAGACTGCCCCTGCGTGGGCTGGGGTGTGCCGCTGGCGGGCTGAGGCCGGCCGGGTGGGAGCGAGACCACCTCGTTGACGAGCGCGACGACGTCCTCGGGGAGGCGCGCCCCGCGGAGCCGGTCGGTGAAGCTCTTCTTGACCAGCGCCCGGGCGAGCTGGGTGAGCACCTGCAGGTGGGTGGGATCCCCGACCGCCGGCGCGGCGATCAGGAACGCCAGGTCGGCCGGCCCGTCCTTGGCGCCGAAGTCCGTCCCGGGGGAGAGCCGCGCGAACGCGAGGGTGGGTACGTCGACCGCGGTGGTGCGACAGTGCGGGATGGCGATGCCGCCGGGCAGCCCGGTGGACGCGGTCGCCTCGCGGGCGAGGGCGTCCTGAGCCAGCCGGTCGGCGTGTGCGGTGCGCCCCGCCTCGGCGACCTGCGCGGCCAGCGCGTGGATCACCTGTGTCTTGTCACTGCCGAGCGAGACGTCCAGCCGGACGAGCGCCGGCGTGATCATCCCCTCGGGTGCTGTGGTGTCGGTCATTCGTGTCCTCAGTTTCTCGGTGAGATCGGATCGGGGGTAACCGGCTCGGAGTGGAGGGTGCTGACCTCGACGAGCTCGGGGTGCACCTGCTGCGGGGTGGGGATGGTGGTGCCGGGAAGGCCGGCGGCGGCGCTGCCGTAGGCGACTGCCAGCCGCAGCCGCTCGACGGGGGCCGCTCCTCGCAGGTCGCCGAGGAGGAATCCGAACAGGCTCGAGTCGCCCGCGCCCACCGTGCTCACGACGGTGGTGGGGGGCGGGACGGCGTGCCAGGCCCCCTCGGCGGTGGCCAGCACGGCGCCGGAGCCCCCGAGCGTCGCGAGGACAGCCTCGACCCCTCGTGAGACGAGCACGGCGGCAGCGGCCGCGGCGGCGGCCGGGTCGGCCTCGATGGCGTCCGCGTCACCGCCGGTCAGGGACGCGAGCTCCTCGCCGTTGGGCTTCATCAGGTCGGGCGCATGCTCTTCGAGGCCCGCGGCGAGCGCGACCAGGGGTGCCCCGGACGTGTCCACGGCGACCTTGGCCTGGGTGTCACGCACGGCGCCGACCAGCTCGGCGTACCAGCCTGCCGGAGCACCGGGGGGCAGCGACCCGGCGAGCACCACCCAGCGGGCCGCACGGGCCCGGGCCACCACCGCTGCGGCGAGCCGGTCGAGGTCGGCCGCCTGGACCACGGCGCCCGGGGCGTTCACCTTCGTGGTGGTCCCGTCGGGCTCGCTCAGCGTGAGGTTCACCCGCACAGGACCGGCGGGGCGCTCGGGACGGCAGTCGATGCCGTCGCGCAGGAGGCCGAGCACGAAGGGGTCGTCCGCGTCGGCGGGGAGCACGGCGATCGTCGGCACGCCGGCAGCGACGGCGGCGCGGGAGATGTTCACGCCCTTGCCGCCACCCTGGGACGTGGTGGACTCCGCGCGCAGCACCGATCCCCGCTCCAGCGCGCCGGCGAGGGTCACCGTGCGGTCGATGCTCGGGTTGGGCGTCAGCGTCAGGATCATGCGACCCGCACCTCGACGCCGCGACGCTCGATGGCGTCGACGGTCGCCGGGTCGATCCCGCGGTCGGTGACCACGACGTCGACGTCGCGGAGGTCGGCGAACCGCACCGTCTGCTCCTGGCCGATCTTCGAGGAGTCGACGAGGGCCACGACCAGCTGCGCACTGCCGACGATCGCCCGCTTGGTGGCCGCCTCTCCGTGGTCGGGCGTGGTCAGCCCGTGCCCGACGGACAGGCCGTTGGCGCCGACGAAGGCGACGTCGACGCGGAGCCGTTGCAGGGCCTCGACGGTGTCCTCCCCGACGGCCGCGTGGGTGGTGGGCCGGACCCGTCCCGGCAGCAGGTGCAGCTCCACGCTCGGTGCCCCCGCCAGGCGAGCGGCGATCGGGACGGCGTTGGTGATCACCGTCAGCAGCAGGTCACGAGGGAACATCATCGCCAGCCGGGCGGTGGTGGTGCCGGCGTCCAGCACCACGGTGCCGCCGCTGCGGGGGAGCAGGTCGACCGCCCGCTGCGCGATCCGGTCCTTCTGGTCGGCGTGCGCCCGGTCCCGGTCGGCGACCTTGGGCTCGAACGCGGTGAGCGCGGCCGCAGGGACGGCTCCACCGTGCACCCGTCGCACGACTCCTGCGCGCTCCAGGGCGGAGAGGTCACGGCGGACGGTCTCGGTGGTGACGTCGTACTGCTCGGCCAGGGCGTTGACCGACAGCCGGCCGCGCTGGGCGACCAGGTCGGCGATGGCCTGCTGACGTTCCTCGGCGTACACCGAGCCTCCTGTGCTTGCGTGGGAAGAGCCTGCTGAAGTGGCTGTGTATGTGTTGTTCTACGCCCGAACGTGTTGACTGTCAAGGGCGGGCACCCCTTATGGTTAGACGCATGTCACACACTCCTCCCCGTACCGTCCTCCGAGGAACCCCCGTCGTGCCGGGAGTCGCCTATGCGCCCGCAGTGGTCGCGACCGTCGCGGTGTCGCCTGATGCCATCGCCGTCTTCGAGAAGGACGACTCCCTGGACGCCGAGGCGGCGCTGGCGGCCTATGACGCTGCGGTCACCGCCACCGCCGACGGTCTGACCTCCCGAGCGGCGGCCGCCAGTGGCGCCGCCGCCGAGGTGCTGGCCGCCACCGCCGGGCTGGCCCGGGACCGCGGCCTGCGGGCGGCCGTGAAGAAGCGGCTGAGCTCCGGCGACCCGCTGCTCGCGGCGCTCGCCGCGGCGGTGGAGCAGTTCGCCGGCGTCTTCACCGCGATGGGCGGCCTGATGGCCGAGCGGGTCACGGACCTTCGCGACATCGAGCGCCGGGTGACCGCACGCCTGGTGGGTGAGCCGGAGCCCGGCATCCCCGTCCCCGACGAGCCGTCGGTGCTGCTGGCTGAGGACCTCGCACCCGCGGACACCGCGACGCTCGACGCGGCGTCCGTCGTGGCGCTGGTCACCGAGAAGGGCGGTCCCACCAGCCACACCGCCATCATCGCGCGCCAGCTCGGCATCCCCTGCGTCGTCGGCGTGTCCGGCGCCGTCGCCGTCGCGACCGGGACGCCGCTGCTGGTGGACGGTACGTCGGGCGAGGTCACCGTCGACCCGGACGCGGACGCCGCGGCCGCCCTGGTCGAGCAGGCGCGGGCCGCCCGCGAGGCGCTGGAGCAGTGGACCGGACCGGGGCGCACCGCGGACGGCACCACCGTCAAGCTGCTGGCCAACGTCGCCGACGGGGCGTCCGCGTCGAAGGCGGCCGACGGTCCGGTGGAGGGCGTCGGGCTGTTCCGCACCGAGCTGAGCTTCCTCAACCGCAAGGACGAGCCCTCCGTCGAGGAGCAGGCCCAGATCTACTCCGACGTGCTGGCGCCGTTCCGCGACGACCGCTACGTCGTCGTCCGCACCCTCGACGCAGGGTCGGACAAGCCGATCGCGTTCGCGACCCACGAGGGCGAGGAGAACCCCGCCCTCGGTGTGCGCGGGCTCCGGCTCTCGTTCGGCAACCCCGGCCTGATGGACCGTCAGCTGGAGGGGATCGCGCGGGCGGCGCAGTCGACCGGCACCGAGACCTGGGAGATGGCGCCGATGGGGGCCACCGTCGCCGAGGCGGTCGACTTCGCGGAGCGCGTCCGCAAGCACGGGCTGAAGGCCGGTGTGATGGTCGAGATCCCCAGCGCGGCGCTGCTGGCGCACCAGATGCTGGAGGTGGTCGACTTCCTGTCGATCGGCACCAACGACCTCACGCAGTACACGATGGCCGCGGACCGGATGGCCACCGACCTGGCGCACCTGACCGACTCCTGGCAGCCGGCCGTCCTGCAGCTCATCGCGATCACCGCCGAGGCGGGCAAGCAGGCCGGCAAGCCGGTCGGGGTCTGCGGCGAGGCGGCCGCCGACCCGGTGCTGGCCACCGCCCTGGTCGGCATGGGCATCTCGTCGCTGTCGATGGCGCTGGCCGCCGTACGTCCGGTCGGGGCGCAGCTCGCGGCGGTGACCATGGACGTCTGCGAGCAGGCGGCCGAGGCGGCCCTCGGCGCGACCGACCCGATGGCCGCGCGCGAGGCGGTGCGGGGAGTCCTCGCCGTCTGACCGCGCTCGCCGATTCGGGGAAAGCGTCACGCGCTGATAATCTGGGCCGTTGCAGCCCCCGTCTCAGTGGGGGCGCGAGTCAACGCCGTGCAACGGCCGCGGATCGAGAGTGCCCGGGTGGACAGGCCCCGGCGCGCCGCGCAACGAGCAGGTACAGAGAGGAGCGGCGCGTGTCCACAGGCACCGACGCAGCAACCAAGAAGAAGATCATCGCCGACTACGCCACGTCCGAGGGCGACACCGGCTCACCGGAGGTCCAGGTCGCGCTGCTCACGCACCGCATCAGCCACCTCACCGAGCACCTCAAGGAGCACAAGCACGACCACCACAGCCGTCGTGGTCTGCTGCTGCTGGTCGGCCAGCGCCGCCGGCTGTTGAACTACATGCGCGCCGAGGACATCAACCGGTACCGCTCGATCATCGAGCGGCTCGGCCTGCGCCGATGAGCTCGACGGGAGCGGCCTCTCCACCAGGAGACGCCGCTTCCGTCGCATCTGCGCCGAGATCACCGAAGCACAACTGAACACCGCCCACCAGGAGCGGCCGCGGACGTCCGGCCCGGTCCTCGGTAGTGGCCTTCGGGAGCCCCTGCGACACTCGCAGGGCGCCCGCCGTGGGCCTCGATCGAAGACCGGCCCCGTGCCCGACGGGACCACGTGGCACTCGCCACGTGCACCGCAACGAGCACCACGAAGCGCCCCGCGTGATCGCTCCGACCGCTGGGAACGACCCAGCCGACGACACGAAAGGGGAACCCCATGGAGGGACCCGAGATCCACGCCGTAGAGACCGTCATCGACAACGGCTCCTTCGGCACCCGCACCGTGAAGTTCGAGAGCGGGCTGCTGGCCCGGCAGGCCGCCGGATCGGTGACGGCCTACCTCGACGACGAGACGATGCTGCTGTCGGCGACGACGGCGGGCAAGCACCCCAAGGACCACTTCGACTTCTTCCCGTTGACCATCGACGTGGAGGAGCGGATGTACGCCGTGGGCCAGATCCCCGGCTCGTTCTTCCGCAGCGAGGGCCGTCCCGGTGAGGACGCCATCCTCACCTGCCGGCTCATCGACCGTCCGCTGCGCCCGACCTTCAAGAAGGGCCTGCGCAACGAGGTCCAGGTCGTCATCACCGTGATGGCGCTGGACCCGGACCAGCCCTACGACGTGCTCGCGATCAACGCCGCGTCGATGTCCACCCAGCTGTCCGGCCTGCCGTTCTCCGGCCCGGTCGGTGGTGTCCGCGTCGCGCTCATCGACGGCCAGTGGGTGGCGTTCCCCAGCCACAGCCAGCTCGAGCGTGCGGTCTTCGACATGGTCGTCGCGGGCCGCGTGACCGAGAGCGGTGACGTCGCGATCATGATGGTCGAGGCGGAGTCCACCGAGCAGACCTGGGAGCTGGTCCGCTCCGGCGTCCAGGCGCCCACCGAGGCGGTCGTGGCCGGTGGCCTCGACGCGGCCAAGCCGTTCATCAAGCAGCTGTGCGAGGCGCAGGTGGAGCTGGCGAAGCTCGCTGCCAAGCCGGTCCAGGACTTCCCGGTGTTCCTCGACTACGAGGACGACGCCTACGCCGCCGTCGAGCGGGCAGCGGGTGCCAAGCTCGCCGAGGCGCTGACCATCGGCGGCAAGCAGGACCGCGAGTCCGCGATGGACGAGGTCAAGGACGCGGTGCTCAGCGAGGTCGCCCCGGCCTTCGAGGGCCGGGAGAAGGAGCTCGGCGCCGCGTTCCGGTCGCTGACCAAGCAGCTGGTCCGCGAGCGCGTGCTGCGCGACAAGGTCCGCATCGACGGCCGCGGTCTCACCGACATCCGCACGCTGTCCGCCGAGGTCGGGGTGATCCCGCGGGTGCACGGCTCGGCGCTGTTCGAGCGCGGGGAGACCCAGATCCTGGGCGTCACCACCCTGAACATGCTGACCATGGAGGCGAAGCTCGACACGCTGTCGCCGGAGAAGTCCCGCCGCTACATGCACAAGTACGTCTTCCCGCCGTTCTCCACCGGCGAGACCGGCCGCGTCGGCTCCCCCAAGCGCCGCGAGATCGGCCACGGGGCGCTTGCCCGCCGGGCGCTGCTGCCGGTGCTGCCGAACCGCGAGGAGTTCCCCTACGCGATCCGGCAGCTGTCGGAGGCGATGGGCTCCAACGGCTCGACGTCGATGGGCTCAGTCTGCGCCTCCACCCTGTCCCTGCTCCAGGCCGGTGTGCCCCTGCGCGCCTCGGTGGCCGGCATCGCGATGGGTCTCATCTCCGGTGAGGTCGACGGCAGGACCGAGTACGTCGCGCTGACCGACATCCTCGGTGCCGAGGACGCCTTCGGCGACATGGACTTCAAGGTGGCCGGCACCTCGGAGTTCGTCACTGCCCTCCAGCTCGACACCAAGCTCGACGGCATCCCCGCCGACGTGCTCGCTGCCGCGCTGAACCAGGCCAAGGACGCCCGCACCTCGATCCTCGAGGTCATGGGCGAGGCGATCGACGCCCCGGAGGAGATGTCGCTGCTCGCGCCGCGCATCATCACCGTCAAGGTGCCTGTGGACAAGATCGGCGAGGTGATCGGCCCCAAGGGCAAGGTCATCAACCAGATCCAGGACGACACCGGTGCGCAGATCAGCATCGAGGACGACGGCACGATCTACATCGGTGCCACCAACGGCGAGTCGGCCGAGGCCGCCCGGTCGATCATCAACGGCATCGCGAACCCGACGATGCCCGAGGTCGGCGAGCGCTACCTGGGCACGGTCGTCAAGACCACCAACTTCGGGGCCTTCGTCTCGCTGCTTCCCGGCAAGGACGGCCTGCTGCACATCAGCAAGCTGCGCGGCCTCGCCGGCGGGCGCCGGGTGGAGAGCGTCGAGGACGTCGTGTCGGTCGGTCAGAAGATCCAGGTGGAGATCGGCGAGATCGACGACCGCGGCAAGCTGTCGCTGGTCCCGGTCCTCGACGAGGCCGCCGAGGACTCCGCCGGCGTGGACGCCGCCCAGCCAGTGACGGAGGCCACGGCTGAGTAGGGTCCCGCCCGCAGCCCTGCAGAAGCCCGGCACGACCCGCACCCTGCTGTCCGCCGAGGACGGGGGAGCGCAGGTTCGACGCACTGTGCTCCCCGGCGGACTGCGGGTCGTGACCGAGGCCATGCCGGGCGTCCGCTCCGCCTCCGTCGGGGTGTGGGTCGGTGTGGGGTCGCGCGACGAGACGCCGGCGCTGTCCGGCGCCTCGCACTTCCTCGAGCACCTGTTGTTCAAGGGCACCCCGAGCCGGTCGGCGCTGGACATCTCCTGCGAGCTCGACGCGGTCGGCGGCGAGTTCAACGCGTTCACCGCCAAGGAGTACACCTGCTTCCACGCCCGGGTGCTCGACGAGGACCTGCCGCTGGCGGTCGACGTGCTGGGGGACATGGTCACCTCCTCCACCCTGGAGCACGACGACGTGGAGGCCGAGCGCGAGGTGATCCTCGACGAGATCGCCATGCACGACGACGACCCCGACGACGTGGTCGGCAACCTCTTCGCCGCCTACGCGTGGGGCGACTCGCCCCTCGGCCGGCCCATCGCGGGCACGGCCGAGTCGATCAAGGCGCTGACACGTGCGCAGATCCGGCGCTACTACCGCAACCGCTACACCGCCTCCGGCACGGTGGTGGCGGTCGCCGGCAACGTCGACCACGCCACCGTCGTGAGGCAGGTCCGCTCGGCATTCTCCCGCGCTGGCTTCCTGGCCGACCCGGACGCGCGTCCGGCGCCGGTGCGCCGCGGGGTGCGCGCCCGTCGTACGTCGAGCGGCGAGGTCGTGGTCACCCGGCCCTTCGAGCAGGTCAACCTGGTGCTCGGGGTGAACGGGCTGGTGCGCACGGACGAGCGTCGCTACGCGCTCGGTGTCCTCAACGCGGCCCTCGGCGGCGGCACGTCGTCGCGGCTGTTCCAGGAGGTCCGCGAGCGGCGGGGCCTGGCGTACTCGGTGTACTCCTACGCCTCGCACTACCGCGACGCCGGCACCTTCTCCGTGGCGGTCGGCTGCCTGCCCGGCAAGGTCACCGAGGTGCTCGAGGTGGTCCGCGGCGAGCTGGAGAGGCTCGGCCGGGACGGCATCAGCGAGGCGGAGCTGCAGCGGGGCCAGGGGCAGCTGCGCGGCGGGCTGGTCCTGTCGCTGGAGGACTCCGGCTCGAGGATGTCGCGGATCGCGAAGTCCGAGCTGCTCTACGACGAGCTGCCCAGCATCGACGACATGCTGCAGCGGGTCTCCAGCGTCACCGTGGCGCACGTGAACGCCCTCGCCCGGGAGCTCTTCCGGCGCCCGCAGACGCTCGCGGTGGCGGGCCCGTTCGAGTCGCTGCCCGCCTGAGCCATCCGCCCACTGCCGGAGGCTGATCTGGACGGGATGGTCAGTGCGGACGGCGCTGCCCGGTCCGGAAGGGTGTGGGAGCCGACCAGGTCCCCCGCCGCCTACGCTTGGCCCGTGAGCGAGCAGATCAGGGTCGGCGTCCTCGGTGCCCGGGGGCGGGTGGGCCGCGCCGTGTGCACGGCGGTCCGCGACTCCGAGGACCTGGCGCTGGTCGCCACGGTGGACACCGGCGACGAGGACGACCGACCGGAGGACCTGCTGCGGTCCGGCGCGCAGGTCGTCGTCGACTTCACGCACCCCGACGCCGTGATGGGCAACCTGGACTTCTGCATCGACCACGGGATCCACGCTGTGGTCGGCACCACCGGCTTCGACGAGGAACGGCTCGACCGGCTGCGCGCCCGGCTGGACGGCTCGACGACCGGCGTGCTGGTGGCCCCGAACTTCTCGATCGGAGCCGTGCTGATGATGCGCTTCGCGGTGGAGGCAGCGCCGTTCTTCGAGTCGGTGGAGATCGTCGAGCTGCACCACCCGGACAAGGCGGACGCGCCCTCGGGAACCGCACGGCACACCGCCTCCCTGGTCGCCGCCGCCCGCCGCGACGCCGGCTCCGCACCCGTCCCCGACGCGACCTCGACGACCCTGCCGGGCGCGAGAGGGGCGGACGTGGACGGTGTCCGGGTGCACGGGGTGCGGCTGCGGGGCCTGGTGGCGCACCAGGAGGTGCTGCTCGGCGGTCCGGGGGAGACGCTCAGCATCCGCCACGACTCCCTGGACCGGGTCTCGTTCCTGCCGGGTGTGCTGCTCGGGGTCCGGAGGATCTCGACCGTGCCGGGGCTGACCGTCGGCCTCGAGCCGTTCCTCGGTCTGGGGTGATCGGGTCGTGCGGACCCGGGCGACGATCGCTCTGCTCGTGCTGGTGCTGGTGTTCTACTCCGTCCTGCTCGGCTACAAGGGCGTGGCGCTGCTGGCCAGCGGCGTGATCGAGGGGCAGCTCCTCGGACTGGCGGTGCTGGTCGTACCGGTCCTCGGCGGGTACCTGGTGTGGCGGGAGGTCGACTTCGGCCGCCGTACGGCGGTGCTGGCGCGCACCCTGGAGGCCGAAGGCGGCCTGCCGGTCGACGACCTGGCTCGCCGGCCCTCCGGACGGGTGGACCGTTCGGCCGCCGATCGTCTCTTCGCGCAGATGCGCCGAGAGACGGAGGCGAGCCCGGAGGACTGGCGGAGCTGGTTCCGGCTCGCGCTGGCGTACGACGCGGCGGGCGACCGGTCGCGCGCCCGGGCGGCCGCCCGGCACGCCATCGAGCTGCACGGGATCGCCCTGCACGGCTGAGTGCGGCACACTCCGGGCATGAGCGAGCCGAGCGACGACCGGGTCGAGGTGCCGACGCCCCACGGCGGGATGCCGGCGCACCGGTGGCGACCGCGCAGGGGAACCGGCCCGGGACTGCTGCTGCTGCAGGAGATCTTCGGCGTCAGCGACTACATCAAGCGGCGCGGGGCCGAACTCGCGGCGGCCGGCTACGTGGTCCTCGCGCCCGAGCTGTACTGGCGGTTGGGCGACCAGCCGCCGTTGCGGATGTCCGACGAGGACGTCGTCGCCCACGCCATGGCACGCGCCCAGCGCCTGGACTGGTCGACCACCGTGCGGGACGCCCGCGCCGCCCTCGAGCACCTGCGCGGCACAGACGACGTCAGAGGCGGCGTCGGGGTGATCGGCTTCTGCTTCGGCGGCGGGATCGCGTTCGAGGTGGCAGCCGCCGACGACCCGGACGTCCTGGTCAGCTACTACGGGTCGGCAATTCCCGGGCTGCTCGACCTGGCGCCGCAGGTGCGGGCACCGAGCCTGCACCACTTCGGCCTGGCCGACGACTACATCGACCGCCCGACCGTCGAGCGCATCCGGGCAGCCGTGACGGCAGGGGGGAGCCGGGTGGAGTTCGAGACCTACGAGGGCGCCAACCACGCCTTCGACAACGGCGACATGCCGCTGCACCACCCGGAGGCCTCTGTCCTGGCGTGGCGGCGGACGATGGACTTCTTGCACCGTGAGCTGCCGGTGCCCGAGGCGACGCGCTGACTGGCGCGGCCGGACGGCCTGACCGGCGCGCCCTGGCCGGCCCGGCTGGCGCCTGGCTGGGGACAGCGGGCGACTTGCGGCAGGATGCGCGCATGCCCACCGCACGAGTGCCGCCGCAGCTCGCCATCGTGACCCTCGGGGTCGCCGACCTCGACCGCTCCGCGAGGTTCTACCGCGACCTCGGCTGGGAGCAGCGCGGGGACCAAGGTCAGGGAATCACCTGGTTCCGGACCTCGGGAACCTGGCTCGGGCTCTTCGGCCACGCGGAACTGGCCAAGGACGCCGGGGTGCAGGCCCTGGCGCCGGAGGAGCTGCCGGTGTTCCGTGGCATCACGCTCGCGGTGAACCTCGGGTCCCGCGTGGAGGTGGACGAGGCGTTCGAGCACGTGGCACGCGTCGGGGGACGCGTGGTCAAGGCCGCCACGGTCACGGACTGGGGCGGCTACTCCGGCTACTTCGCCGACCCTGACGGACACCTGTGGGAGCTCGCGCACAACCCTGGCTTCCCGATCGACGACCGGGGCCGCATCGAGATCCCCGGCTGACGGCTCGTCCGGCAGCCGCCCGGGCCCCTCGGGCTGCCCCCGACCCGCGAGTCAGCCGCCGGTCCGCCCAGGGTCGCTGAGGGCGTCGTCATCGGGTCCGTCGCTGCCGATCCGGTCGGAGTCGCTCACCTCTCGGGAACCTGCGCCGTCGGTCGGTTCGGCGTCGGGAGTGGCATCGGTGGCATCGGTGCCCTGGGTGGGGCTGTCTCGGACCTGCGGTCGCTCGCTGGCCGCCTCCTCGCGCGCCGATCTGCGCAGGTCCTCGGGCATGTGGTTGTCACCCACGTCGTCCAGGCGGGGTTCCAGCTCGGGGTCCGGGTCGGGGGCGTCGGTGTGGTCGGTCCCACCGGGCTGCGCGGTGATGACCTCGTCGTGCTCTTGTCCGGGTGCTGTCATGGCCGTCTCATACCCACTGCTGACGTGCTTCACCACAGCCGGGCCAGCGCGGCCGACCCGGCCGCGGCCGCGACCACCACGATGAACGGCGCGCGCAGCAGCAGCGCCACGACCGCGGCGCCCAGACCCACCGACCGGGCGTCGAGCGCCAGGGTGGACCCCTCGGCCAGCACCTGCACGGCGGTCAGCGCGGAGAGCAGTGCCACGGGCAGCAGGTCGGCGACGCGCGCCACCGGTGGCCGATCGAGCACCCGGGGCGGCACCGACAGGCCGGCCAGCTTGAGCAGGTAGCAACCGACCCCCGTGACCAGGATCGCCACCCAGGTCATCGAGCACCGCTCCGGTGCCGCCCCGCCAACGGGGGCCGGGTGACCAGTGCGACGACGAGGGCGACCAGGCCCGCGACCAGCACCGGCGCCCCGGCGGGGACCACCGGCACCAGCCCGAGCGCCACCGCCACGGCGAGCACCGCGACCACCCGGTTGACGGCCGTGCCGAGCCGGGGCCACAGCAACGCCAGGAACGCCCCGCCCACCGCGGCGTCCAGGCCGTAGGTACGCGGGTCCCCCAGCGACCTGCCGGCCAGGGCACCGGCGAGCGTCGAGGCGTTCCACAGCACGAACACCGCGAGACCCGTGGACAGGAAGCCGGCCCGCGCCGCAGCGGTGGTGTCCCGGTTGACCGACATCGCCGTGGACTCGTCGATGACGAGGTGCGCCGCCGCCGCACGCCGCCAGCCGCGCCAGTCCAGGAGGGTGGCGAGCCGCAGGCCGTACAGGGTGTTGCGGGACCCGAGCAGCAGGGCGGTCAACGCGCCGGACAGCGGCGCCCCGCCGGAGGCCACCACCCCGACGAGCGCGAACTGCGAGGCGCCCGTGAAGACCACCAGCGACAGCACGCACGTCTGCCAGACGTCGAGGCCAGCGGTGACTGACAGGGCTCCGAAGGAGATGCCGTAGGCGCCGGTCGCCACCCCGACCGCGATCCCGTCCCGCACGATCGCCGACCGCTCCGCCGGCGCGAGGACGCTCGCGTCGGGCCTCGGCTCGTCGCTCACGGGGCGCCGGCGGCCAGATCGGTGTGCAGTCGGACCTGCTTGACCAGCACCGACCCGTCACCGTGGAGGTCCAGCTCGCGGTGCGCCCCGTCAGGCGCCCACCCGGCACCGCTCAGGAAGGTACGACGGGCGTCATCGCCAGTGGTCAGCCACGCCACCGCTGTGCGGAACCGGTCGGCGCGCAGCGTGTCCGCGCAGGCCTGCAGCAGCCGGGAGCCGTGCCCGTGCCGAGTCTCACCGGGATCCACGGTCAGGTCGGACACCTCTCCGACGGCGACCGGGTCGAGGTCGGGGTCGGCGGCGGGAGCGGTCACCGCGAAGCCGCGGACAGTCGAGCGCTCCAAGGCCACCAGCACGCGGTTGCGCGCGTCCGCGGGCGCGCGCAGGGAGGACCTCCACGCGTCCGCGATCTCGGCGGCGTCGAGACCGGCCAGCACCTCGGCGGGCAGCAGCCCGGCGTACCCGTGCTGCCAAGCCCGCACCTGCACCGCGGCTATGGCCGGGGCGTCGTCGGCCCACCCGACCCGCACCGACACGTCGGCGCCGGGGCCTGCTCCAGGAGGGGTGCGGCTGCTCATGGCGTCATCCTCGCAGGCAGTGCCCGGACGCCTGGAACTGCTCCACCGGCCCGAGGCACGCCGCCGAGCAGGTGCACCCCGGTGGTCGGGGGAAACCACCACCCGCGGCCAACGGCTCGTGAGCTCCTGGCAGATCCTCGCGGTGCACGGGCGCAACCAGCCGGGAATTCGACGCCTGAATGTGACCGGATGGTGCTTGACACTCCGGATCCGCGTGCGCACATTGGACCTCGCATCCGGGCGCGCAGTGATGGGCCGTCAGGAGCGCTTCTCGGCAAGCACAACCGGGAAGACCGACCGGCTCGTCGATGAGAGGCGCACACAGATGCGATCGTCAGTTCTGAAGGTGTGGGCGGCGGCGGCGGTCCTGGGGCCGGTCCTGGCCGGCTGCACGGGTGGTTCGCCTGCTGACTCGGGCACCGAGGAGGCGACCGGAGCGGACGCCAAGTCGATCCGCTACCTCGTGGAGCAGCCCGAGGATCCCGCCACCCTGAAGACGCTCGACACGCACCTCGAGGACTTCGAGGAGAGCTCCGGCATCGACGTCAAGCTCGAGGCGATGCCGCAGGACAGCATGCGCACGGTGCTCCAGACCCAGCTTCGCTCCGGCGAGGGACCCGACGTCTTCAACTGGGGATCCGGTCCCGGGTTCGCCGGCGCCCTGGCCAACGCAGGGCTCCTCTACGACCTCACCGACGCCTACGAGAAGTACGACTGGCAGGTCTACGACTTCGCCAAGGAGCGGGTCACCTTCGACGGCAAGACCTACGGCGTTCCGGGCGAGATGGAGACGATCGGTCTCTTCTACAACGAGGACCTGCTCAAGAAGCTCGGGGTGGCGCCACCCCAGACCGTCAGCGAGCTGAAGTCCGCGGCCACGAAGATCCGCGCGGCGGGCATCACCCCCATCGCAGCCAGCGACAAGGAGGGCTGGCAGGGCGGTCACCTGCTCAGCATGGCGCTGTCCAGTGAGGTCGGCTCGGAGGGGATGCAGCAGCTGATCGACGGCGACAAGCCTTGGGACTCCCCGGAGGTGGTCCGGGCCCTGCAGCTGTGGGAGGACCTCAACGAGTCCGGGAGCCTGACGAAGTCGCCGACGTCGGTCGGCTACGACGGCGGCAACGCGCAGTTCTACTCCGGCAAGGCGGCGATGACGCCGACCGGCAGCTGGCTGGTCACGGAGCTCGACACGAACGCCGACTTCAAGGTCGGGTACATGCCGTTCCCCGGCCCCGACGGCCCCGGCATCTTCACCGGCGGTCTCGGGTCCGGCCCGTTCATCTCCGCCGGCACCACGAAGAAGGACGCCGCTCTCGAGCTGGTCGACTTCCTGGCCTCCCCGGAGCACGCGCAGTGGACGGTGGAGAACTTCAAGGTCATCCCGCCCTCTCCGGTGGACACGGAGGGCCTCAAGGTGTCGCCGCTGTTCAGCAGGGTGCTGAAGGACGCGACCAAGCTGTCGGACGGGTCGGCCGACTTCGGGTACAACATCGACGTGCTGACCAGCGACGTCTTCAACGACGCCATGTACGACGGCATGCAGGGCATCCTGTCCGGTCAGAGCACTGCCGAAGAGGTCGCAAAGTCCCTGGAAGCGGCGTCGAAGAAGTGACGCGCCCGGTCTCGGGCTCGGCATGAGCGGCGCCGTCGGGCCGTCCACGGTGGCGCCCAAGCGGGCCGCACGTGTCGTCTCGCACGCTCCGCGGTCCACCCGTCGGGCGCAGACCCGGCTCGGGCTGTTGCTCGTGCTGCCGCTGATGGTCGTCGTCGTGGTCTTCTTCGTCATCCCGCTGGTCAACGCGATCTACTACCTCTTCGTCGACTTCAACGGCATCAACCCCAACCCGCCGTTCATCGGGCTGCAGAACTTCGTGGAGCTCGCCACGGACCCGGCGGTGTGGGACGCGGCCGTCAACAACGCCATCTGGATCGTTTTCGGCACCGTGGGGCCGCTGGCCCTCGGGCTGGCGTTCGCCTTGCTGGTGTGGGGCGTACGACGCGGCAGCGTGTTCTACAAGCTCGCGTTCTTCGTGCCCTTCGTGCTGCCTCAGGTCGCGATCGGCGTCGTCTGGGGCTGGATCTACGACCCGACAAGTGGGTGGCTGAACAAAGGCCTCGAGCTCATCGGGCTCGGCCGTGTGACCACAGGGTGGCTGGGCAATCCGGACACCGCCCTCTACGCCGTGCTCGCGACCGCGATCTGGTCGGTGTCGGGCTTCGTCTTCGTGATCTTCCTGTCCGCGCTGCGCAACGTCGACGCGGACATAATGGACGCCGCCCGGCTCGACGGGGCGAACCCGTGGCAGCGGCTGGTCCACATCATCGTGCCGCAGATCATGCCGGTGTTCCTGATGGTCACGACCATCACGCTGGTGGGCGGGTTCAGCGTGTTCGACATCATCTTCATCATGACCGGGGGCGGCCCCGCGGGCGCCACGGAGGTGCTCGGCACCTACGCCTACAGCAGCGCGTTCCAGCTCAACCGGATCAGCTACGGCACCACGCTGGCGCTGATCATCACGGTGATCTCGATCCCGTTCGCGATCTGGCTGAACCGGCTCCAGCGCCGGCTCTCCCTGCAGGGCACCGGCGCATGAGCCTTCTTCCGGGGACCGGCGGATGAGCGGGGGGCGCGGGACCGCACTCGCCAGGAAGCGGGCACTGCTCGGCGGCAAGCACCTGCTGCTGCTGGTGCTGGCGGCGTTCATGCTCTTCCCGCTGGTGCTCACCGTGTCCACGGCGCTCAAGACCGACCGAGACGTCCGGCTCAACCCGTTCGGGCTGTTCTCGTCGTTCTCGACGGAGAACATCGTCACCGCCTGGACCGTGGGCAGCTTCGGCGACTACGTGCTGAACAGCTTCCTGCTCTCGGTGCCGAGCACGCTGCTGGTCGTCGTACTGTCCACGATGGGCGGCTACACCTTCGCCCGGCTGCCGTTCAGAGGCCGCACCTTCTTGTTCTACCTGGTGCTGCTCGGGCTGCTGGTGCCGTTCTTCGCCTACATGATCCCGCTGTACTTCCAGCTACGGAGCATGGGGATGCTGGACTCGCTCGTGGGGACCAACCTGGTGCTGGCCTCGACAGGGGTGTCGTTCGGCACCTTCTTCATGCGGGCGTTCTTCTCCGACCTGCCCAACGAGCTCGAGGAGGCCGCGCGCATCGACGGCGCGACCGAGTGGCAGATCTTCAGCCGCGTGATGCTCCCGCTGGTGACCTCGGGCGCAGGGGCGCTCGCGGTGTTCACGTTCCTTCAGAACTGGAACAACTTCCTGGTCCCGCTGCTCTACATACCTGGCGGGGAGTACCGACCGCTGACCACCGGCCTCTACCTCTTCCTCGGCGGGCGCTCCTTGGACCTGGGGCCGCTCGCAGCAGGCACGCTGATCACGATCCTTCCCGTGCTGGTCCTCTTCGTGGTGATGCAGCGCCAGGTCACGCAGGGGTTCCTGTCAGGGGCGGTCAAGGGCTGAGCCCTGGCGCCGGTGGCCGCCAAGTGTCGGACCGGGACCTCGTTCGGTTCCGCGCCGGCGGAGCCGATCGAGCCACAAGTTCTCGTGGGAAGTCCGGTTCCTGTCGTCGACGAGTCGCGCTCATGTTCGATTGTGGTCTAGACGGTTGGCGGGGGCTGTCGGTGGCTGCTGGGAGTGTGCTTGTCGTGACCGACACGTTGCTTCCCGCTCCACCGGCTGGTCCGGTGGCGGTGTTGGGTGCTGCGGCGGCGGCGGTGCAGGACCTGGTGGGCACGGTGTGGGCGGCGCGGTCGGGTGCGGAGCTGCTGGAGGGGGGTGCGGTCGGTGGAGCGGCTGCGGTCGGCTCTGGACGCGGTGGCGCTCGGGGTGGTCGCGCAGGTCGCGGCCTCGGGCGCCGCGGCGGAGGAGGGCTGGGCCTCGGCGAAGGACTTCGTCACCGCCGTGACCGGCGGCTGCAAGGGCGAGGGTCGGCGGCTGCTGGCGCTCGGGCAGGCGCTGCGGGGAGAGCGGGAGGCCACCGGTGCGGCGCTGGCCGCGGGACGGATCTCGCGGGCCCAGGCGGAGGTGATCGTTGCCGCGGTGGACCGGCTGCCGGTCAACCCCGGGCTGCGGGCGGCCGCGGAGGCGCTGCTGCTGGAGGAGGCGGGCACCCGTGACGCCACCGACCTGCGCCTGGTGGCCCGCCACGTGGTGGACCGGCTGGACCCCCAGGGCAGCGACCGCCGCGACGAGCGGGCCCTGGAGCGGGAGGAGCGCGCCGCGCATGCGGGCCGGTTCCTGTCCGTGACCGAGGACGGCATCGGCGGGGTCACGCTGACCGGTCGCGGCACGGTCGAGGACGCCGCCCACCTCGAGGCGGTGCTGTTCCCGCTGGCGGCACCCGAGCCGCCCACCGACCCGGGCTCGTGCGGCGGCACCCCGGGCAGCGCCCGATCCTGCGGTAGCACCGACTGCGCCCACGACGGCCGCGACCCCCGCGGCGCCACCGCCCTGCACAACCTCGTCCTGCTCTGTCGCCGCCACCACACCATGCTCCACGCCACCCCCTGGCAGGTCCGCCTCCACCCCACCGACCAGTCACCAGAGTTCCTCCCACCAGCCCGACTCGACCCCGAACGCCGACCACGACGACGACAACCCCTCCGGCAGTGAACGACACCAGCAAGCCGAAGAAGAGGGCGAGGGAGCAGGAGGGACTCGATCGCTGCCCACCTCAGCGGCTCCTGGGCCGCACGACGGGGTTAGAGTGCCTCGGTGACGGGCTCATGGGACCGGTCCACCACCGGGGTGCTGGCTCTCCCGAGTGGCCGGCTGGTCCGCGGTCGAGGTCTCCGATCTGGCCCTCCATCGGGTCCAGCGCCAGACTTCGGCGTCTACCTGCTCAACCGTCAACCGGACTCGGTGAATTGGCCGTCGCGATGGGTGCGCTGGCCCGACTTCCGGCTGCCGCGAGACCCGGACGACGCGCGATCGGCGCTCGTCGAGGCATGGCAGCGTGCCGCCGAGGAGCGGGTGGAGGTCGCCTGCGGCGGCGGCCGCGGCCGGACGGGGACTGCTCTCGCGTGCCTGGCTGTCCTGGACGGCGTCCGGCCGGAGGAGGCGGTCGGCTTCGTGCGGCACCACTATCACCACCGCGCTGTCGAGACTCCGGCTCAGCGGCGGTTCGTAGCCGGGTTCGCCCGCCTCACCTGAGCCCGCCGACCGGCGGGTCAGCGTGGGCGCTGCTGTGCCTGCGGCGGGTCAGCGCGGCCGACCCCGCGCGGCCGACCCCGCAAGCGCCCGACCCCGCAAGCGGCCGACCCATCGTGGCCGACGCCGCGCGTCTGGGGTCAGTGCGTGGCTGGGGTCAGTGCGTCCGGGGCTCATTGCGGCCAGCTGGCCAGGGCTCGGTCCAGCGAGGCGACCAGCTGGACGAAGCTCCGGTCGGTTGGGTGGGCCATAGCGAAGCCACCGGCCGTCTCCAGGACGACCCATCCGTGCAGACTGCTCCGCAGCAGCCGAGTGGCGTCAACGGCGTCCGCATCGCGGGTGATGCCGTAGCCCGCCAGCACGCCGAACAGGACCTCCAGGATCTCGCCGCTCGCCTGGGCATGGGCGGGGTCGTCGGGACGGGGCCGCAGCAGGTAGCCGTAGCAGCCGGGGTGCTCGACGGCGTAGCGGCGGTACGCCGCGGCGACCTCAGACAGTGCGTCGGCGCCGGATCGTCCCGTGGCGGCACGGCGCAGCGTCCTCGCCACCTCCCCGGCGGCCACCACGGCAAGGCGTCCGTGCAGGTCCTCCAAGCCGCCGACGTGCTTGTAGAGGCTGGGGAGCGCCACCCCGAAGCGCTGCGCGAGGGCAGCGAGGGTGAGCCGCTGGGGGCCCACCTGGTCGACGAGCCGCACCGCCTCGGCCACCACGACGTCCGGGCTGAGGCCGGCTCTAGGCACGTCGGACCCCCTGCGCCAGCCGGTCCAGGGCGTCGGCGACCAGGAGTGGGGCCTGCGCCTGCGGGTGGTGCCCGACGCCCGGTGCCATCACCACCTCCGCACTGAGGGCGCCGCCGATCCAGCGCGCCTCGGCTGCCGGATCCTTCCAGTCCACGTCGTCGGTGCCCATGACGACGACCGCGGGCGCCCGCACGTCCGCGAGCCGGGCCTCGGCGGCGGCGTGGCTGGTGCGCGTCGTGGCTACGAAGGCTCTCCAGTGACCGGGCCGGCGCAGGTTCTCGCGCACGGCGGCGGCGTGCTCGTCGTACCCCTCCGGGCGGAGGCCGGGCGTCCACTTGGGGTAGTAGGACAGGAACGCGGCCCGCCCCCACGGCCTGAGCAGCGCGAGCCGGAACAGGGCCGTGGCGAGGCGACCCCCCGCGGGGTTGCGCACGAACGGCCCGAGCAACACCAGGCCCAGCACCGCTCCGGGCCGTTCGGCGGCGGCGATCACGGCGGCGCCTGCGCCCATGGAGTTCCCGACGAGGTACGCCGGCCCGCCGAGATGCTCGACCAGGGCCAGGGCGTCGGAGGCGAGCGCCTCGTCGTCGTACGACCCGAAGGTGGCGTCGCTGTCGCCGTGACCACGCAGGTCCAGGCACGCGACCCGGTAGCCGCGGACGGCCAGGAGCGGGACCAGGTGCCGGTACGTCGAGCGCAGCTCGCCCATGCCGGGCATGCAGACGAGCAGCGGTCCGTCGGCCGGCCCAGTGACGTCGTACGCAAGCCGGCCCTCGGGCCGGTGCAGGAGATGGCTAGTAGTCATAGCCAACAGGCTAAGGGCCTTAGCCATCCCGCGTCAAGGGTGCGATCCGGCGGGGTGCGCCGATGCGCCGGGCGTGCCGACCTGATCGGCGCCCCACCGGCACTAGGCTGGCCCGGTGCAGCAGTACCTCGACCTTCTGCAGCGGGTCCTCGACGACGGCGTCGCCAAGTCCGACCGGACCGGCACCGGGACGCGCAGCGTCTTCGGCCACCAGATGCGCTTCGACCTCGCGGCGGGCTTCCCGCTCGTCACCACGAAGAAGGTGCACACCCGCTCGGTCTTCGCCGAGCTGCTGTGGTTCCTGCGCGGCGACACCAACGTGAAATGGCTGCAGGACCGCGGCGTCACCATCTGGGACGAATGGGCCGACCCGGACGGCGACCTGGGACCGGTGTACGGGCACCAGTGGCGGTCCTGGCCCGCTCCGGACGGCGGGCACGTCGACCAGATCGCGCAGGTGGTTCGCAACCTCCGCCAGGACCCGGACTCGCGACGGCACATCGTCTCCGCCTGGAACGTCGCGGACATCCCGCAGATGGCGCTCGCGCCCTGCCACGCGCTGTTCCAGTTCTACGTGGCACCGGCCGAGGAGGGCCCGGGTCGGCTCTCCTGCCAGCTCTACCAGCGCTCCGCCGACGTGTTCCTGGGTGTGCCGTTCAACATCGCGTCCTACGCGCTGCTCACCACCATGGTCGCCCAGGTGACCGGTCTGGCCGTCGGTGACTTCGTGCACACGCTGGGCGACGCGCACCTCTACCGCAACCACGTGGAGCAGGCCCGGCTCCAGCTCACCCGCGAGCCGCGGGCGTTGTCGACGCTGCGGCTCGACCCCACGGTCACTGAGCTCGACGGGTTCGACCTCGAGCACATCCGTGTGGAGGGCTACGACCCGCACCCGGGCATCCCGGCGCCGATCGCGGTATGACGGGCCGCTCGGCCGGTCCCCGGGTCGTCCTGGTCGCCGCAGTGGCCGACAACGGCGTGATCGGCCGGGACGGCGACCTTCCCTGGCACCTCCCCGAGGACCTCCGCCACTTCAAGGCGACCACCCGCGGCCAGGTCCTGCTGATGGGCCGTCGCACCTTCGAGAGCATCGGCCGGCCGCTGCCCGAGCGCACCACCGTCGTGCTCACCCGCGACCCCGACTGGTCTGCGGACGGCGTCCACGTGGTCCGCAGCGTCGAGGAGGCCATCGAGGTGGCGCGGGATCGAGGCGTGGACCTGATGGTGGGTGGAGGCACGGCTGTCTACGAGGCCGCACTGCCCCATGCGACCTCCCAGCTGCTCACCGAGGTGCACCAGTCCCCGGAGGGCGACACCTCCTACCCCGACGTCGACCGCTCCGTCTGGCAGGAGACCTGGAGGGAGCCTCGCGACGGGTTCGACTGGGTCCGGTGGGAGCGCCGCTCGACTTGAGCGCCGCTCGACCTGAGCGCCGCTCGAGCTGAGCGTCGCCCCTGAGTCGCAGCTCACAGCGGAAAGGCGGTGGCCCGTCGGCCACAGCCACAGCCCCGTGCCCCGTGGCCCGGCGACACTAGGCTGGCCCCATGATCTCGCTGCCACCCCAGCTGTCGTCGACCCTGGCCCGGGCCGCCCGAGCCACCCCGCTGCGCCGGTCCGGACTGCTCCTCGAGCTCGACCTCTCCCGCGGACTCCTCGAGGGACCGCCGGCCGGTCCGGTGCAGGCGCTGCGCTCCCTGCAGCGGCCCACCCTGCGGCAGGTCGTCGAGGCCCTGGAGAAGGCTGCCGGCGACCCGAAGGTACGGGGGCTGGTGGCCCACGTCGGACCGTGGCAGCCCAGCCTCGCGCAGTCCTCGGAGCTGCGCGCCGCGGTGCAGAGGCTGCGCGACGCCGGACGTCGCACGGTCGCCTGGACCGAGTCCTTCGGCGAGCTGGGTCCCGGGAACATCGGCTACCACCTGGCCACGGCGTTCGAGGAGATCTGGCTGCAGCCGTCCGGTCAGGTCGGCCTCGTCGGACTGTCCGCCGAGGCGGTGTTCCTGCGCGGGACCCTCGACAAGCTCGGCGTCGAGCCGCAGATCGGCCAGCGCTACGAGTACAAGACCGCCGCCGACACCTTCGTCGCCGACGGGATGACAGGCCCGCACCGCGAGATGCTCAGCCGGCTCGTGGAGTCCGGCATGGAGACGATCGTGGCCGATGTCGCAGCGGCCCGCGGGCGGACGCCCGAGGAGGTCCGGGCCTCCGTGGACGCAGCGCCGCTGTCTGCAGAGACGGCGCTCGACCAGGGCCTGGTCGACCGGATCGGCTACCGCGACGAGGCCTACGCCGCGATCCGTGAGGCGCTCGGCGAGAAGCCTGGCGCCCAGCTCGACCTGCTCTTCGTGGAGCGCTACCGCCGTACCGGGCTCGGGGAGCTGTCCTCGGGCGTGCCGGCGCGGCTGCGGTCGCGGGACACCGTCGCGGTGGTACAGGCCACAGGACCGATCCACCTCGGTCGCAGTGGCGCGTCGCCGATGTCGGGCCGCTCCGTCGGCAGCGACACGCTGGGCTCAGCGCTGCGGGCGGCCGGCCGCGACGACTCGGTGCGGGCGGTGGTCCTCCGGGTGGACAGCCCGGGCGGCTCCTACGTCGCCTCGGACGCCGTACGCCGCGAGGTGCAGGCGCTGCGAGGGGCCGGCACCACCGTGGTGGCGTCGATGGGGACGCTCGCGGCCTCCGGCGGCTACTTCATCGCGATGCCGTGCGAGAAGGTCGTCGCGAACCCCGGGACGCTCACCGGGTCGATCGGGGTGCTGGCCGGCAAGCAGGTGCTCAGCGCGGCCCTGGACCGCGTCGGGCTGCGCCGGGAGAGTGTCGCGTCCGGCCGGTACGCCGACATGTTCTCCACCGACCGGCCCTTCGACGAGGAGGAGTGGAGCCGCCTGGACGCCTGGCTCGACGAGGTGTACGAGGACTTCACCGCCAAGGCGGCGCAGGACCGCGGCATGGACGTCGCGCGCCTGCGGTCGCTGGCCCGTGGCCGGGTGTGGAGCGGTGCCGACGCAGCCGAGCACGGTCTCGTCGACGAGCTCGGCGGACTGTCCCGGGCGGTCGACGTCGCGTGCGGGCTGGCCGGGCTGGACCGCCCGGCGGTGCAGGTCCGGGGCTTTCCGCAGGTGCACCCGCTGCAGCGCCTCGTGCCGGTGCAGAACAGCGAGTCACCGCTGGCGGTCCGATCCTCCGGGTGGGACCTCGGCGGGTGCGACCCGATCGGCGAGGGGATGCCCTGGGTGGACCGCCTGCTGGCGGCGGCGGGGCTGCCGCACGGCGCGCTCAGCCTGCCGTGGGCGCTGCGGCTGCGCTGAGCGTGGGGAGCCGGACCGGCCGGAGCAGCCGGAGCCTCGCCCGGCGCGGCTGGGCGCTCACGACGGTCCGGAGCCCGGCCACGACACGGCCGAGCGCTCACGACGGTGCGGAGCCCGACCACGGCACGGCCGCGCAGGGGGCTGCGGCCGCGTGGCGTTAGCCTGGGCACATGACGTCCGGCACGCTCCCTGCCGCCCCGTTCGGGCGGGTCCTGACCGCGATGGTCACCGCCTTCAACGACGACGGGTCCGTTGACTACGACGGCACCGCGCGGGTAGCGGAGCACCTTGCGGGCAGCGGTCACGACGGCGTGGTGGTCTCCGGCACGACCGGGGAGTCGCCCACCACCACCGTGGAGGAGGACGGCCGCATCCTGAGGGCGGTGCTGGAGGCCGTGGGCGACCGGTGCAGCGTGCTGGCGGGCGTGGGCACGAACGACACGGCGCACTCGGTGGAGCTGGCGGTGCAGGCGGAGAAGGTCGGTGCACACGGCGTGCTGCTGGTGACGCCGTACTACAGCAAGCCCACCCAGGAAGGCGTCGCCGCGCACTTCGAGGCGGTCGCCGCTGCGAGCGGTCTGCCCGTGATGCTCTACGACATCCCCGGCCGCTCCAGCGTGACCATCGCGGAGGACACCTACCGCAGGGTCGCCGCCAACGACAGGTTCGTCGCAGTCAAGGACGCCGTCGGCGACCTGGCCCGCGGCGTGCGGATCATGTCCGAGACGGGTCTGGCGTTCTACTCCGGTGACGACGTCCTGAACCTCGGCTGGCTGACCCACGGCGGCTGCGGCATCGTGTCGGTCGTCGGCCACGTCGCCGGTGAGCGCTACGCGGAGATGGTCGCCGCCGTCGACCGTGGCGACCTCCGGGGCGCGCTGGCGACGTACCGCGACCTGGTGCCGGTCGTCGACGCCGTCATGACCACCGCCCAGGGCGCGATGACCGCCAAGGCAGCGATGCAGCTGCTCGGCGTGCTCCCCAACCGCAACGTCCGCCTCCCTCTGGTGCCCGCCGACGCCGCCCTGGTCGAGCACCTGCGCGAGGTGCTCACCCGCTCGTCGCTGCTGCCCTGACCGCTGAAAGCCGACTGCCCGAGCCCAGACCCACGAGCCCAGACCCCACGAGCCAGACCTCACGACCGGACCCGCGAGCCCGGCCAACCGAAGGATCGCCTGAATGAGTCGACCGCATCCCGAGCTGTCCGCACCCGGCCCGCTGCCCAAGGAGGGCCTGCGGGTGATCCCGCTCGGCGGTCTCGGGGACGTCGGGCGCAACATGACCGTCTTCGAGTACGACGGGCGCCTGCTGCTCGTGGACTGCGGCGTGCTGTTCCCCGAGGACCACCAGCCCGGGGTCGACCTGATCCTCCCCGACTTCGATCCGATCCGGGGCCGCCTGGACAAGGTCGAGGCGCTGGTGCTCACGCACGGGCACGAGGACCACATCGGCGCGACGCCGTACCTCCTGCGCGAGCGCGGCGACATCCCGCTGGTGGGCTCGCAGCTGACGCTGGCGCTGCTCACCTCCAAGCTGCGCGAGCACCGCCTCAAGGAGACCGTGCAGCACGTGGTCAAGGAGGGCGACACGCTCCGGCTGGGCCCGTTCGCGCTCGAGTTCGTGGCCGTCAACCACTCGATCCCCGACGCGCTGGCGGTGGCCATCAGGACCGGTGCCGGCACCGTCCTGCACACCGGCGACTTCAAGATGGACCAGCTGCCGCTGGACGGCCGGATCACCGACCTGCGCGCGTTCGCCCGGCTCGGCGTCGAGGGGGTCGACCTGTTCCTGGTCGACTCCACCAACGCGGAGGTGCCGGGCTTCACCACCTCCGAGGTGGAGATCGGCCCGGTGCTGGACCGGGTCTTCCACACCAGCCGCGACCAGCGGATCATCGTGGCCTGCTTCGCCTCGCACATCCACCGGGTGCAGCAGGTCATGGACGCCGCGGTCGCGCACGGACGCAAGGTCGCCTATGTCGGTCGGTCCATGGTGCGCAACATGGGGGTGGCCCGCGAGCTCGGCTACCTCACCGTCCCGCCGAACACGCTGGTGGACGCCAAGCAGCTCGCGGACTTCCCGCCCGAGCGGACCGTGCTGATCTCCACCGGCAGCCAGGGGGAGCCGCTCTCCGCGCTGTCCCGGATCGCGCAGCGCAGCCACAACTTCGTGCACATCGAGGAGGGCGACACGGTCATCCTGGCCTCGTCGCTGATCCCCGGGAACGAGAACGCCGTCTACCGGGTCATCAACGGGCTGTCCCGGTGGGGCGCCAACGTCGTGCACAAGGGCAACGCGCTGGTGCACGTTTCCGGCCACGCCTCGGCGGGCGAGCTGTTGTACTGCTACAACATCGTGCAGCCCAGCAACGTGATGCCGATCCACGGCGAGATCCGGCACCTGCGTGCGAACGCCGACCTGGCCCGGCGCACCGGCGTGCCGGCCGACCAGGTGGTGCTGGCCGAGGACGGGGTGGTCGTGGACCTCGTCGAGGGCAAGGCGAAGATCGTCGGAAAGGTGGAGTGCGGCTACGTCTTCGTGGACGGCTCGTCGGTCGGGGACATCACCGAGACCTCGCTCAAGGACCGCCGGATCCTGGGCGAGGAGGGGTTCATCTCCGTCGTCGTCGTGGTGGACTCTGTCACCGGCAAGGTGTCCGGCGGACCGGAGATCCACGCGCGCGGGTTCGTCGAGGACGACGCGACGTTCGACGAGATCAAGCCGGCCCTGGTGGACGCGCTCGGCGCGGCGGCCCGTGAGGGCGTCGACTCCTACCAGCTGCAGCAGACGATCCGCCGGGTGGTGGGGCGCTGGGTCAACAACAAGCACCGCCGGCGTCCGATGATCATCCCGGTGGTCGTCGAGGCCTGACCCCGTCAGGAACGCAGCGGCCGGGTCGCGACCAGCACGCCCACCTTGTCGATGCGGTGCTCGGGGTTGTGGAACTCGTCGGACCAGAAGTTGCCGGCCGCGTGGTCCTCCGGTGTCGCGCAGGTGGACAGCGTGAGGAACGCCTTGGTCGGGCGTGCCCCGGGTCGACCCGGCACCGCGGCACGCTGCTCCGCCAGGGACCGGACGGATCGGAACGACGTCTCCCGCGTGCGGCGCACCTCGTACACGTAGCGGACCCCACGCGACCGGACCACCACCCGATCGCCTCGACGCAGCTCCGGCAACCGCCGGAACGCCTGGGTCGAGGAGGTGCGGTGCGCGGTCACCTGGTAGTTCCCGACCCCTCCGGGGCCGACCCCGCCGCGCGGGCCGTGCGGCGCCGCGGCGACGCCTCCGTCTTGGATCACCGTCCCCGCCGCGTCGTCAGTGCGCCCGCGGTAGGGCACCACCGGCAGGTCCCGCAGCCCGAGGGCCGGGATGCTCAGCAGGGCGCGTGCGGGCCGGCCGTCGCTGGGCTGGGCCCGTGGTCTCTCCGGCTCATCGGGGGTGGTAACGGACGCCGGTCCCGGCGGTGGCGCGGCCGTCCCCGGCGAGGCATCAGTGGACGGACCGACCGATGGGGTCGCCGACGGACCTCGGGTCGCACTCGCCGACGGATCGCTGGGACTTGACCTGCCGGCACTGGTGTCGCGGTCCGCCGAGCCGGCGCTGCAACTCGCCAGCACGCCTGCGGCCACGCAGGCGGCGACCGACCGGAGGAGACGGGGAGGCACCTCACCACCGTACGCACGTCACCCCGGCGGCGACCCCGGTCGTCGCCATCGCCACCGTCCGGAGCACCTCGTCGCCGACGGAGTGGCCGTAGGTGTCATTAATGACCTTGAAAGTCGTCGAGGTCCACGAGCAGGAGGCTGACCGGCCCTCGTCGCGTCGGCCTCCGGGGGTCCTCGGCGCGAGCTGCGCCTTGTCCTCGAGCCCGCGCAGAGCGTGGTCGAGCACCCGTCGGTTGCTGCTGCCGGTCAACGAGAGGGCCGCCAGCTCCGACGGCGTGGCGCCGCTGCCGTTGACGGCAGCCTGGTCCGCCGCCGCGAGCGCCGACTCGACCTCGCTCTCCAGACGCTGCGATTGCCTCCGGCCGGCTCGGGCAGCAGGGACGCCGGTACGGGCGTGGGAAGCATGTGACGGGTGTGACGATCCCGTACCCTCGCCAGCATGGCGCCCAGCACGTCCTCTCCTCCGGCGTCGCGGAACAAGGGCTCCTCCACGCCGGCCTCCTCGCGGTCCGGCTCGAAGCGCACCGGCTCCTCGACGCGGTCGTCCAGCAGGTCCCGTACCAGGTCGCGGTCGAAGGGCGGGTCGAAGCCGGCCCGGCTCGCTCCTCGGGCGGTCCGCAACGGCACCGGCCCGGTCGCCAGGCTCGGCCTCGGGATGTGGCACGGCGTCGTCGCGTCCTGGCACGCCATCGCGCACCTGCTGGGCGCGGCGGTCCGCAGAATCGGTCGCACCGCACGCGACCTGGAGCCGGAGCACCGGCGCGACGGAGCCGGGCTGGTCCTGATCGGGCTCGCCGTGGTGGTGGCCGCGGCCGTGTGGTGGCAGCTGCCCGGAGGGGCGGGCGACGCCGTCCGCACCGTCGTCACCGGCTCGGTGGGGCTGGTCGGCTGGTTCGTCCCGCTGCTGCTGTGCTTCGTGGCGTGGCGCAACCTCCGGGACCCGGAGAGGAACGGTCCCGCCGGGCGCCAGGTCATCGGCTGGACGGCCCTGCTGTTCGGGGTGCTGGGCCTGGTGCACATCTCGCACGGCATGCCCGAGCCGGGCCGCGGGGACACCGAGGCGCTGCAGCGGGCCGGGGGGGCGATCGGCTTCGTGGTCTCCTCCCTGTTCCTGGACCTGCTCCGCAGTCGGCTGGTCGTCGTACCACTGTTGGTATTCATGGCGGTCTTCGGCCTGCTGGTCGTCACCGCCACCCCGGTCTACCGGATCCCCGATCGGCTCCGTGACCTGCGCGACACGATGCTTGGGCGCCGCGCGGGCACTGACGCGGCGGACCCGGGAGACGAGACCGCGCCGACTCCGCGCCCGCGCCGCCGCCTCGGCGCCGGATCGCCGCCGGATGGCTCCGGCGGGGTCGATCCGCACAGCGGCGACCAGCCCTACGACACCCCCGTGCTGGAGGACCCGACCTCAGGCAACAGGCGCAGGTCGGGGAGCACCCGCAGCGACCTCGTGCCCGAGCAGCCGCACCCGACCGACGCGCGCACGGAGGCCGGAGACGCCGACGAGAAGGTCGAGCCGCCGCCGCACACCCCGCTGCCCGCACGAGTCGAGCAGCTGGCGCTCTCCGGCGACATCACCTACTCGCTGCCCGCCAACGAGGTGCTCAAGCCCGGGTCGGTGCACAAGGCCCGCTCCCAGGCCTCCGACGCCGTGGTCGGCCGGCTGACCGAGGTGCTCGAGCAGTTCGACATCGACGCCCAGGTCACCGGGTACACCCGGGGACCCACGGTCACCCGCTACGAGGTGGAGCTCGGCCCGGCGGTCAAGGTCGAGAAGGTCACCGCGCTCGGCCGCAACATCGCCTACGCCGTGGCGTCGGCCGACGTCCGGATCCTGTCCCCGATCCCCGGGAAGTCCGCGATCGGCATCGAGATCCCCAACACCGACAAGGAGATCGTCTCCCTCGGGGACGTGCTCCGCTCCGGCAACGCCCGCAACGACCACCACCCGATGGTGGTCGGGCTCGGCAAGGACGTGGAGGGCGGCTTCGTGGTCGCCAACATGGCGAAGATGCCGCACCTGCTGGTCGCGGGTGCCACCGGCTCCGGCAAGTCCTCGTTCGTGAACTCGATGATCACCTCGATCCTGATGCGCTCCACGCCGGACGAGGTGCGGATGATCCTGGTGGACCCGAAGCGGGTCGAGCTCAACATCTACGAGGGCGTCCCCCACCTGATCACCCCGATCATCACCAACCCCAAGAAGGCCGCCGAGGCGCTGGCGTGGGTGGTGCGCGAGATGGACCTGCGGTACGACGACCTGGCCGCCTTCGGCTTCCGCCACGTCGACGACTTCAACAAGGCGGTCCGGGCCGGCAAGGTGCAGGTGCCGCCCGGCAGCGAGCGGGTGCTCGCACCGTACCCGTACCTGCTGGTCGTCGTGGACGAGCTCGCGGACCTGATGATGGTCGCGCCCCGTGACGTCGAGGACGCGGTGGTCCGCATCACCCAGCTGGCACGGGCCGCAGGCATCCACCTCATCCTCGCGACGCAGCGGCCCTCGGTCGACGTGGTGACCGGGCTGATCAAGGCCAACGTGCCCTCCCGGCTGGCCTTCGCCACCTCCTCGCTGGCCGACTCCCGGGTGATCCTCGACCAGCCGGGTGCCGAGAAGCTGGTGGGGCAGGGCGACGGGCTGTTCCTGCCCATGGGCGCCAGCAAGCCGGTGCGCGTGCAGGGCTCCTGGGTCACCGAGGCCGAGGTGCACGCGGTCGTCGAGCACTGCAAGCAGCAGCTCGCGCCGACGTACCGCGAGGACGTCACCGCGGCCGCGGCGTCCAAGCGGGAGCTCGACGACGACATCGGCGACGACCTGGAGCTGGTGGTGCAGGCCGTCGAGCTGGTGGTCACCACCCAGTTCGGTTCCACGTCGATGCTGCAGCGCAAGCTGCGCGTGGGCTTCGCCAAGGCCGGCCGTCTGATGGACATCCTGGAGAGCCGGGGTGTGGTGGGCCCGAGCGAGGGATCCAAGGCCCGCGACGTGCTCATCAAGCCTGACGACCTCGACAGCGTCATCACCACCCTGCAGGGGGAACTGTGAGCACAGCCATCTCGGACGTCCGCGACCGCGAGCCGCGGGAGGAGCCCGGTGGCCTGCCCACCGCGCACGAGCACGGCGCCGTGGCGTCCGACCCCGGGGTCCCGTCGGTGGGCGGCCCCGCCCCCGCTCCCGAGACCGTGGTGGTGCGCCGCAACGCGGGGTTGGCGGCGCTCGTCGGTGCCGCAGCGTCGGCGGTCGCGATCGCCTACCTGTGGCGGGCCACCCAGTCCGCCGATGTCCTCGACTGGGTCCTGTGTGCGCTGATGGCGGCCATCGCGGCGGTGCACCTGGCCCACCTGGTCGACGCCAGGACGCCACTGCTGGTCGCCGACGACCTGGGTGTGCGGCTGCGGCTGGGCCACCACTGGCGCGGCCTGGCCTGGGACGCGGTCCGGGAGGTGGTCGTCCAGCCCCGGCGTGGACCGCTGCACGACGGCCGGCTGGTGGTCGTGCCGCGCGTCCCGGACCAGGCCCTGGAGGGCCTCGACCCCCGGGGTCGCCGGGCGGCCGCGAGGAACAGGAAGGCGTACGGCGCCCCGCTGGCCGTCCCGATCAGCCTGACCACCCACGCCTCCACCCGTGGTTCCGCGCTCGCGGACGCGCTCGCGGCACTCGGCCGAGGCGCGGTGGACGTGTCCCTGCGCACCCGCACACCCGCCGAGCCGGCTCGCGTGGCCGAGGTCGAGCCCGCCGAGGCGGCGTACCCCGAGCTGCCTGGGACGGTCCGGCCGGCGCCGGGGACGGACCTCGAGCCTGCCGAGCCGGCGGACCTGGAGGAGGGCTCCCAGCCACGACCGGGCGGCCCGGCCGGCGGCGGCCTGCGAGGGCTCGGCCTGCTGGGGACGGCCGTCTCCCGGGTGGCCCGAGCGCGCGGCCGGGACGCGGGCACCGAGCCGTCAGACCCCGACCACGACGACACGAACGCGCTTCACTCCCTCGGCCACGACAGCAACGGCACTAGCAGCCCCACGGCCGACGGGATCGCCGAGGAGGACGGTGGCGGCGCGGATGCAGCGCTGCCCGCGCAGCGGTCCGGCCGCCTCGGACGGTCCGCGCTCCCGCTGCGGGAGACCCGCCACGCCCTCCGCGCCGACGTCGTGCCCGACGGCTCGGTCACCCTCCTCGACCCCGCCGCGGCCCCGCCGGCCGAGTCGGCGCCGGTTCGGCGTACGGCGCTGACCGTGCTGGAGGAGCCCGTCACGGTACGGCTGGCCGACGACGCCCTCCAGCCCGCCGCCGACCCGGTCATCGGACCCGAGCTCGCGGCCGCCCGGCGGCGGGTGGGTCTCAGCGTCGACGAGCTCGCCGAGCGCACCCGCATCCGTCCCCACGTCATCGAGTCGATCGAGGTCGACGACTTCCTGCCGTGCGGCGGGGACTTCTACGCTCGCGGGCACCTGCGGACCCTTGCCCGGGTGCTCGGACGCGACCCGGCGCCGCTGCTCCAGCACTTCGACACCCGCTACGCCTCCGCCCCCGTCAATGCCCGCAGGGTGTTCGAGGCGGAGCTGGCGACCGGCATGACCGGCAGCATGCGGAGCACCGTGGGGGGGCCGAACTGGGCGCTGCTGGTCGGCGTGGTGCTGGCGCTGGTGCTCACCTGGGGGGTGGTGCGGCTGTTCGCCGCCGAGCCGACAGAGGTGCTGGCGCCTCCGGTTCTCGACGCCTCGGCCGCCGCCGTGGCCGACGAGCCGTCCAAGGCCGGCGACCCCGAAGGCATCCCGCCGGTGACGAGCGTCAAGCCGGTCGAGGTGACGCTCGCGGGAGCGCAGGACGGTTCCCGGGTCGTGGTGCGCGACCGCAGCGGCGAGGTGACCTGGGCGGGCACGGTGGCGCCGGGCACGGAGCGGACGCTGCAGGTGGTCCCCCCGGTGCGCGTGCAGGCCACCGTGGGCGGGGTGATCGCGGTGTCGCTGAACGGCACGGACCGCGGGCTGGTGGGGGAGCCGGGCGGGCCCGCCGCGCGCACGCTGCACCGATTCGTCCGCTGAACGCCCCGGTCATGCCCCGGGGCACGCTCCGGCTCGCGGCGGCGACCGCGTGAGCGTCATACTCGAGACGGTCATGACTGCACTCCCGGAGAACCCGCCGCTCACCACCGTCGCGCTGGTGACGCTCGGCTGCGCCCGCAACGACGTGGACTCCGAGGAGCTCGCCGGGCGGCTCGAGGGAGGCGGGTTCCAGCTCGTCGAGGACCCCGAGGACGCCGAGACCGTCGTCGTCAACACGTGCGGCTTCGTCGAGGCGGCCAAGAAGGACTCGGTGGACACCCTGCTGGAGGCCGCCGACCTCAAGGCAGGCTCGACCACGCGCGCGGTGGTCGCCGTCGGCTGCCTGGCGGAGCGTTACGGCAAGGACCTCGCGGACTCGCTGCCGGAGGCCGACGCGGTGCTCGGCTTCGACGACTACCCCGACATCGCCGCCCGCCTGCGCTCGGTCCTCGCCGGCGAGCAGCAGCACCCGCACACCCCGCAGGACCGCCGCCGCCTGCTGCCGCTCTCCCCGGCGGCCCGCGACGCCGGCACTGTCGTGGTGCCCGGGCACGTGCGCGCCTTCGACGGGTCTGCGCCCGACCTGCCTGGGGGGGCGGGTCCGCAGTCCGGCCCGCGCGCCGTACGACGCCGGCTCGGCGCGGGCCCGATGGCACCGCTGAAGCTCGCGAGCGGCTGTGACCGGCGGTGCACGTTCTGCGCGATCCCCTCGTTCCGCGGCTCCTTCGTCTCCCGGCGGCCCGCCGACGTGCTCGCCGAGGCGCGGTGGCTCGCCGAGCAGGGCGTGCGCGAGCTGTTCCTGGTGAGCGAGAACTCGACCTCCTACGGCAAGGACGTCGGCGACCTGCGGCTGCTGGAGACGCTGCTGCCCGAGCTGGCAGAGGTGCACGGGGTGCAGCGGGTGCGGGTCTCCTACCTGCAGCCCGCCGAGACGCGTCCCGGTCTGGTCACCGCCATCGCGACGACGCCCGGGGTGGCCGACTACTTCGACCTGTCCTTCCAGCACGCCTCGAACCCGGTGCTCCGACGGATGCGGCGCTTCGGCGACCCGGACAGCTTCCTCGCGCTGGTCGGCTCGATCCGCTCGCAGGCGCCCGAGGCCGGGATCCGCTCGAACGTGATCGTCGGCTTCCCCGGCGAGACGGACCAGGACCTGGCCACGCTGTGCGACTTCCTGGTGGCCGCCCGGCTCGACGCGGTCGGCGTCTTCGGCTACTCCGACGAGGACGGCACGGAAGCCGCCGGGCACGACGGGAAGCTCGACGAGGACGAGATCCGGGACCGTGCCGAACACGTCACCCGCCTGGTCGAGCAGCTCACCTCCGAGCGAGCCGAGGAGCGCGTCGGCAGCCGCGTCGAGGTGCTGCTGGAGAGCCTGGCCGGCGACACCGCGGAGGGCCGCGGTGCGCACCAGGGACCGGAGGTGGACGGCACCACGACGGTCACGGGTCTGCCGCAGGGCGCCCAGGTCGGCGACCTGGTGGCCACCGTGGTCGTCGCCTCGGACGGTGTCGACCTGGTCGCGGAGCCGGTGTCGTGACCGACAAGCGGGTGGTCCCCTCGAACTGGAACCTGCCCAACGCGCTGACCACACTCCGCATCGTGATGGTGCCGTTCTTCGGCTGGGCGCTGCTCGTCGACGGTGGCGACTCGGTGACGTGGCGGCTCGTCGCCTGGGGCTTGTTCGTCGCGGCGATGATCACCGACAAGATCGACGGCGACATCGCCCGCAGCCGCGACCTGGTGACCGACTTCGGCAAGATCGCGGACCCGATCGCGGACAAGGCGCTCACCGGGATGGCGTTCGTGGGGCTCTCCCTGATCGGTGAGCTGTGGTGGTGGGTGACGGCGCTGGTGCTGCTGCGGGAGTGGGGGATCACCCTGCTCCGGCTGTGGGTCATCCGCTACGGCGTGATGGCAGCGGGCCGGGGAGGCAAGCTCAAGACGGTGCTGCAGACGGTGGCCCTCGGCGGCCTGATCCTCCCGCTGAAGCTCCTCGACGGGCCCTGGGCGACCGCGGGCCTGGTGCTGTGGTGGGTCGCGGTGGTCGTGATGGCGGCAGCCGTCGCGCTGACGGTCGTGACCGGTGTCGACTACGTCCTCAAGGCGATCGGCGTGCGCCGCAAGGGTCGCGCCGGCGTCGACGCGCGCTAGCCCCTGACCTGCTTCGCCGGCCGGGTGGAGGCCGGGCGGGCCCGTCGTACGGCGCGCTCGAGCTGGTGTGCCGCACCCACCAGGGTCAGGTGGGAGAAGGCCTGCGGGAAGTTGCCCACGAACCGCCGCCGCACCGGGTCGTACTCCTCGGCCAGCAGTCCGACGTCGTTCTGCAGCGCCAGCAGCCGCTCCATCAGCGCCTCCGCGTCCTCGAGCCGGTCGGCCAGGGCGTAGGCCTCCACCAGCCAGAACGAGCAGGCAAGGAACGGGTGCTCCTGCCCGGACAGGCCGTCGACGCCGGACTCCGTGCGGTACCGCAGCAGCAGCCCGTCGCGCATCAGGTCCTCCTCGACCGCGGCGATCGTGCCCAGCATCCGCGGGTCATCGCCGGCCAGGAACCCCACGTCGGACAGCACCAGCAAGGAGGCGTCCACCTCGGTGGTGTCGTAGTGCTGGGTGAAGGTGTTGCGCCGCGGGTCGAAGCCGCGCGTGAGCACCTCCTCGCGCACGGCGTCGCGGATCTCCCGCCACCGCTCCACCGGGCCGCTGTGGCCGTGCTCCTCGACCGCGGTGATGGCCCTGTCGAAGGCCACCCACACCATCACCCGGGAGTGGGTGAACCGGCGCAGCGGCCCGCGGATCTCCCACAGCCCGTTGTCCGGCTCGTCCCAGTGCTCGGCCAGCTCGTTGACCAGCGTGCGCTGCATGGACCAGGAGTCCTCGTCGTCCTCGGCGCCGATGTCGCGGGCCATCTCCAGGGCGATCATCACCTCCCCGAGCACGTCGGTCTGGCGCTGGCTCACGGCGCCGTTGCCGATGCGCACCGGGCGCGACCCGGCGTATCCGGGCAGGTGGTCCAGCGTCCGCTCCGGCAGGTCGCGGCCGCCGTCCACGCCGTACATGATCTGCAGGTCCTGCGGGTCACCGGCGACGGCGCGCAGCAGCCAGTTGCGCCACAGCCGCACCTCACCGCCGTACCCGGACTCGAGCAGCGCCTCCAGGGTCAGGGACGCGTCGCGCAGCCAGCAGAACCGGTAGTCCCAGTTGCGCTCGCCGCCGAAGTCCTCGGGCAGCGAGGTGGTGGGGGCCGCGACGATGCCGCCGGTCCCGCCGTGCGTCAGTGCGCGGAGGGTCACCAGCGAGCGGATGACCGCCTCGCGGTACGGGCCGTCGTAGCGGCACGTCCGGGCCCAGTCGTTGGCGCGGTCGATGGACGAGGTGATCCGCGACCCGAACTGCAGCGGCTCGGGCAGGTCGTGGTGCGAGGCGACCCAGGTCGTGGAGAAGGTCAGCTCGTCACCGGCCCGAACCTCGAACTCGTCGACGTGCCGCCCGTTCGAGGCGCGAGGCAGACGAGGTCCCCGCAGCACCAGCCGGTCCGGTCCTGCGACCGCGGTGATCACCGGCAGGCCGTGCATGTCCTGACGGCGCACCCACGGGCGGATCTTGCCGTACCCGAGCCGCACCACCCACTCGTGCCGGAAGGTCATCGTCCCCTCGACACCGGTGACCCGACGGACCAGGTCCGCGCGGCCGTCGTCGACCGGCATCACGTCGAGCACCGTGACCCGGCCGGTGTCGCAGGTGTACGTCGTCTCGAGCGCGAGACTGTGCTCGACGTACCGACGGCTGCACGCCACGCCCTCGTCGGCCGGGCCGAGCAGCCACCGCCCGTGCTCAGGGCCACCGAGCAGCGCGGCGAAGCAAGCGGGGGAGTCGAACCGCGGCAGGCAGAGCCAGTCCACCGAGCCGTCCCTGCCGACCAGGGCGGCCGTGCCGGTGTCTCCGAGCAGGGCGTAGTCCTCGATCGGTAGGGGCACCTGCTCACGCTAGCGACCGGACCGCAGGCGGGCGGGCTGACGGGCCGAGCCGTGGACGGCGCGGGTTCAGCCCGTAGTGAACGTTTGGTCGGGTCGGTGCCGGGAAGGTTTCCTCAGCGGGTAGCGTTGGCCTCTCAGTTCAGGTCCCGGACTCGCACACCCAGGAAGGGGCAGCGCCCGTGGTGATCTTCCGACGTCTGCTCGGTGAGGTCCTGCGTGCCCAGCGGATGCGCCAGGGGCGGACGCTGCGAGAGGTGTCCGCGGAGGCCCGGGTCAGCCTGGGGTACATCTCCGAGATCGAGCGCGGCCAGAAGGAAGCGTCCTCCGAGCTGCTGGCCTCGATCTGCGCCGCGCTCGACGTCCCGCTCTCCGCGATCCTGTCCGAGGTCAGCGACGCCGTCGCGCTCGAGGAGGCCGCTCTCGCGATGCAGCTCGAGACCATCGACGCCACCAGCCTGGCGCAGCCGCTGCGTCCGCGACCGGGGCCGCGTCCCGGCGACGTCGTCGCCTCTGCCGCCTGACCCGGCACGGGCCTGGGTCGTCAGCCCTCGGACCGTCCGCGTTCCGTCGGTGGTCAGGTCGGCTCGGGCTGGCAGCGCGGGCACCAGTACGTCGCGCGCTCCTGGGTCGCAGTCCCCTGCAGGTGCACCTGGATCGCGCTGCCGCAGCGCCGGCAGGGCTCACCCTCGCGCCGGTAGACCCAGCGCTGCCGTCCCTTGCGCAGGTCGCCGGTCAGCGACTGCTCCACCCGCATCTTGTTCGCCTCGAGCGCCGAGCGCGCCCGGCGTACCAGCCGGGGGAGGTCGGGCACCTGCCCGACGGGCAGGCGCGGGTGCAGGCCGGCCAGGAAGCAGAGCTCGCTCTTGTAGAGGTTGCCCAGCCCGGCGAGGTTGCGCTGGTCGAGGATCGCGTCGGCCACCGGTCGCGTCGGGTCGACGAGCAGCCGACGCAGCGCCTCCTGCTCGTCCCAGTCCGGACCGAGCAGGTCCGGCCCCAGATGGCCGACGGCGAGGTGCTCGCCGTCGCTGGGGAGCACCTCCACCACGCCCAGCGCGAAGCCGACCGCGGTCCATGCCTCGGTGCGCAGGACCACCCGCGCCTCGTGCGCCGGTCGCCGCCAACGGCTGCCCGGCTTGTAGAGGTGCCACGAGCCTTCCATCTTCAGGTGGGTGTGCAGGGTGTCACCGCTGCCCGTCGCGTCGCCCGGCGGTGAGATCCGGGTGAGCAGGTGCTTCCCGCGCGCGAGGGTCGTCTGGACCCGGCGGCCGGACAGGTCCAGCGTTGCGTGAGCCGGGACCCGGAAGTCGGTCGCCAGCAGCGTGGACCCGCTCAGCGCACGGTCGAGGTGAAGCGCGGTGCGCCAGACGGTGTCACCCTCCGGCACCGGTCAGGCCCGTGCCCGGGCACAGACGCCGGCGGCGTCCGCGACGAAGGGCAGCTCGGGCATCCGCCGCAGGGTACCGCCGGCGGCCACGGGTCCGGCGGTAGACAGGCATCTCACGAGGAGCCGGGGTCCGACCAGTGCTCGGGCCGGCGCAGGCCCTGGGGCAGGAGCGTGCGCTCATCGCCCCGGGCGCTGGCGACCTGGGGCTGGCTCAGGAACAGCACCTGGCGCAGGTCGGCGCCCCGGACGTCGGCGGAGCGCAGGTCTGCTCCGGTCACGTCGGCGAGGTGCAGGTCGGCGTCCCGCAGGTCGGCACCGAGGAGCAGCGCGCCGCGCAGGCTGGCGCCGCGGAGGCCGCCCAGCCGCTGCCCGACCAAGTCCGTGCCGGACAGGTCCGGCCCGGACTCGGGGGCGCGCGCCAGCTCGCTGGCATGCCTGAGCAGGGGTACGACGGCGGCGCGCACCTCGTCCACGTCCACTGCCACGAGCCGGTCCGCCGGCCCCTGGACCAACCGCTCGACCTCGGCCGCCGCGAGGTCCAACGCGCCGCGCACCGGTGCCGCCGCCCCGAGGGCGGCTGCCTGGGTCAGCAGCCACAGCAGCTCGTGCAGCGGGCGCACCACGACGAAGACCGCGAACATCTGGGCCGCCAGCCCAGGGGAGCTCCGCCAGGTCGCCCCCCCGTAGGTGTGCTGGACGACGAGCTGTCCGGCGCCGAAGCAGTCGTAGGCCGTGCACCCGGGGAACCCGCGCGGCCGGAGCTCGTCGTGGATCCGGCACCCGAACTGGCCGGGCGCGTCGGCCAGGTGGGGGCATGCCACACCCGCCGGCTTGTCCAGGGCGAAGTCTGCCGACCGGGCGAACGCCGGCACCACGCAGCACAGGCCGGCGCATCGGGAGCAGTCGGCCCGCAGGCGCGCGGGGTCGGCGCGCGAGGGGGCCGGCGGCTCAGCCACGCAGCCGCAGTCCGCGCGGGGTGACCAGGAACCCAGCGTCCTCCAGGGCCTGCCGCAGCTCGGAGGGACGCTCGCCGGTGGCCAGGATGTTCTCGCCGTCGGCGCGCTCCACCGTCAGCCGTCCCAGCGCTCCCTGACGGACGGCGGTCGCGAGTGCGCCCATCGCCGCGGACAGGGCGTCGCCGTCCTCGGCGAAGGTGAGCAGCGTCCGGCCGCCCCGCTCGACGTAGACGGCGAGGTCGCCGTCCACGAGCACGACCAGCGCGCCCGCCTTGCGTCCCGGCCGGTGTCCGGTGCCCTCGGCAGCGTCGGCGACGATCCGCTCGGGCCAGGGCAGCGCCGCGCCGTAGGGGTTGGCCGGGTCGGTGGCCGCCAGGGCAACGGCCCGTGGCCGGTCCCCGGGCTGCTCGAGGTCACCGGACCCGACCTCGCGGGAGAACGACCGCAGCCGGTCCACCGCGCCGGGGACCCCGAACTGCGCGGCTCCCAGCGACCCCACGAAGTACCCGCGCCGGCAGCGACCGGAGTCCTCGAAGGCGGCCAGGACCTTGTACACGCCGGCGAAGCCGCCGGGCACCCGCTCGCTGGTGACCGCGCCGCGGGTCACGACGCCGTGCCGCTCCAGCAGCCCTTCGGCCGACGCGTGCGCCCGCCGGGTGCTGTCCTTCTCCAGGTCGGGAAGCAGCGACCAGCGTCCGACGGTGCTCGGCGGGCCCGTCCGGCTGGGCAGCGAAGGACCGCCCCGGGGCAACCTGCGGGTGGCCACCCGCGCCCGTGGGGGAGTGCGGCGCGAGCGGTGCGCCGTGCGGCCCTGGGAGGTCAGCGCCCGCACCGGCGCCAGCGTGTCGTTGGTCAACCGGCCGGCCCACACCAGGTCCCACAGCGCGGCCTCCAGTGCCGTGTCGTCGGGAGCCCCCGGGGAGGCGGTGGGCGAGCCGTCCCGAAGAACGGCGCCGCTGGCGTTCGAGAGCTGGCGGAAGAAGTAGGCGCCCCCGCCCGAGAGCGCCTCCACCACGGCGTCGTGCAGCGGCGTGGTCTCCAGATCCGCCATGGACACCCGGTCGGGCAGCGTCAGGGGGGCGTTGTCGGCCAGGTGCAGCGAGAGCCAGCCGTCGGCACCGGGGAGCGTCCCGTGTCCGGCCCACACCACCTCGCCGGTCGCGGTGAGCTCGTCGAGCATCGCGGGCGTGTAGTCCGCGACCCGGCTCGCCAGCACCAAAGGCTCCAGCGCCGAGGCGGGGACGGCGCACCCGGCGAGCTGGTCGACCACCGCGACGACGCCGTCGATGCCGCGCAGCCGCCCGCCGACGTTCTGCCAGACCGGCAAGAACCGCCCGAGCGTGGACGGCTCCACCGGCTCCACCTCCTTGCGCAGAGCCGCAAGGGAGCGGCGCCGGAGCCTGCGCAGCACCTCTGCGTCGCACCATTCCGCGCCGACGCCGGCCGGCCGGAACTCGCCTTCCAGCACCCGGCCCTGGGCGGCCAGCCGGGTCAGCGTCTGCGAGGCGACAGCCACCCCGAGCCCGAGGCGGGCGGCGACATCGGCGGCGGTGAAGGGGCCATGGGTGCGCGCGAAGCGGGCGACCAGGTCGGCCAGCGGGTCCTCGACCGGCTCGGTGAACACCTCCGGCGTGCCCGGCGGCACGGGGACGCCCAGCCCGTCGCGCAGGCGGGCGACGTCCTCCACGGCCGTCCAGCGCTCGGTGCCGCCCATCCGCACCGTGACGGCGCGGCGGGAGCCGGCCAGCTGCCGCAGCCAGGCGTCCACCGTGCCGGCGGAGGCCGGCGCTCCCGGCGACCCGCCGGCGCCCGACCCGATGCTGCGGGCGGCTACCTCCTCGGCCGACAGCGGACCCAGCAGCCGGAGCAGGTCAGCGACCCCTTCGACGTCGCGGGCCCGGCGGTCGGGGGTCAGGCGCTGCAGCTCGAGCTCGAGCTCGGTGAGCACGTCCGCGTCGAGAAGCTCGCGCAGCTCAGCGCGACCGAGGAGCTCGGCGAGCAGCCCCTGGTCGAGGGAGAGGGCCGCGGCCTTGCGCTCCGCGACGGGGGAGTCGCCTTCGTACATGAACGCGGCGACGTAGCCGAACAGAAGTGACCGGGCGAACGGCGACGGCTGCGTCGTGGTCACGTCGACGACCCGGATCCTCCGCGAGGACAGGTCACGCATCAGCGCGACCAGAGCCGGCACGTCGTAGACGTCCTGCAGGCACTCCCGGACCGCCTCCAGCACGATCGGGAACGATGGGTACTTGACCGCGACCTCCAGCAGCTGGGCGCTGCGCTGGCGTTGCTGCCACAGCGGCGAGCGGCGGCCGGGGTCACGACGGGGAAGCAGCAGCGCACGGGCCGCGCATTCGCGGAACCGGGACGCGAACAGCGCCGACCCGCCGACCTCGGCGGTGACGACGTCCTGGATCTCGTCGGCGTCGAAGACCACGACGTCGGCGCCGGGAGGGTCTTGGTCGGTCTCCGGCACGCGCAGCACGATGCCGTCGTCACCGGCCATCGCCTGGGCGTCGATGCCGTAGCGCTCCCGCAGCCGCACGCCGATCGCCAGCGCCCACGGGGCGTGCACCTGGGCGCCGTACGGCGAGTGCACCACGATCCGCCAGTCGCCCAGCTCGTCGCGGAACCGCTCGACGAGCACCGTCCTGTCCGAGGGCAGCGTGCTCACCGCCTCGCGCTGCTCCTCGAGGAACGCCACCAGGTTGTCCGCGGCCCAGTCGTCGAGGCCGGCCTCGGCGCACCGAGCGACCGCCTGCTCCTTCGTCATCGCGCCGAGCTCTCGGGTGAACTCGCCGATCGCCGCGCCGAGCTCCGCGGGCCGTCCCAGCTGGTCGCCCTTCCAGAACGGCAGCTTGCCGGGCTGGCCCGGAGCCGGGGACACCAGGACCCGGTCGTGGGTGATGTCCTCGATCCGCCACGAGGTCGCCCCCAGCGCGAACACGTCGCCCACGCGGGACTCGTAGACCATCTCCTCGTCGAGCTCACCGACCCTCGACGCCTTCTCTCCCACCAGGAACACCCCGAAGAGCCCGCGGTCCGGGATGGTGCCGCCGCTGGTCACTGCCAGCCGCTGTGCGCCCGGCCGAGCGGTGAGCGTGCCCGCGACCCGGTCCCACACCACCCGTGGTCGCAGCTCGCGGAACTCGTCGGAGGGGTAGCGCCCGGACAGCAGGTCGAGCGTCGCGTCGTACGCCGAGCGGGGGAGCGTCGCGAACGGGGCGGACCGGCGCACCAGCGTGAACAGCTCGTCGACGTCCCACTCGTCGAGGGCGGTTGCCGCGACCACCTGCTGCGCGAGCACGTCGAGCGGGTTGGTGGGCACTCGCAGCGACTCGATCGCGCCGGCCCTCATCCGCTCCACGGCGACGGCGGTGTGCACCAGGTCGCCACGGTGCTTGGGCAGCAGCACCCCGCGCGAGGTTTCGCCGACCTGGTGGCCCGCGCGGCCGACGCGCTGCAGTCCTGAGGCTACCGAGGGCGGCGACTCGATCTGCACCACCAGGTCGACCGCCCCCATGTCGATGCCCAGCTCGAGGCTCGAGGTGGCCACCACGCAGGGCAGCCGTCCCCGCTTGAGGTCGTCCTCGATGAGCGCTCGCTGCTCCTTGGAGACCGAGCCGTGGTGGGCTCGGGCGATGACGGCGCCGGCTCCCTGGGCGGTGCCCGCCTGCGCCATCACCTGGGCCGGCGCCCGGGACGGACTCCCGAGGGCCTCGCCCGGCCGGAGGGTCTCGGTGGGTTCGACCGGCCCGAGGGTCTCGACCGTCTCACCGGGCGGGAGGTCGGCGCGCTCGGTGGCGATCTCGTTGAAACGGGCAGTGAGGCGCTCCGCGAGCCGCCGGGAGTTGGCGAACACGATCGTCGAGCGGTGCTGCTCGATGAGGTCGACGACCCGCTCCTCCACGTGCGGCCAGATCGAGCCGCGGCGCTCTGCGCTGCCGGCGGCCGAGCCCTCGCCCACTTCGTCGGCCGCCGCGGCGAGCGCCAGCTCGGTCATGTCCTCCACCGGCACCACGACGGAGAGGTCCCACTGCTTCGTCGAGGCGGGAGCCACCACCTCGACCGGGCGGCTGCCACCCAGGAACCGGGCCACCTCCTCGACCGGACGGACGGTGGCCGACAGGCCGATGCGCTGCGCGGGCTCCGCGTCGACCTGCCGGCGCAGCGCATCGAGACGCTCGAGAGACAGCGCGAGGTGGGCTCCGCGCTTGGTGCCGGCCACGGCGTGCACCTCGTCGACGATCACGGTCTCGACGCCGCGAAGCGTCTCGCGGGTCTGCGAGGTGAGCATCAGGAACAGCGACTCGGGGGTGGTGATCAGGATGTCCGGCGGTGTGCTGCCGAGCCTTCGCCGGTCGGTGGCCGTCGTGTCTCCCGACCGGAGGCCGACAGTGATGTCGGGAGCCGGGACGCCGAGCCGGTCAGAGGTGTGCCGGATGCCGGTCAGCGGCGCTCGCAGGTTGCGCTCCACGTCCACGGCGAGCGCCTTGAGCGGGGACACGTAGAGCACCCGGCACCGCTGCAGCTTGTCCTCGGGCGGGGGCGCGGTGGCGAGCCGGTCCAGGGACCAGAGGAACGCCGAGAGGGTCTTGCCCGACCCGGTCGGTGCCACCACCAGCGCGTTCCGTCCGGCGGCGATGGCCCGCCATGCCCCGACCTGCGCCGGAGTGGGGGAGGCGAACGCGGCCGAGAACCAGGTGCGGGTGGGCTCGCTGAACGCGGCGAGCGCGTCCGTGTCGCTCGTCGTACCCCCTCGCCCGCCGCGGGGCCGGGACGCCCTGCCGCTGGCCGTCGTCGTCATTCCTCCATCCTGCCGGACGCCACCGACAGGTCGCCGTCCTGCGTCGCCGTCCAGCGTCGCCGTCCTGCGCCGCCGTCCTGCGCCGCCGTCCTGCGCC